>DATBDM010000181.1:0-11438 GCA_036269915.1 Solirubrobacteraceae bacterium | reverse complement strand
CTCGGCGTTGGCGATCCAGAACTTCGCCGCGACCTTGCCGGCGGCGCGCCGGGCGGTGGTGGGGAGGGGGCGGCGCTGCGTCGCCGCCTGCAGCACCTCGCGGGCGAGGTCGCGGTCGAGCGCCGAGCTCTTCTCCGCCGCTCGCAGCGTGTGCTGGACGACGTGGGCGACGAACAGCTTGGGGTCGAGGACCACGTCGTCGGAGTCGCGCGCCACCGAGACCCAGATCGGGGCGACCCGCAGCTCGGGCTGGTCGAGCGCGTAGCGCAGGATGCTCGTCTTGCCGCAGCCGATCGGGCCGGCGAGCCCGATCCGCTCGCGTCGCTCGGCGGCCTCGAGGATCGCGGGTTCGACGGCGCTCAGCCCGGAGGCGCCGTAGGGGACGTGCAGCGCGGCGAGGTCGATCTCGAGCGGCGTGCCGTCGAACCCCTGGCCGTCGAAGACCCTGTGCAGGACGTCGGAGCTCATGCGGTCAGGGTGTAGCGCTTGCGCGGGCGCCCGGTGCCCTCGGGCCGCTCCTCGGTCGCCCGCACGACGCCCTGGTCGGCGAGCTCGGCCAGCAGCTTGGCGGCACGCTGGCGGCTGACGCCGAGCTGCTCGAGCAGGTCCGGGTCGCTGGGCGAGGCCGAGCCGCGGGCGACCAGCCAGCCCAGCAGCCCCGCGCGGGTCCCGGAGGCGGGCGCGGCGGCCGCGGCGAGCCGCGCCGGCGCCTTGCCCTCGCGCGCGAGCGCGGCGGCGCGCAGCAGCTGCGCGGGGATGCCGGCGCCGGCGCGCAGGACCGCGTCGCTCGGGTCCTCGCCGGCGGCCTCGAGCAGGGCGCGCGCGTCGTCGTCGGCGAGCGGGTCGAGCGCGATCGTGGCTTCGAAGAACGCGTCGGCCGGCGGGCGCAGCAGCAGGTCGCGCTCCTCGAGCCGGCCCGCGACGACCCAGGTCGTGTCGCCCAGCGCCCAGACCTCGTTGCGGGCGCTGCCGAACAGGGCGTGCGCGACGCCCGGCGCGACGCCGTCGATCGCGAGCACCGTCTCGCGCGCACGCTCGTCGAGCTCGTCGAGCAGCTGGGCGATCAGCGCGGGCTCGAGCAGCGGATCGGCGCTGCGCGCGCGGGTCGACAGCCGGGCCTCCCAGCGCTCGGCCGCGGCCTGGTCGAGCCCGGTGAGGATCCGCAGCAGCAGCGCGGCGGGCGTCGCGGCGGTCTCGCCGGGGACGATCACCCAGCGACGGGGCGCGTCGCGCCGCTCGTACGCGGCGTGTGCGAGCAGCGACGACTTGCCGCTGCCGTAGGCCCCGAGCACCAGCGCGTTGCGCCCGCCGTCGGCCGCGGCGAGCAGCTCCCGCGTCTCGCGCGCGCGATCCACGAACCGCTGCTGATCGGCGCGCGTGGGGCGGAGGGGACGGAGCGCAGGCATCGTTGACAAAGTAGCAGCTACTTTCGCAACAGGCAATGCGGCCATCGACGACGGAAGCCCCGCCTGAGCGGGGCTTCTCGATGCGGCTGAGAGGACTCGAACCTCCACGGGCATACACCCACAGGCACCTGAAGCCTGCGCGTCTACCAATTCCGCCACAGCCGCAGACGCGTGCCGCAGGATAGCCGCTCACGCCGGGTGCGCGGCGACCCGGTCGCTACACTGCTGCAGGTCGCGCGGCCGCCGGTCCGCGGCCCCCTGCGCCGCTATCGTCTAGGGGACTAGGACGCCGCCCTCTCACGGCGGAAACCGGGGTTCGAATCCCCGTAGCGGTACCTTGAGAAGCCCGCCTCCACGGCGGGTTTCGTCGTTCTCGGGAGTGCTGCGCCCTAACGTTCGGTCTCGACGACGTGGACGACGTGCTCGGGGTTGAGCAGCACCCAGGCCGGCTCGCCAACCTGGCCACCGGTCTGAGTCACCCCGGCGTGCAGCGCAACGCCGGACTGGATCAACTTCCAGACCCCCTGAGCCGTTTCGCCTGGATTGCCTCGCGCCGGCGCTTGCGTCGTCCAGTTCGTGGTGGTCGTCCGAATCAAGATCGCGACTTGCTCGGAGCTCATTGCTGGAGGGTGCACGTCGCTGCGGACGGATGCCCCAGTCGGCCGCCGATCCGCCGGTCGATCGCCTTGACGGTCACCGTGGTCAGCCCTCGACGCGCTGCTTGAGCTCGCCCGGGCGACCGTTGACGAGCATGCCGCGGATCGCGCCCTCGACCGGGCCGCGGATGAGCATGCCGATCATGCGGCCCGGGTCGCCGTCGAGCGTGTAGGTCGCCTCGGTCCGGTCGCCGCCGAGGTCCGCGAGGTCCCACGAGCCGTCGACCGACTTCAGGTCGCCCTTCTCCTGGCTCCACGAGAGCCGCGTCGGCCCGTCGTAGCTGAAGCGGATCTTGGACTTGACCTTGCGGACCTTGATGTCGTTCTCGACCTCGACGAGCGTCGGGCGTCCCTCCGCGTCCTCTTCGATCGCGGTCATCGAGACGAGCCCGTTCTGCCACTCCGGCGCGGAGAGGACGTCCTCGACCACCGCCCAGACCTCGGCGATCGGGGCGTCGATCTCCGTGCTGGCGCTGCCGCCCAAGTTGGCCATCCGATGCTCCTCCTGCGTCGGGGGTTCGCGATCCGGCCGCGAGCCTACCCGGGCTTGGCTTGCGAATGCGGCGCTGAGCAGGCATACCATGCTCGTGGCCTCCATCACGGCACGCATCCACGGTCGCTTCCTCGCCGGCGAGGCGGGGGAGATCGCCGGCGTGTCCGGGAACACGATCGGCCAGTGGGCGCGGCACGGCTACATCCGCGCCTCGCAGTCCGCGGAGGAGCCGCACGTGTACTCCGTCGAGGACGTCGCCGAGGCGGCGATCGTGCGCGCGCTGCTCGAGCGCGGCGTGCGCCATCGCGACGTGCGCCGGGCGATCGCCGGGCTGCGCCCCTACGGCGAGTGGCCGCTCTCGCAGGCACCGCTGGCGACGACCAGCGAGGGTCGCCCGCTGATCGTGCTGCGCGAGAACGGCGACGCCTACGCGCTCTCGGACCGCGGCTGGCAGCTGATGACCGCGCCGCCGCGCCTGGACGACGTGCGCCTGCGGCTCAGCCCGCGGCGCTGAACGAGCGCCGCAGGGTGGCGAGCGCCGCACTCGTTCCCACCGGGCCGTCGACCAGCGGGCGCAGCACGAGCGCCGAGCGCAGCGCCGCCTCGGCGTCGGTCGGCCCGATCCCCGCCAGGCGCACGCGCGGGGCGAGCGCCGGCTCGATGCGCAGCGCGATCCCCGCCGCCGCCGTCGCGCCGAGCCCCTCGGCGACGAACGGGAGCCCCTGCTCACCGGCGCCCAGGGCGACCCCGACCGCGCGGGCGATCGCCTCGCCGCCGACCAGTCGCAGCGCCGACAGCGGACCGGTCAGCTGTCCCGCGTGGCGCGCCAGCAGGTCCTCGACCGCGCGCACGAGCCCGCCGCGGGCAAGCGCACCCGGCGGGCGCCCCGTGAGCAGTGCCGTGAGCGCGCAGGCGGGCACCTCGGCGCGGTGGCCGATGACCTCGACGCCGAGCACGGTGACGCCGTTCGCCGCGCTGCGCGCCGCGAGTGCGCGCCCGGCGTCGACCGCCGCCGCGACCTCCGGCACCGACATGACCGACGGCACCGTGGCGTTCTCCATCACCACCGCGCGCGAGCGCACCGCCGGACGTGCCTGACCGATGCAGCCCGCGAGCCACACGCCCGCCTCCGCGGCGCCCGCCGACCGTGCCGCCGCCATCGCCGCCTCGTCGAGCGGCCGCGCGGGCACCCGCGCATGCTGCGCCGCTACCGGTAGCGGCCCGGCTCCCACAGCGGCTCCGCGTCGCCGCCCTCGGCGTGGTTCGCGCCCCGCGAGAGGATGAAGAGCAGGTCCGACAGCCGGTTGAGGTAGCGCACGCACTCGGCGCTCACCGCGTCGCCGCAGGCGAGCACGCGTCGCTCCGCGCGCCGGCAGACCGTGCGGCAGACGTGCAGCCGCGCCGCGGCCGGCGTGCCGCCGGGGAGGACGAACGAGCGGAGCTTGGGCAGCTCGTCGTTGACCTCGTCGCAGATCCGCTCGAGCCACGCGGTCTGCTCGGGCACGACCCGCAGCCGCTCGCGCGACTCCTCGGACTCGGGCACCGAGATGTCGGCCCCGACGTCGAAGAGGTCGTTCTGCACGCGAGCGAGCCACCCGGCGTAGCGCTCGGGCAGATCGCCGGCGGCGAGCGCGACGCCGAGCTGGGCGTTGAGCTCGTCGACCGTCCCGTAGGCCTCGATGCGCGGATCGGTCTTGGGCACGCGGCTCATGTCGCCGAGATGGGTCTCGCCGCCGTCGCCGAGCCGCGTGTAGATGCGCGTGAGATTGACGGTCATGAGGGTGCCTGAACGGATACTATGGCGGCGTCCAAGGTCGGTGGTCAGGGAAGCCGGTGCGAATCCGGCGCGGACCCGCCACTGTGACCGGGCAAGCCCACCGCTCGCGGCCATCGAGCCGCAGCCACTGGCGCGCAGCGCGCGCTGGGAAGGCGCGGAGGGGTCGTCCCCGGGAGCCAGGAGACCTCCTCCGACCGCGAAGCACGACACACCCTCGCGGAAAGGGGTGGCTCCATTGCACAACCAGACTCGCGCCGGCTTGACCGTCGGCCTCCTCGTCCTCAGCGCGCTCGCGGCGCCCGCCGCGCTCGCGGCCGGCCCGAAGGTCTCCGTCCGCGTCGAAGGCGCGAACAAGACGCTGCTCGCGCCCAAGACGGTGACGCTCTCGGGCAAGTCCGTCCCGGGCAACGCGGAATGCGGCCCGACCAGCGCCGGCGCCGCGATCGAACAGGCCACGAACGGCGGCTGGGACCGCGGCAGCTTCGTCACGACGCTGCTCGGCGAGTCCCACGACTACTCCCAGAGCGACTTCTGGGCCGAGTGGATCGATCGCGGGCAGGGCTACAAGTACGGTGGCGGCGTCTGCGCCGACCAGCTCGGGGCCGGCGACCAGGTGCTCATGCTCGTAGACCAGGCGCCCTACGGCGAGGGCTCGGAGGCGGAGGTGCCGCTCAACCTCAAGGGCCTGCCCAAGCGCGTCGGCCCCGGCAAGGCCGTCACCCTGCGGGTGATGGGCACCGTGCTGCACTCCTTCGACCCGGGCTCGGGCGCCACGGTGCCGATCCCCGGCGCGACCGTGCGCGGTGGCGGGCAGAAGGCCGTCTCGGACGCCCGCGGGCGCGTGACGCTGCGCTTCGGCAAGCCCGGGACCGTGAAGCTCCGGGCCGCCAAGGCGGGCGACGTGCGGTCGCCGGTGAAGTCGCTGCGCGTCGGGGCCGCGACGTGAGGACGGCCGCGCGCATCGCGGTGCTCGCCGGGGCGCTCGCGCTCCCGGCGAGCGCGCAGGCCGCGCCGCGCGCGGACGTGATGGTCGTCGGCAAGGCGAAGGTTCTCCAAGCGCCCCGCTCGGTCGCGCTGAAGGCGCGCACGGTGCGTGTCGGCGGCCATCGCTGCGCGGTCCCGGCGCGCTCGCCGCTGTCGGCGCTGCTCGCCACGGGGCTGAAGCTCGCCCTGCGCGACTACGCGCGCTGCTCGCGCCGTGTCGCCGACGCCTCGGGGCTCTACGTCAAGCGCGTCGGCCCCGACACGGCCCGCGGGCGCGACGGCTGGGTCTACAAGGTCGGCCACGTGACCGGCAGCGCCGGGGCGGCGGACCCGTACGGCGCACGCCTGCGCGCGGGAGCGTCCCTGCTGTGGTTCTGGTGCCGGTCGACCGCCTCCGGCGGCTGCCAGCGCACGCTCGACGTCAAGCCCGCCTCCACGCACGTCGCGCCCCGCGCGCCGCTGCGCGTCACCGTCCGCGGCTACGACGACCAGGGCCGCGGCGTCGCCGTCGGCGGCGCCACGGTCAGCCTCGGTCGCGCCCGTGCGACGACGGCCGCCGACGGGACGGCGACGATCACCGCGCCGGCCGCCGGTCGCGCGCGCCTCGCGGCCCAGCGCACCGGCCTGGTGCGCTCCTTCGCCAGGGAGATCGTGATCGGGTGAGGCGCCTGCTGCTCATCCTGGTCGTCGCGGTGGTCCTGCTCGGCGCGGCGGGCGCCGCGATCGGCCTGCGGACCGGCTCGGGCAACGTCGACGGGACGGTGACGCTGACCGTCACGCGCGACTTCGGCGCGGAGTCGGTCGGCGGCGAGCCGAAGAAGGACGCGCAGCGGGACGACACGGTCATGCGCGCCCTCCAGCGCGACTACGAGGTCAAGACCCGCTACGGCGGTGGCTTCGTGCAGGAGATCGAGGGCCTCTCGGGCGGGCGCGAGAACGGCCGCCCGGTCGACTGGTTCTACTACGTCAACGGCATCGAGGCGGCGAAGGGCGCGGCGCAGACCCGGATCTCGCCCGGCGACCGGATCTGGTGGGACCGCCACGTCTGGCAGGCCGCCCAGCGCATCCCCGCCGTGGTCGGATCGTTCCCCGAGCCGTTCCTGGCCGGCTCCGGAGGCCGCCGCATCCCGGTCCAGCTGCTCTGCGAGGGCGCCGGGCACTCGTGCGGCGAGGTCGAGGAGCGCCTCGGCGACGCCGGCGTCACCTCGGTCTCGCGCTCGACCGTGCCGCTGACCGGCGGCCAGGGCAAGGAGGTCCTGCGCGTGATCGTCGGGCCGTGGTCGCAGGTGCGCGCCGACCCGGTCGCCCGCACGATCGAGCAGGGGCCGCAGGCCTCCGGCGTCTACGCGCGCTTCTCCACCGACGGCATGCGGCTCGACCTGCTCGACGAGCTCGGCCAGAGCGTCCGCACGCTGCACGCCGGCGGCGGGCTGATCGCTGCCACCGCGCAGCAGGACCAGCAGCCGACGTGGGTGATCACCGGCACCGACGCCGTCGGGGTCGACGCGGCCGCCGCCGCGCTGCAGATCGATCGCCTCAACCGCCATTTCGCGCTCGCGGTCGCCGCCGGTCGCGACGTCCCCCTGCCCACCGCGCTCCCCGGCACGGGGCCATGACCTATCGCCGGCGCGCGAGCCCGCTGCACGCGGCCCGCGCCGGGGTCGGCGCGCTCTGGTGCCTCGCGCTGGCCGGCACCGCCGTCTCCTACGACCACCCGCTCGTGCTCGCCGCGCTGGTCCTCGCGGTCCTCGCCGCGGCCGCCGCCTCGGGGGTCTGGCGCGAGGTCGCGCGCGCGGCCGCGCTCGGCATCCCGTTCGCGCTGGCGATCGCGCTCGTCAACGCGCTGGTCAGCCGTGACGGGGTCACGGTGCTGCTCACGAGCAACCCGCTGCCGGTGATCGGGCCGCTCGACATCACGCTGGAGGCGCTGGTCTATGGCGGCGTCCTCGGTCTGCGCGCGCTGGTGCTCGTGCTCGCCGCGGGCGCGCTGCTCGCCGCGACCGTCGACCCGGACGAGCTGCTGCGCGGGCTGCGGCGGCTGTCGGTCCGCACGGGCGTGACCGCGGCGCTGGCGATCCGCCTCGTGCCCGTGCTCGGCCGCGACGCGCACCGCCTCGCCGACGCCCGCCGCGCCCTGACCAGCCGCCCGCCGACCGGGGCCGAGCGCCTCGCGCTGCTGCGCGCGGTCACCGCCGGGGCGCTCGACCGCGCGACCGACGTCGCCGCGACGCTCGAGGTCCGCGGGTTCGCCGGCACGCGCCGCCCCGCCGCGCTGCCGCGGCCGTGGTCGCGCCACGACAGCGCGTTCCTCGCCTCCGCGCTCGGGCTCGGCCTGCTCGCGCTCGGCGCGGGGATCGGTGGCTGGGCGCCGTTCGCGACCACTCCGCGGATCGAGGCCGGCGGCCTGGCCGGGCCGCTCGTCCTCGCCGGCGCGCTGCTCGCCGTCGCGCTGGCGCCGTTCCTCGACCGTCGGGGGATCGAGCCGTGAGCGTGCTCGAGCTCGACCGCGTCAGCTACGCCTACCCGGGCGCGGCGACCCCCGCGCTGCGTGACGTCTCGTTGCGGCTCGAGCCGGGCGAGTTCGTGCTGCTGGCCGGCGGCTCGGGCTCGGGTAAGTCCACGCTGCTGCGCGCCGCCTCCGGTCTGGTCCCGCACTTCCACGGCGGCACGTTCACGGGCACGCTGCGCTGCGCGGGGCTCGACACGCGCCAGCACGGACCGGCCGACCTCGCCGCCGTCGCGGGCACGCTCTTCCAGGACCCCGAGACCCAGGTGGTCATGCACACGGTCCGTGCCGAGCTGTCGTTCCCGCTCGAGAACCGCGGCTGGAGTGCCGCGGCGACCGCGCGGGGGGTGGAGGAGGTCGCGCTCGCGCTCGGCCTCGGCGGGCTGCTGGACCGCGTCGCGTACGAGCTGTCGGGCGGCGAGCTGCAGCGCGTCGCGCTCGCCGCGGCGCTCGCCGGCCGGCCGAAGCTGCTGCTGCTCGACGAGCCGACCTCGCAGCTCGACCCGGTCGCGGGCGACGAGCTGCTCGGCGTGCTGCGGCGCGTCAACGAGGAGTGGGGGACGGCGATCGTCCTCGCCGAGCACCGCCTCGAGCGCTGCCTGCCGGCGACCGACCGGGTGGTGCGGCTCGACGGCGGCGCCGTCAGCTTCGACGGGACGCCCGAGGCCTATCTGCACGCGCGCCCCGACACGCCGGTCGCGGAGCTCTTCGCCCGGCTGGAGCGGCCCGAGCGGCCGGTCAGCGTCAAGGCGGCGCGCGCGGCGCTGGCGCCCGAGCTCGCGCGGCTCGCCCCGCCCGAGGCCGCGGAACTGCCTCGGCGCCGCCGCCGCCGCGAGCGCGGCGCCGCCGTCGAGGCGCGCGGCGCGTGGCGCGAGCTGCCCGGCGGCCGTGCCGTGCTGCGCGGCGTCTCGCTCGCGCTCGCCCCGGGCGAGACCGTCGCGCTGATGGGGCGCAACGGGGCCGGGAAGTCGACGCTGCTGCGCCTGCTGGCGGGCCTCGACGAGCCGACGCGCGGCAGCGTGCGGGCGGCCGGCCGCGTCGCGCTGCTCGTCCAGCACCCGGGCGACTGCTTCCTGGGCGAGCGCGTCGGCGACGACGTGCCCGGCGGCCGCGCCGGGGTCCTCGCCGACCGCCATCCGCGCGACCTGTCGGGCGGCGAGCGCCAGCGGCTCGCGCTCGAGATCGTGCTCGGCGCCGGCGATCCGCCCGCCGTCCTGTGCCTCGACGAGCCGACCCGCGGCACCGACGCCGCGCACAAGGCCGCGCTCGCCCGTCGCCTCCGCGCGGTCGCCGCCGGCGGGACGGCCGTGCTGGTCGCGACGCACGACGCCGAGTTCGCCGCGGCGCTCGCGCAGCGGACGATCCTGCTCGGCGACGGGCGCCCGGTCGCGGATGCACCGACCGCCGAGGTGCTCGGCGGCGGCTGGTACTTCGCCACCCAGGTCGCGCGCGTGCTCGCGGGCGCGGGCCCGGCGCTCGACGCCGCGGAGGGCGCCGCGCTGCTGGCCGCCGCCGCGCGCGAGGAGGTCGCCACGTGAGCTGGGTCCTCGCCTCCGCGCTCGTGCTCGCCGTCGCGCTCGCCGCGGGCTTCGCGTGGTACGAGCGCGAGCATCCGACGACGCGCGTGCTGGCGCTGGTCGCCACGCTCGCCGCGCTCGCGGCGCTGGGCCGCGTCGCCTTCGCACCGCTGCCCAACGTCAAGCCGACCACCGACATCGTGCTGCTCGGCGGCTACGCGCTCGGCGGCGCGCCCGGGTTCGTGATCGGCGCCGTCGCCGCGCTGGCGTCGAACCTGTTCTTCGGCCAGGGGCCGTGGACGCCGTGGCAGATGGTCGCCTGGGGGGGCTGCGGGCTGCTCGGCGCCGGGCTCGCCCGCGTGGCGGGCCGCGAGCTCGGACGGATCCCGCTCGCGGCGGTCTGCGCCTTCGCGGGCCTGGCCTTCGGCGCGGTGATGAACGTCTCGCAGTGGGTCATGTACTCCGGCGACCACACGCAGGCCAAGCTCGTCGCGAGCTTCGCCACCTCGGTGCCGTTCGACGTCGCCCACGCGGTCGGCAACGCGGTGTTCTGCCTCGCCTTCGGGCCGGCGCTGGTGCGCTCGCTCGCGCGCTTCCGCACCCGGCTCGACGTCCGCTGGGAGCCCGCCGCGGGGATCGCCGCCGCCGGAGCGGTGGTGGCGGCGCTCGTGCTTGCCGCCGCGCCCGCGCCGCCGGCGCGGGCGGACGCGCTCGCCCAGGCCGCGCGTTCCTCGCAGAGCTGGCTGCTGCGCGTGCAGAACGCCGACGGCGGTTGGGGGAGCGCGCCCGGCGCGGCCTCCTCCGGCCTCTACACGGGCTGGGCGGCGCTCGGCGTCGCCGCCGCGGGGACCAACCCCCGCGACGCGGGCTCGCCGAGCGTCGTCGCCTGGCTGCAATCGCACCCGGGCCAGCTCACCGACCTGGGCGCGATCAGCCGCACCGTGCTCGTGCTGCGCGCGGCCGGAGTGCGCGCGCGGGTCGGCTCGCGCGACCTCGTCGCGGCCATCGCCTCGCGCCAGCGGCGCGACGGCTCCTTCCAGCGGCGGGTCAACACGACCGCCTTCGCGATCCTGGCTCTGCGCGCGGCGGGGCGCGGTGGGCCGGGCGTGCGACGCGCGGCGACCTGGCTCGCCGGGCAGGCCAACGCCGACGGCGGCTTCAACTTCGCGGGCCGCGGCGGGCCGTCGGGCGCCGACGACACCGGCGCGGCGCTGCAGGCGCTCGTTGCCGCGGGCCGCCGCGGGACCCCGGCCGTGCGCGGCGCCGCGCGCTGGCTGGCCGGGCACGAGAACCGCGACGGCGGCTTCCCGCTGCAGCCCGGCGGGGTCTCCAACGCCCAGAGCACGGCCTGGGCGGTCCAGGGCCTGATCGCCGCCGGCCGCTCGCCGCGCCGCGCGCTCGCCTTCCTGCGCTCGCTGACCACCCGCTCCGGCCTCGTGCGCTACTCGCGGCTCTCCAGCCAGACGCCCGTGTGGGTGACCGGCCAGGCCGTGATGGCGCTGGCCCGCAAGCCGCTGCCGCTCGCGCCGGTCGCGCGCAAGGCGCGCCGCGCGGCCGCGCGCCCGGCACCGGCGCCGGCGGCCGCCGCGACTCCATCCCCGACCGCGACCGTCGGCCCGGCGAAGCCCAAAGCGAAGGTGAGGGCTGCGAGGGTGCATGCCGCTCGTCCGCGCGCGAGCCGCGACAGGTCGCTGCTCGTCGGGAGCGCCTCGCCGCTGGTCCTGGCGCGCACGGCAGGCTTCGTCGCCGGGGCCGCCGCGGCGATCCTGTGGCCGAGCACCGCGCCGGCGGTCTAGCGCCCGAGCGTCAACCCCGGCTGCGTGAGGGGTGGGTCCGGACCGCGGCGGCGGAGCGCTTGGCGCTTTTCCGTCCCCGTAGAACGAAAAAGCGCCACGCGGGTGCGTGACCGCTCGCGGCACCATCGCGGCGCCTCCATCAGCGCCACAGGCCATTGTGGAGTTCGTATAGGTTGCCGCATCCATGCGAATCGGTGTTCCCAAGGAGACGGCGGACGGCGAGCGCCGGGTCGGGGTCGTCCCCGACGTCGTGCGCCGGCTCGCCAAGGCCGGCCACACGGTCGTCATCGAGCCCGGAGCGGG
>DATBDM010000180.1:0-31166 GCA_036269915.1 Solirubrobacteraceae bacterium | reverse complement strand
GTCGTAGCGCAGCATCCCGTAGCCGCCGTCGTCGACCACGACCGCGGTCAGCGGCACCGCGTCCTGGGCGACCGTGGCGAGCTCACCGCAGGCGTAGAGGAAGCCGCCGTCGCCGGAGATCGACACGACCGGGCCGGTGCCGGCGAGCGCCGCGCCGATCGCGGCGGGGAAGGCGTAGCCGAGCGTGCCCCAGCCGAGCGGGACCTGCAGCCGGCGCGGCGCCGGGGGCGTGTGGAAGCCGGCGAGCCAATAGCCGGGGATGCACATGTCGGCGACGAGCACGCCGTCGTCGGGGAGCGCGAAGTGGATCGCGTCGAGGAAGCGCAGCGCGCGGGCGTCGAGGCCGGCGCAGGCCTGGGCGCGCACCTCGCGGACGCGTTGTGCGACGGCGTCGAGCCCGATCCGCGGCGTGATCGCGTCGGCCAGCTCGCGCGTGGCGGGCGCGGCATCCGCGACGAGCTTGACGTCGACGCGGTAGTTCGTCTCGGGCTCGCCCATGTCGGCATTGATCGCGATCAGCTTCGGGGGCTGCGGCTGGGCGAAGTTCTGGGTCTGGACGCCGTCGAGGTCCGAGCCGATCGCGATCACGACATCGGCCGCGTCCCACAGCGCCCCGGCGGCAGGCACGTGCGGGGGCAGCCCGACGAGGCAGGGATGGTCGGGCGCCAGCACGCCGGCGGCGCCGTAGGTGGTCAGCACCGGCGCGGCCAGCCGTTCGGCCAGCGCGGCGACCTCGGCACTCGCGTCGCGCGCCCCGCCGCCGACCCAGATCAGCGGTGACTCGGCGGCGTCGAGCAGCTCGACGGCCTCGGCGTACGGGACCGGCGGCGCCGCGTAGCCCGTCCAGTCGCCGCCGGCCTCGTCGCGGGCCGGCGCGGCGAGCAGGTCGGTGGGGACCTCGAGATAGACCGGCCGCGTGGGCAACCGGCGCGCGTGCCGGAGCGCTTCCTCGGCGGCCGTGCGCACGTCGTCGTCGGCGATCTGGACCGACTTCACCACCGGCGCGAACATCGCCGCCTGCCCGTCGGTCTCGTGCAGCACGCCGCGGTAGGCGCCGGCGCGCCGCAGCGTCGACGGGATGTCGGTGGCGATCACGAGGATCGGCGAGCGCGACGCCCACGCCTCCCCGACGGCGCCGAGCGTGTTCGCGGCGCCCGGGCCCGTCGTCGTCAGCGCCACGCCGAGCTTTCCGGTCGCCCGCGCGTAGCCGTCGGCCGCGTAGGCGGCGGTCTGCTCGTGGCGCACGCCGACGAGCCGGATCGGCGAGGCGCGCAGCGCCTCCCAGAGCGGGAGGTTGTGGACGCCGGGCAGGCCGAAGCAGACCTCGACGCCCGCGTCCTCGAGCAGCGAGACGATCAGCTCGGCGCCGGTGGGCATGGGCGGCATCCTGCCACCCATGCGCTCAGCGCGCGGGCGGACGCCCCCCGCGACGGTTGGCAAGCTGGCGGCGCGCCTGCTCGATGCGGGCCTTGCCCTTCGGGCTGCGGGCGTAGTCGCTCGCCTTGGCGATCATCTGCCGCCCCTGCCGGGATTGGGCGAAGCGCATCGCGCGGTTGATCAGGGACATGTCGGGGCCTCCCAGGGCTGGTTCACGTGGAACTCATGGCACTACCCGCCGCTGCACGGGGGCTAAGCAACCTTGACACGACTGTGTCAGGGTTCCGCTAGACTCGCGATCCGATGGACGCGCTGACGATCCAGGAGGCGGCGGAGACCACGGGCTGGTCGCCGCGCATGCTGCGCTACGTGGAGCGGGTCGGGCTCGTCGAGCCCGCGCGTTCGGCGGGCGGCTACCGCCTCTACGGGCCGGCCGAGCTGCAGCGCCTGCGTACCCTGCGCGAGCTGCTCGCCGAGCACGAGATCGGCCTCTCCGACCTCGCCTTCGCCCTGCGTCTGCGCAACGAGCCGGAGTTGCGCGGCGCGACGGACGGCTGGCTCGAGGCGGAGGCCGAGCGTCCTGCCGACGTCCCGCAGTCCGACTGGCTGCGATTCGAGCAGGTCAAGCATTCCAAGCTCCTGGCGGCCGCCGCGCTGACCGTCACCCCGTAAGCGACCGACAGGGAGATCCCCACCATGGCCACCACCGAGCTGCCGACCCAGACCGACTTCAAGGTCGCCGATCTCTCGCTCGCCGATTATGGGCGCAAGGAGATCCGCCTCGCCGAGCACGAGATGCCCGGCCTGATGGCGACGCGCCGCGAGTACAAGGAGGCGCAGCCGCTCAAGGGCGCGCGCGTCACCGGCTCGCTGCACATGACCATCCAGACCGCCGTGCTGATCGAGACGCTGGTCGAGCTCGGCGCCGAGGTGCGCTGGGCGTCCTGCAACATCTTCTCCACCCAGGACCACGCCGCCGCCGCGATCGCCAAGGCCGGCGTCCCGGTCTTCGCCTGGAAGGGCGAGTCGCTCGAGGAGTACTGGTGGTGCACCGAGCAGGCCCTCAACTGGCCCGGGGGCGAAGGTCCGAACATGATCCTCGACGACGGCGGCGACGCCACCCTGCTGATCCACAAGGGCGCCGAGTTCGAGCGCGCCGGCCAGGTCCCGGATCCGGCGGGCGCCGACAACGACGAGCTGCGGATCATCCTCACCACGCTGCAGCGCTCCCTCGCCGAGGACCCCCAGCGCTTCACCCGCATGGGCGAGAGCATCAAGGGCGTCACCGAGGAGACGACGACCGGCGTCCACCGCCTCTACGAGATGCAGAAGGCCGGCACGCTGCTCTTCCCGGCGATCAACGTCAACGACTCGGTGACGAAGTCGAAGTTCGACAACCTCTACGGCTGCCGCCACTCACTGGTCGACGGCATCAACCGGGCGACCGACGTGATGCTCGGCGGCAAGCTCGCCGTCATCTGCGGCTACGGCGACGTCGGCAAGGGCTCCGCCGAGTCGCTGCGCGGCCAGGGCGCCCGCGTCGTCGTCACCGAGATCGACCCGATCTGCGCGCTGCAGGCGGCGATGGAGGGCTACCAGGTCGTGACGCTCGAGGACGTCGTCGAGACCGGCGACATCTTCATCACCACGACGGGCAACCGCGACATCATCACCGCCGCCGACATGGCGAAGATGAAGCACCAGGCGATCGTCGGCAACATCGGCCACTTCGACAACGAGATCGACATCGCCGGGCTGGCGAAGGTCTCGGGCATCGAGCGCATCAACATCAAGCCGCAGGTCGACGAGTGGCGCTTCCCCGACGGCCACTCGATCATCCTGCTCTCCGAGGGCCGGCTGCTGAACCTCGGCAATGCCACGGGGCACCCGAGCTTCGTGATGTCGAACTCGTTCACGAACCAGACGATCGCCCAGATCGAGCTCTACAGCCGCAACGAGGAGTACGAGCGCGAGGTCTACGTGCTCCCCAAGCACCTCGACGAGAAGGTCGCCCGGCTGCACCTCGACGCGCTCGGCGCAAAGCTGACCACGCTGACCGACACGCAGGCGGCCTACATCGGCGTCCCGGTCGACGGCCCGTACAAGTCGGACCACTACCGCTACTAGATGACCGCCGGGACCCGGGCCGGTGAGGCTCGGGTCGCCTGGGCGGACGGGCAGATGCCCGTCCTGCGCTCGATCCGCGAGCGTTTCGCGGCGGCGCGGCCGCTCGAGGGGCTCGTGGTCGGCGCGTGCCTGCACGTCACCTCCGAGACCGCCAACCTCGTGCGCACGCTCGAGGCCGGCGGCGCGAGCGTGGCGCTGTGCGCCTCGAATCCGTTTGCGACGCAGGACGACGTGGCGGAGGCGCTGCGCGCGTCAGGCAGCGAGGTCCACGCCCGCCGCGGCGAGGACGCGGACGCCTGGGCCGCGCACGTGGCGGCCGTCGTCGCCCGCGCGCCGCGGATCACGCTCGACGACGGCGCCGACCTGCTGAGCGCGCTGCACCTCGCGCGCCCCGACCTGCTCGAGGGCATGCTCGGAGGCATCGAGGAGACGACCACCGGGCTCGTGCGCCTGCGCGCGCTGCAGGCCGAGGGCGTGCTCGCCTGCCCGGTGATCGCCGTCAACGAGGCGATGACCGAGCGCGTCTTCAACGACCGCTTCGGCACCGGCCAGTCGACGCTCGACGGGATCCTGCGCACGACCAACCTGCTGCTCGCGGGCCGCACCGTGGTCGTCTTCGGCTACGGCTGGACCGGCCGGGGCGTGGCCCAGCGCGCGGACGGCCTCGGGGCGTCGGTGCTGGTCTGCGAGGTCGATCCGATGCGCGCGCTCGAGGCGCGCATGGACGGCTTCGAGGTGCTCCCCGCCCTCGACGCCGCCGCGCGCGGGGACATCTTCATCACGGTCACCGGCGGCCGCGACGTGCTGCGGCCGGAGCACTTCGCGCGCATGCAGGACGGCTCGGTGCTCGCCAACGCGGGCCACTTCGACGTCGAGATCGACATCCCGGGCCTGCGCGCCGCGGCCGACTCCGTGCGCGAGGTCCGCCCGCTGGTCGAGCAGTACGACCTCGGCGGCCGGCGCCTGAACCTGCTCGCGGGCGGCCGCGTCGTCAACCTGGCCGCGGCCGAGGGCCATCCCGCCGCCGTCATGGACATCTCCTTCGCGCTGCAGGCGCTCGCCGTCGAGGAGCTGGTGCGCGGCGAGCGGCTCGCGCCCGGCGTGCACCCGGTGCCGGAGCGCATCGATCGCGAGGTCGCCGCGCTCAAGCTGGCCTCGCTCGGCGTCGCGATCGACACGCTCTCGGACGAGCAGGCCGCCTACCTGCGTGGCTGGCGCCGCTCTGGGTAGGTTCGGGGGCATGGACGGACTCGAGGCCTGCGTGGAGAAGATGGAGCGCGAGGGGGTCCCCCGCGCCGCGATCGACACCTTCAAGCACTACTACGAGCAGCTGCGCGAGGGCGAGACGGGGATGCTGCCCGAGGCGGAGATCGAGCCCGTCGAGGAGGTCCAGGACCTCGACGAGCTGCCGGAGTCCGATACCCAGCGGCCTTCGGCCGCGGGCACAGGCGCGCCGCTGGACCAGGTGATCGTGCTCAAGCTCAACGGCGGGCTCGGCACGAGCATGGGGATGACGCGCGCGAAGTCGCTGATCGAGGCCAAGGACGGGCTCAGCTTCCTCGATGTGATCGCCCGCCAGGTGCTCGAGCTGCGCGAGCGCACGGGCGCCCGCCTGCCGCTGCTGCTGATGAACTCCTTCGCCACGCGCGACGACTCGCTGCAGGCGCTCGACGCGCATCCCGAGCTGGCCTCCGACGTGCCGGCGGACTTCGTCCAGAACAAGGAGCCGAAGGTGCTGGTCGACGGGCTCGGGCCCGCCGAGTGGCCGCAGAACCCGTCGCTCGAGTGGTGCCCGCCCGGGCACGGCGACGTCTACACCGCGCTGCTGAGCTCCGGGACGCTCGACGCCCTGCTCGACGCCGGCTACCGCTGGGCGTTCATGTCGAACTCCGACAACCTCGGCGCGGTGCTCGACCCGCGCATCCTCGCCTGGATCGCGAGCGAGGAGATCCCCTTCGCGATGGAGGTCACCGACCGCACCGAGGCCGACCGCAAGGGCGGCCACATCGCGCGCAAGGGCGACCGCTACCTGCTGCGCGAGAGCGCGCAGACGCCGGACGAGGACCTCGGCGCGCTGCAGGACATCAGCCGCCATCGCTACGTCAACACCAACAACCTGTGGCTCGACCTCGAGGCGCTCAAGCGGGTGATGGCCGAGCGCGACGGCGTGCTCGGGCTGCCGCTGATCGTCAATCGCAAGACGGTCGACCCGAGCGACAAGTCCACTCCGGAGGTCTTCCAGCTCGAGACCGCGATGGGCGCGGCGATCGGCGTGTTCGACGGCGCGCGGCCCGTGCGCGTGCCGCGCCGGCGCTTCTCCCCGGTCAAGACGACCGAGGACCTGCTCGCGCTGCGCTCGGACGCCTACGTGCTCGCCGACGACGCGCGCGTCGTCCTCGACGACTCGCGCGACGGGACGCCGCCCGTCGTGGACCTCGACGACGACTACTACAAGAAGCTCGCGGACTTCGACGAGCGCTTCCCGGCGGGCGCCCCGTCGCTGGTCGGCTGCGAGCGGATCGCGGTCGAGGGCGACGTCCGCTTCGGTCACGGGGTCGTCGTGCGGGGCCGGGTGAAGGTCGAGGGGCCGAAGGAGATCGAGGACGGGGCTGTGCTCGAGGGGTAACGCCGCGCGCGGGCCGGGGTACTCCTTGTTGAACGACGGTCGACAAGGAGGATCCGCTGTGAGCGCCCCGCGCGAGAAGACGTTCCTGCTGGCCCGCCCCGAGGCACGCGCGCTCGAGTGGATCGCGCGCCGGCTGCCGGCGCGGGTGATGCCCGACCACCTGACCGCCCTCGGCGTCGCCGCGGCGGCGGCGATCGCGGCCGCCTACGCGCTCTCGGCGCACTCGACGGCCTGGCTGTGGGCGGCCAGCGGCCTGCTCGTCGTCCACTGGCTCGGCGACTCGCTCGACGGCACGCTCGCCCGCGTGCGCCGGACCGAGCGCCCTCGCTACGGCTACTACCTCGACCATCTCGTGGACGCGGTCGCCACCGCGCTGATCGGACTCGGGCTCGGGCTCTCCCCGTTCCTGCTGCTGACCACGGGCCTGGTCGTCGTGATCGCCTACCTGGTCCTCTCGATCAACACCTACCTCGAGACGCAGGTCCTGGGCGTGTTCTCGCTCGGCTACGGGCGCGTCGGCCCGACCGAGGCGCGGCTCGGCCTGATCGGCCTCAACACGGCGATGGCGCTCGGCGTCCCGGTCTCCTTCGCGGTGGCCGGCGTGACGCTGTCGGCGCTCGACGTCGTCGCCCTGGGCGTCGCCGCGCTGATGCTCGCCGGCCTTGGCGTGCGGGCGGCGCGCAACCTGCGCACGCTGGCGCTGCGCGAGCCGGCCGCGGTGCCGCGCTGACCCGTCCGCGCCGTCAGGGCGCGGCGTAGCGCTCGGCCCGCTGGTCGGCGGCCTCGGATTCCGAGAGCATGCGGAAGAACAGGTACGCGAGCGCGATCCCCATCACGATCGACTGCTCCAGGGCCATGATCAGCCCCCCGACGTGCTGGTCGTTGATCGCGCTCAGGCCCCACTTCGTGCCCGGCCAGTCGTAGTCGTAGAGCAGGTTCGGGGCGAAGGCGAGCATCACGCCGAGGAAGCCGACGAGCAGCTTGGTGGAGGCCATGTAGGCGATCGGGCCGAGGCCGCCGAGGCGCATTCGCGAGCGGATCGGCGACAGCAGGTGCCACCAGTACAAAAGTCCGGCCGCCCCGAACGACAGATGCTCGAGGACGTGCACGTTGCCGTTGCTCAAGGCCGCGTCGTAAAGCGCCGGGATGTGCCAGAACCACATCGCGCCCACGTAGGCGACGACGCCGAACGCCGGGTGGCCGAACGGCCCGGCGGCGCGCTCGATCCGGTGGATGCGACGCGTGGCCGGCCGCAGGATCCATTTCGTCAACCCCAGCGTCAGGAAGATCGGCGCGAGGTCGGCGATCAGCAGGTGCTGAACCATGTGGAAGGACGCGAACTGCTCGCCGAGCACGTCGACAGGCGAGATCAGCGCGACGGCGAGGCAGAGGATGCCCAGGCCCCAGAGCACGGCGCGCGAGGCGGGCGCGGCGCGCGCGCCGCCCTCCGCGCGGGCCGTCCGCCAGCGCATGCCGTAGATCGTCGCGTACGCCAGCAGGGCGATGACGACGATCGGGGCGAACGTCCACGAAGTGTCGACAGACACGGCACAGGATTGTGACGCTTGCGTGCTGACACGTCACACGGATGTCGGGACGCTTCCCATGTGACCGCCGTCCTTGCCGAGATCGTCTCCCTCGTGGCGCCACCCGCCTGCCCGGCGTGCCGGGCGCCGCTGAGCGGCGCCGTGCTGCGCCTCTGCCCGTCGTGTGCGGGTGCGATGCCGTGGCTGCCGCGGCGTGCCTGCCCGCGCTGCGCGCTGCCAGCCCACGCGGACCGGTCGTGCCCGGCGGCGGGCGCGGCGTTCGCGCGGGCGTGGTCGCCCGTTGCCTACGACGGCGTCGCGCGAGAGCTCGTCGGCGCGCTGAAGTTCCGCGGGGCGATCCCGCTCGCCGGCCTGATGGCCGCGCAGATCGCCGCCAACCTGCCGGCCGATCTGCGCGCTGCGCTGCGCTCGGGCGCGTTCGCGCTCGTTCCCGTCCCGCCGCAGCCCCGGCGGCGGCGGTCGCGCGGGTTCGACCCCGCGGGCGCGCTCGCCGGCTCGCTGGCCGCGCGCGCGGGCGTGGCGCTCGCGCCCTGCCTGCGCCGGCGCGATCACGGGCCGCGGGCGGCCGGCATGGGCCGGGCCGCGCGCCGCGCCGCGGGGAGGCTGGTGGTCGAGCTGCGCGCGCCCGCGCCGCGGCGGGCGCTGCTGGTCGACGATGTCCACACGACGGGCGCGACGCTCGACGCGTGCGCCAGGGCGCTGCGCGCGGGCGGCTGCGCCGAGGTGGTGGCGGTGAGCTATGCGCGCACGCTCTGAGGCACACTGGATGCATGAGCGAAGGTCTGCTGAAGGACTACTCGCGCCAGGCGGAGACCTACGACGCGACACGCGGAGCGAGCCCGTCGATCCTGCGCCCGCTCGAGGAGGCGCTCGCGGGCGCCCCGGGCCGGCGCCTGCTCGACGTCGGCGGCGGGACGGGCAACTACGCTCGGGCGCTGCGCGACGCGGGCTGGGACGTGCTGGTGCTCGACCGCTCGCCGCCGATGCTGGCGCGGGCGGCGGCCAAGGGGCTCGAGACCCGCGAGGCCGACGCGCAGTCGCTGCCGGTCGACGACGAGAGCGCCGACGCGGTCGTGATGGTCTCGATGCTGCATCACGTCGACGACCCGGCGCGGGCGTTGGCCGAGGTGCGGCGCGTGCTGCGCCCGGGTGGGCGCCTCGCGCTGATGGTCTATGCCCGCGAGGACATCGCGGCGCAGTGGTACCACGACTACTTCCCGTCCACGCGGGCGTGGATGGACGCGTCGCATCCGACGCTGCCGGAGCTGACCGCCGAGCTGCCGGGCGCGCGGCGGCTCCCGGTCGTCTTCACCGACCTCGAGGATGCGTCCCTCGGCGCGCTCTCGGCGTTCCCGGAGCGGGTGCTCGAGCCGCAGTGGCGGCGCCAGACGAGCTACTTCGAGCGCCTCGAGCGCGATCACCCCGAGGAGATGCGCGACGGCCTGGAGCGCCTGCGGTCAGAGCTCGCCCAGGGTCGCGGGCCTACCTCGGCCGGCGGTGGGAGCGTGCTGGCCTGGGAGAAGCCGGTCGCGGGCAGCGCGGCCGGCTAGGCGATGGCCTGGCCGGCCTCGTCGGCCCACTCGAGCGCGGCACGGTAGGCGCCCGCGAGCGAGGTCTCGCCGCCCAGCTGCGGGAAGTCCCCGCGCTCGTACGCGATGACCGCGCCCAGCAGCTCGCCCTTCGGGCCCTCGCGGCGCAGCAACGCCGCCTGGATCTCGTCGGTGAACGGCAGCGAGTCCAGCACCTCGGACATCGGGGCGTCGAGGAGCGCGTCCGCGACCGAGAACAGCCCGATGGTGAACAGCGTGTCGCGCTCCTCGGGCAGCGCCGAGCCGGCGAGCACCTCGCACATGCGGGCGCGGCGCAGGCCCTGGGCGACGAGCTCGTCGGGGACGTCGGGGAGCGCCGAGATGACCATCACGGTCGCCCACCGGCGCACCGTGCGCACGCCGAGCAGCGTGAGCGCCTCGCGGACCGAGCCGACGGTCCGGGGCAGCGCGAAGAAGGCGGAGTTCACGTAGCGCAGCAGCTTGAGCGAGAGGCCCACGTCGGCGCCGATGATCCGCTCGAGGTCCTCGAAGGAGACGTCGCCGGTGGTCAGCTCGGACAGCCGGCGCAGCGAGCCGAGGCCCGCCGTCGCGACGCCGCGGTGGCGGAACGTGCGCGGCTTGGCGAACCAGTCGCCCTGGAAGTAGCTGAAGCCGAGCGCCTTGCAGCGGTCGAAGGTCTCGTGCTCGCTCACGCCCGTGGCGACGAGCGTCGCGCGGTGCAGCCGTGGGGTCTCGAGGACGCTCTCCAGCCGGTCCTCGGGGATGCGGTCGACCGGTACGCGCACGATCGAGCACAACGACATCAGCTCGATCAGCCCGTCGCCGCCCTCGTAGGCGTCGAGCGCGACCGCGTAGCCGGTGCGCACGAGCTGCTGGAGCACGCCGAGCAGGTCGTCCTGGGCCGGGTAGGCGGCGATCTGGAGCACCGCGCGATCCGGGCGCACGGGCGGCGGCCCGATCTCCACCAGGAAGTTGCGCGAGATGGTGATCCAGGCGGGATGGCGGCCGCTGAGCGGCTCGAGGCCGATGTCGCCGAACGCCTCGACGAGCAGCGCCGAGGTCACCTTCGCGTCCTGGCTGGAGTCGCCGAGGTCGACCGCACCGCCGAAGCGCAGCTCGTAGCCCACCACCGAGCAGCGGGCGTCCGCGATCGGGTGGCGGACGACTGCGACCTCGGGTCGGCCGGGGGAGGAGGACGGGGCGACGGCGCTCACACCTCCGGTGGTCGGCAGGCGGGCTGGGACCTGAAGGAACCGTTCACACAGCTGAGGCGAATCCCCTACTGTGCAAGGCGTCGGCACACCCCGAGCAGAGGAGACCCATCCCATGCGGATCGAGGTCAAGGGACGCAACCTCACGGTTACCGACGAGCTGCGCGAATGCGTGGCCCGACGATTCGAGCGCGTCGACAAGCAGGTGTCCGAGCTCGCCGAGCTCACCGTCGAGCTGAGCGAGGACGCCGACGGCTCGCCGGCCACCTCCGTCGCGGAGGCGACGCTGCGCCTGAAGGGCGTCACGTTGCGCGCACGCGACGCCTCGCGCGACCCCAAGCACGCGATCAACCTGGTGGCCGACGAGATGACCCGCCAGGTCAAGCGTCACCGCGACAAGCGGCGCAAGCGGCGCGAGGCGCGCGCCGCCGCGATGCAGCCGACACCACCGCTCGGCGAGGCGCCCGCACCACCGGGATCGCTGCCGGCGATGTGATCGCCGGGGTTCGTGGAGCGCCGGTGGCGGCGCTCCACGGCCTCTATCCTTGACCGCATGTCCATCCTCGATCGCGCCCTGCGCCTTGGCGAAGCCAAGCAGTTCAAGTCCTACGCCAAGCGAGTCGATCGCATCAACGCGTGGGAGCCTGAGCTCGAGCTGCTCGAGGACGACGAGCTGCGCGAGCACGCCGCCGCGCTGCGCGAGCGCGCGGAGGGTGGCGAGTCGCTCGGCGACCTGCTGTCCGAGACGTTCGCGCTCGTCCGCGAGGTCGGCAAGCGCCGCATGGGCATGCGCCACTTCGACGTCCAGCTCATCGGCGGCATGGTGCTGCACGACGGCACGATCGCGGAGATGCGCACCGGCGAGGGCAAGACGCTGACGGCGACGCTCGCCGTGGTGCTCAACGCACTGGCCGGGCGGGGCGTCCACGTCGTGACGGTCAACGACTACCTCGCCCGCCGCGACGCCGACTGGATGCGGCCGATCTACGAGGGCCTCGGCCTGACCATCGGCGTGCTGCAGAACAACCAGCCCTACGAGGAGAAGCGCGCGGCGTACGCCGCTGACGTCACGTACGGCACGAACTCCGAGTTCGGGTTCGACTACCTGCGCGACAACATGGCGACCACGCTCGAGGAGAAGGTCCAGCACGGCGGCCGCATCTCCGAGGACGGCAAGGCGATCGCGACCCACAACTTCGCCATCGTCGACGAGGTCGACAACATCCTCATCGACGAGGCCCGGACGCCCCTGATCATCTCCGGCGCCCCCGAGCAGGCGGCGGATCTCTACGAGCGCTTCGCCAAGCTCGCGCCGCGGCTCACCGTCGGCGAGAAGCCCGAGGGGCTCGACCCGAAGGGCAAGAAGTCGTTCGTCGCCGACTACGACTACGAGATCGACGAGAAGCACAAGACGGTCTCGGTCACCGAGCGCGGGGTCGAGAAGACCGAGCGCTTCCTCGGCATCGACCATCTCTACCGCGCCGAGAACGGCCCGCTCGTCAACCACCTGATCCAGTCGCTGAAGGCCGAGTCGCTCTACAAGCGCGACGTCGACTACGCCGTAGTCGACGGCGAGGTCAAGATCATCGACGAGTTCACCGGGCGGATCCTCGACGGCCGCCGCTGGTCAGAGGGCCTGCACCAGGCGGTCGAGGCGAAGGAGGGCGTGCGCGTCCGCGAGGAGAACCAGACCCTCGCAACGATCACGCTGCAGAACTACTTCCGCATGTACGACAAGCTCGCGGGCATGTCGGGCACGGCGCTCACCGAGGCGACCGAGTTCATGAAGATCTACAAGGTCGGCGTCGTGGAGATCCCCACGAACCGGCCGATGGTCCGCGCCGACCGCAACGACCAGATCTTCAAGACCAAGGAGGGCAAGTGGGCGGCGGTCGTGCGCGAGATCCAGGCGCGCCACGACAACGGCCAGCCGGTGCTCGTCGGCACGATCTCGGTCGAGGTCTCCGAGCTGCTCTCCGAGAGCCTCAAGAGCGTCGGCGTCCCCCATGCGGTGCTCAACGCCAAGCCCGAGCATGCGGAGCGCGAGGGCGAGACCGTCGCCGAGGCGGGCCGCCCGGGGGCGGTCACGATCGCGACGAACATGGCCGGCCGCGGCGTCGACATCAAGCTCGGCGGCAACCCCGAGCACCAGACGCAGCTCGAGCTGGCCAAGCTCGGCCTGCAGCCGGGCGACCCGGACTACCAGGAGCGCTTCGAGGAGATCCTGCCGAAGATCGAGGCGCGCATCGCCGACGACCACGACGCCGTGCTCGAGGCCGGCGGCCTGTTCATCGTCGGCACCGAGCGCCACGAGTCGCGCCGGATCGACAACCAGCTGCGCGGCCGCGCCGGCCGCCAGGGCGATCCGGGCGAGTCGCGCTTCTTCCTGTCGGCGGAGGACGACCTCGTGCGCCTCTTCGCGGGCGACCGGATCTACCGCATCCTCGACCGGCTCGGCCCGGTGTCAGAGGACGGCATCGAGGAGCCGATCGAGGCGAAGATGCTCTCGAAGCAGATCGAGGGCGCCCAGCGCAAGGTCGAGGAGCAGAACTTCCTCATCCGCAAGCGCGTGCTCGAGTACGACGACGTCATGAACCAGCAGCGGGAGATCGTCTACCGCTACCGCGACGAGGTGCTCGAGGGCCGCGACATGGGCCCGGTGGCGCGCGACGCGATCTCCGACGTCATCTCCAACCTGGTCGACCAGTACACGCCCGGCGACTTCATCGAGGAGTGGGACCTCGACGAGCTGTGGGCGCAGCTCGAGCAGATCTGGCAGGTCGACTTCGGCCACGAGGAGGTCGACCGCACGACCGTCGACCGCGACCAGCTCAAGCAGCTGCTCGTCGAGGACGCGCACAAGCTCTACGGCGAGCGCGAGGGGGACCTCGGCGACGAGCTCATGCGCGCGCTGGAGCGCTTCCTGCTACTCCAGATCATCGACCAGCGCTGGCGCGAGCACCTCTACGACATGGACTACCTGCGCGAGGGCATCCACCTGCGCGGGTTCGCCCAGATCGAGCCGCTCGTCGCCTACAAGAACGAGGCGTTCACGCTCTTCCGCGACCTGATGAACACCATCTGGTCGGATTTCGCGCGGATGATCTACAACGTCGAGGTCGAGGTCACGCCGGAGGACGATCCGGCCGGCGCGCTGCCCGCCAACGGGCAGGGCAACGGGACCGCCACGCTGCAGTACTCGGGCGGCGTGCTCGACGACCAGCCGAGCGCCTACGGCGGCGACACCGGGGCCTACGGCGTGGACGCCGGTGACCCCGGCGCCGGGCCCACCACGGTCCAGCAGCGCCGCGTCGACGAGCACGAGGCGATCGGCCGCAACGACCCGTGCTGGTGCGGCTCGGGCAAGAAGTTCAAGAAGTGCCACGGCGCGTGACGCGCCGCGTGGTCCGCGGGGCCTGACCGGTCCCGCGCTCGGTGATCGCACCCTCGAGGGCGCGACGCTGTGCTTCGGCTGCGATGGGGATGAAGATGAGGTTCATGGCTCCATGGTGCCCTCGTGGCGTCATTCATTCAAATCATCGTTTTCGTTCGGGTATAAGCTGAGCGAATGCCGCTCGACCCGCGTCGCCTGCTGACCCTGCGCGCGGTCGCGGAGGCGGGGTCGTTCTCGCGAGCGGCCGAGGCGCTCGCGCTGACGCAGCCGGCGGTGTCCCAGCAGGTCGCTGCGCTCGAACGCCAGCTCGGCACGAAGCTGCTCGAGCGCGGGCCGGGTGGTCCGGTGCCGACCGACGCGGGCGCGCTGCTGCTCGCGCACGCCGAGGCGATCGCGGGACGCCTCGAGCTTGCCGACCGCCAGCTGCACGAGCTGCTCGACCGCGTGGTCCGCCTGCGCGTCGGGGCGTTCTCCAGCGCGCTCGGCGTGCTCGTCCCGCCGGCGATCGCGCGCCTGCGCGAGGTGCTCGCCGACATCGAGATCTCGGCTGTCGAGGGCGCCTCGGGCGAGCTCGGGCGGCGCGTCGGTCGCGGCGAGCTGCACGTCGCCGTCTGCTTCCAGGATCCCGCCCTGCCGCGGCGCGAGCCGGAAGGCTGCGAGCGCCGCGACCTCGGCCATGAGCCGATGCTCGCGGCACTGCCGCCGGGGCACCGGCTGGCCGGTGGGCGCAGCGTGCGGCTCGCCGATCTCGCCGGCGACGTTTGGACGGCGCCCTCGGCGAGCGGACTCGTCGGCCGTGCGTGCGCGGAGGCGGGGTTCAAGCCTGCGATCGCCTTCACGACGCCCGACCCGCTGGCGATCCGCTCGATCGTCGGCGGCGGGCTCGCGGTGACGCTCGTGCCGCGGCTGCTCGCGACCGAGCTGCGCGGCGTCGCCGTCGTGCCGCTCGAGGGCGTCGCGCCGCGGCGCGATCTCTACGTGCTCACCGGCGTCGTGGGCGCGCCGCCCGCCGCGGCGATGTTCGCCGACGCGATCGCGGCGGAGATCGAGGCGCTCGGCTAGACGGGCGCTCGATCACGGCGTCCAGCGGTCCCCCGAGGGGGTCACGGCCAGCTCGTGGCTCCAGCCGCGCCGCGACTGGCCGGCGAGGTAGGCGACCGCGCGGGCGATCTCGGCCTGGTCGCCCAGCGAGTCGCGCGCAGCGTCGCGGGTGAAGTCGGCGGTCTTGGGGGACTCGATCGTCGCGTCGACGATCAGCAGCGCGACGTGGATGCCGTCGTCGCGCAGCTCCTGCGCGGCGGCATGGACGAGCGCGCGGACGGACTGCGCGCCGGCCGACCACAGGCCGCGGCCCGGCATCGCGCGGCGTGCGCTGCCCCCGGTGACCTGCACGATCGTGCCTCCGCGGCCCTGGTCGCGCAGCGCGCGGGCGCTCTCGGAGAGGAAGGCGAAGCCCTGCTCCGCCACCGCGCCGCCCCAGCCGCGCCAGTCCTCGATCGTCGCGTCGGCGATCGGCCCGCCGCCGAAGCCGCGGCTGCCGCCGCTGGGCGGCCGCGCGGCGCTGACGGCGTTGACGAGCAGGTCGAGGCCGTCGAGCTCGGAGCGTGCGCGCGCGATCGCGGCGCGCAACGCCTCCGGGTCGGCGGCGTCGGCTTGCAGGCCGATCGCGCCGCGGGAGCGCACGCGCTCGAGCGTGTCGTCGCTGCGGGCGACGGCGGCGCCGGTCCAGCCGGCGCTCAGCAGGTGGTCGAGGATCGCGCCGCCGAGGTTGCGGGCGCCGAGGACGAGCACCGAGGGCATCGGGGAATCGTACGCGTCAACCGTCGACGACCAGGCTCTGCAGCGGGCCGCGCAGCCGATCCGAGCGGCGCGACACGCCCGGGAGCTCGAGCAGGTGGTGGGTGAGGGGCGCCCCCGCGCGGCGGCGCTCGAGCTGCTCGGCGGCGATCGGGACCCACAGCTCGTCGAACACGGTCGCCGGGTCGCCGGCGATCTCTCCGACCTCGCGCTCGAGGTGCTCGGCCCACAGCCGCAGGCGCGTCTCGCGGGCGAGCCCGGCGTCGGTCGAGACCACGTCGACCTCGGTGTCGTTGAACAGCGAGTGCTCGTTGAGGTTGGCCGAGCCGACCGCGATCCAGGCGTCGTCGACGATGCCGATCTTCGCGTGCACGTAGAGCGGGCCGGAGCGCTCGCCGGTGCGTGACTGGATCGTCGCCCCGAGCAGCCGCCCTCCGCCCGCGCGCTTGTCGGCGTCGACGAGCCGTCCGAGCATTCCACGCGTGTCGTCCTCGCCGTTGTTGGCCTTCGCGGGCAGGAGCACGATCATCCGGAACGCGTCGCTCGGCGGGCGTTCGAGCTTGTCCTCGAGGATCGCGACGATCTCCGGTGACCACAGGAACTGGTTTTCGAGGTAGATGAGGCGCTGCGCGCCGCGCAGCGCGCGCACGTA
Source organism: Solirubrobacteraceae bacterium (assembly GCA_036269915.1). Taxonomy (GTDB): domain Bacteria; phylum Actinomycetota; class Thermoleophilia; order Solirubrobacterales; family Solirubrobacteraceae; genus DATBDM01. The sequence continues at coordinate 14,885 of DATBDM010000180.1, read as the reverse complement.
GGCCTCGAGGATCGAGAACTCGCCGTGCGGCAGCGCCGGATAGGCGCCCTCCGGGATCGTGCGCGTGAGCTGCGCCTCGATCGCCCCCGCCGGCGCGGGCGGGTCGGGCAGCGCGAGCGCCTCGCCGGCCACCTTCTCCCAGCGCAGCGCGAAGTGGGCGGCGACATCGCGCACGAGCGGCCCGCGGATGCGCGCCGAGGCGTCGTGCCAGCCGATCGCGGGCGCGCGCGAGCGAAGCGGTGACGAGCGCTCTGCGCGAGGCAGAGGGTGGTGGTTGTGGTCGTAGCGGTCGCCGGCGAGCGTCGTCAGGTCGATGCCGCCGACGAAGGCGACCTCGTCGTCGACGATCACGATCTTCTCGTGGTGGCAGTGCAGCGGACGCGACCCGGGCTCGAGCTCGGCGCGGATCCGCGTCCCGCGCACGAGCTCGTCGCGCTCCGCCCGCACGAGGCCGCGACGCGGCGCGAATACCGGCACCGGCGCGCCCGCCCACGCCAGCACGCGGACCGGCACGCGCTCGGCGACCTCGCCGAGCAGCTCGCGCACCTGCGGCGACGGACCGCCGCGCTCGGGTCGGAAGCTGGGCTCAAGATGCCAGGAGCAGACGTGGACGTGGCGGCGCGCGCCGTTGATCGCCTCGGCCATCGCGGGGAGCGCCTGCGCGCCGTCGACCAGGACCTCGAGCGCGTTCTGCGCGCGGGGCGGGCTGGTCGCCGTCTCCGCGTCGAGCCCCGGCGTGGACGGTTCGAGCGCGGCGCGCTGGCCCTGCTTGCGCAGGCGCCGCCGGTGATGGCTCGCGACCGCCCGCTCGAGGGCGTCGCCGAGCCGGGCGTCGAGGCTGGAGCGGACGTCGGGCATGCCGTCCTCCTACCCGTCCGGGGCGCCTTCGTCCGCTAGTGTCAGCGGGACCGATGGCCGGCACCAGCACCTCACAGCCCACCCCGCAGCGCCTGGCCGCGATCCGCGAGCAGTTGTCCCTGCTCTCGGACTATCTTTGACCCAGCCGGACTGAAGGAGCGCGCGAGTGCGCTCGAGGCGCAGATGGGCGAGCCCGGCTTCTGGGACGACCCCGAGGCGGCCGGCAAGGTCGGCGCCGAGCACGCGCGCCTGCAGCGCCGCGTGAGCACCTTCGAACGCCTCAGCGCCGACGCCGACGACCTCGAGGGGCTCGCGGAGCTGGCCGACGAGGATCCCGACCTCGCGGGGGAGCTCGAGGAGGCGATCGCCTCCGTCGAGACACGCCTCGCCGAGCTCGAGGAGGAGCGGCTGTTCACCGGCGACTACGACGCCGGCGACGCGCTCGTCACGGTCAACGCCGGCGCGGGCGGCACCGACGCCCAGGACTGGGCCGAGATGGTCCTGCGGATGATGATGCGCTTCGGCGAGCGCCGCGGCTTCAAGGTCGAGCTGCTCGAGGCGAGCCCGGGGGAGGAAGCCGGCATCAAGTCGGCGACCGCGCGCATCTCGGGCGAGAACGCCTACGGCCTGTTCTCCGCCGAGAAGGGCGTCCACCGGCTCGTGCGCATCTCCCCCTTCGACGCGCAGAACCGCCGCCAGACGGCGTTCGCGGGCGTCGAGGTCGCGCCGGTCGTCGAGGCGGCCGACGTCGAGATCGAGGACGACGACCTGCAGATCGACACCTATCGCGCGTCGGGCGCGGGCGGCCAGCACGTCAACAAGACCGACTCGGCGGTGCGCATCACGCATCGGCCGAGCGGGATCGTCGTGCAGTGCCAGAACGAGCGCTCTCAGTCGGCCAACAAGGCGACGGCGATGGCGATGCTGCGCTCGAAGCTGATCGAGCGCCAGGAGCGCGAGCGCCAGGAGGAGATCGCGCGCGAGCGCGGCGAGGCGCAGGACGTGAACTTCGGCTCGCAGATCCGCTCCTACGTGCTGCACCCGTACACCATGGTCAAGGACCACCGCACCGACTTCGAGGTCGGCAACGCCAACGCCGTGCTCGACGGCGACCTCGACGGGTTCGTGCGCGCGTGGCTGGAGGAGAGCGCGCGGGCGGGCAAGGCCTGATGGCCGTCCGCGACGAGACGGAGGCCGCCGCGCCGGCCGCCGCGCCCCCGGCCGAGCAGCCGCGTGCGCCCTACCTCGAGGCCGTCGTCGCCTACGCGTCGCGCGGCTCCACCCGCTTCCACGTGCCCGGCCACAAGGGCGGCGCGGGCGCGGACCCCGGCCTGGTCGCCGCGATCGGGCGCCCGGCGCTGACCGCCGACGTGCCCGCCGACATCGAGGGCATCGACCTCGGCCCCTCGCCGACGCCATACGAGCGCGCCGAGGCGCTCGCGGCGCAGGCGCACGGCGCCGCGCGCTCCTGGTTCCTCACCAACGGCGCCACCCAGGGCAACCACGCGCTGACGCTCGCGCTCGCCCCGCTCGGCGCGCCGGTCGTGGTCCAGCGCAACTCGCACGCGTCGGTGGTCGACGGGCTCGTGCTCTCGGGCGGGCGCCCGACCTACGTCGCGCCGGAGTACGAGATGGAGCTCGGCATGGCGCACGGCGTCGAGCCCGCCGCGCTCGAGCGCGGGCTGGCGCGTGTAAACGGCCCCCACCCGCCCCGCGCGGCGTTCGTCGTCTCGCCGACCTACTACGGGATGGCCGCCGACGTGGAGGGGCTGGCCGAGGTCGCGCACGCGGCGGGCGTGGCGCTGGTCGTCGACCAGGCCTGGGGCCCGCACTTCGGCTTCCATCCGACCCTGCCCGAGTCCGCCCTGGCGCTCGGCGCCGACGCGGTGCTGACCTCGACCCACAAGATCGTCGGCTCGCTCACGCAGTCGGCGATGCTGCACGTGTCGGGCTCGGGCCGGATCGATCCCGATGCCGTCGCGCGCTGCGTGCGGCTCGTGCGCTCGACCTCGCCCTCGTCGCTGCTGATGGCCTCGCTCGACGCCGCGCGGCGACAGCTCGCCATCCACGGCGAGGAGCTGCTCGAGCGCACGATCGGGGGTTCGATGCGCGTGCGCGAGGCGATCGCCGCCGTGCCGGGCGCCGCCGTCGTCGGCGGCGAGATGGTCGGGCAGCCTGGCGTCGCGGGCTGGGATCCGCTGCGCGTCGTGATCGACGTGCGCGGGACCGGCTGCACCGGCTACGAGGTGGCCGCGGCGCTGCGCGGCGGCTACGACATCCACGTGGAGCTCGCGACGCACGCCACCGTCGTGCTCGTGCTCGGCCTCGACGAGCCCGTCGAGGGGCTCGAGCGCTTCGCCCACGACTTCGCCCAGACCGTGCGGCGCATCGAGCGCCCCGGCGTCTCGCCCGCGCTCGTGCGCTCGCCCGCGTCGCTCGAGAACGAGGTCGTGGTCGCGCCGCGGGAGGCGTTCCTCGGCGAGACCGAGGTGGTCGCCGTCGATGCGGCGAGCGGCCGCGTGTCCGCCGAGGCGATCGCCGGCTACCCGCCCGGCATCCCGGCGCTGCTGCCGGGGGAGCGGATCACCGGCGAGGTGATCGACTACCTGCGCGAGCTGCGCGACGCCGGTGCGCGCCTGCACGGGGCGAGCGACCCGACGTTCACGACCATTTGCGTGCTGCGGGGCTGACGCTCCCGTTCGCCGACCCGCGCCGGCGCCACGGCGTGGCGATGGACGGGTCCTACTGGCGCTTCACCTGGCCCGACGGGCGTGTCGCCGTCGCGCTGTGCGGCGTCTGCGGCGACTGGGCGCTCGCCGGCGTCGCGGCGGGGGACGCATGGCGGTCGCGGATCCTCGACGGGGTCCGGCGCGAGGGCACGAGCATCCGCTCCGGCGCCGCCTGGGCGTCCGAGCCGGAGCGCCTGCGCGTGGACCTCGAGAGCGACGCGCGCGTCGAGGCCCGGCTGTACGACGCGCGGCGCTGGCCGCGGCGCGCCTGGGGCGGGATCGGGCCCGCCGGCTGGGCGCCGGGGCTCGGTCAGTACTGGCATCCGCACGTGCTGCGGGCGCGCGTGGAGGGCGTGGTCGCGGTCGGCGCCGACCGCTGGGACCTCGCCGGCGCGACCGCGTACGCAGAGAAGAACTGGGGCAACGGCTTCCCCGAGCGCTGGTGGTGGGGCGAGGCGCACGACTTCGGCGGCGACGAGGTCACGGTCGCGTTCGCCGGCGGGCCCGCCCTGCGCGGGATCGAGGCCACGGCGGTCGTCGTGGCCGTCGGCGGGGAGCTCGCGCGCTTCGGCGAGCCGCTCGTCGCGCCGGTGCGGGCGACCGTCGCGCCCGGCTCGTGGCGCCTGACGGGCCGCTCGGCGCGCCACCGCGTCGAGATCGAGGCGGAGGCCGACCCCGCCTTCGCCCACATCATGGACGTCCCCGTGCCGGGCGAGCACCGCACGGTGCCGTGGTCGCACCAGCACCTCGCGGGCCGACTGCGGCTCCGCTTGACCCGGCGCGGGCGGACGGTCTACGAGGGCATCAGCGAGCTCGCCGGACTCGAGCAGGGCCGCGCGCCGCGCTAGTCGAACCGGATGACGTCGCGCTCGGCGATGCGCTCGAAGCCGATCCGCCGGTAGACCGAGTTCGACGTGGCGTTCGTACGGTCGGTGAAGAGCACGACGTGGTGGGCGCCCTGCGCGAGGGCGTCGGCGGTGCAGGCGGCCGTGACCGCCGCGCCGTAGCCGTGGCGGCGGTGCTCGGGCGGCGTGTAGACGGGCGCGATGCGCGCGACGCCGGCCGAGGTCGCGGTGCGGCCGGCCATCGCCGCCACCTGACCGTCCCCGTCCTCCCACATCCACAGCCGCCCGTCGGCCATCGTCGCGCGGACGTACTCGCTCGCGTCGGTCCCGTGCGCGCCGGCCTCGGCCTGGAAAGCGTCGATGAAGCCGATCGCCAGCCCGGTCTCCTCCGGCGTCGCGGGGCGCGCGCGGCCGGCGGGCGGGGGATCGGGCGGCGCGAGCGTGCCGAGCTCGTAGAGCCACTGGCGCATCCCGGTGCGTGACGGCAGCCCGCTGTCGTCGGTCCACGCGGCGGCGAAGCGGCGCACGAGGTCAGGCGCACCGTTGACGCCGGGCACGGGCGCGCCGTCCTCGCGCAGGGTGGCGACGAGGTCGTCGACAGCGTCCTCGGGCACGACGGCGAGCAGCAGCTCGAACGGCGGCGTGAGGCTGACGGCGCCCGTGACCTCGCCGTCCTGCTCGCGGTAGCCGAACACGGCTGGCCCGCCCCACGTGCGCCCGGCGCGCGAGGACTCGATCACGCTCAGCGCGACGCTCTGCTGCGCCGGATCCCGCGCGAGCAGGTCCCAAACCCGCCGCGCGTACACCTCGAGATCACCCGTGAGCCGCCAAGCCACACCGCGAAGATAAAGGGCCCAGGCCCCTTCAGGTTGAGCCCCAGCGAAACAGGGTCTGACCCTCTTTAGGTAAAGGGGGTCAGACCCCGTTTAGGTAAAGGGGGTCAGACCCTCTTTAGGTTCGAGTCCTGCGCGCCGCGTGGCGGGCGACGCGGGCGCGGGTGCCGCAGGCCGTGCTGCACCAGACCTGGCCGCGGCGCTCGCGCAGGTAGAACTGGCCGCAGCTCGGGGCGTCGCAGAAGGTCAGCTCGCCGGGATCGCTGGCGAGCTCGATGGCGGAGGCGGCGGTGCGCGCCAGCAGCTCGTCCACCGGGTCGCTCGTGCCGGCCACGACCGGCTCGCCGCCCAGCTGGGCGATCACCGGGCTCGAGCGCGCGCGGGCGTCGAGCCGCCGCGCGGCATCCCGCGGATACGCGGTGCCGGCCACCACGGCGCCGAGCACCGCGAAGACGTCGTCGCGGACCCCGCGCAGCTCGCCCAGGCGCACGTCCGCCTGCTCGGCGGTGAGTGCGGGCACGCGGCCGTTCATCAGCGCGCACCACTGAGCGACGTCGCCGCCGTCGCGCCACAGCTCGACGTGCCCGGCGCCGCGGCGCTTGACGGACGCCGCGACGTCGACGGCGAGCGGCTGGCCGAGGAAGTCCCACGGCGTGCCGCCCCAGTGCCAGTCGGCGGCGGTCCAGGTCATCCACCCCGTCCTACCCACTAACGCGTTTGTGTATCAAATCCGTTAGTGGGGTAGCGCCCGGGGATGCGTCGCACCGTCGCGCTCCTGTGCACCGCCCAGTTCATGGTCGTCCTCGACGCGACGATCGTCGCCGTCGCGCTGCCGTCGATCCGCGCCGCGCTCGACCTCGGCCCGGCCGCGCTCGAGTGGGTCGTCTCGGCCTACACGCTGACCTTCGGCGGCCTGCTCGTGCCGGCGGGCCGGATCGGCGACGCGCTGGGCCGCCGGCGCACGTTGCGGGTCGGCTTCGCGCTGTTCACCCTCGCGTCGCTGGCCTGCGGGATCGCGCCGAGCGCCGCCGTCCTGCTCGGCGCCCGCGCGGTGCAGGGCGCCGGTGCGGCGCTGGTCGCGCCCGCCGCGCTCGCGCTGCTCAACGACGTCGTCGGCCTCGGCCCCGCCCGCGGTCGGGCGCTCGCCGCCTGGACCGCCGCGGCCGCGGGCGGCGGGGCGTCGGGCTGGGTGCTCGGCGGCCTGCTCGCGAGCGGCCCGGGATGGCGCTGGGTGTTCCTGGCCAACCTCCCGATCGGCGTCGCGGTGACCGCGCTGGCGAACCGCCTGCTGCCCGAGCGCCGGGCGCCCGCGGGCGGCGGCCTCGGCATCGCCAACGGCGCGGCGCTCACCCTCGCGCTCGCGCTGCTCGGCCTGGGCCTCACGCGGGCGCAGCAGGCCGGTCCGGCGGCGGCCTGGCCGCCGCTGCTCGCCGCGCTCGTGGCAGGCGCGGCGTTCGCCGCGCTCGAGCGGCGCTCCTCGCGGCCGCTGCTTCCGGCGCGGCTGCTGCGCTCGGCGCGCTTCGCCCGCGCGGGCGGCGCGGCGCTCGTGCTCACCGCGACCACGACGCCCGCGATGTTCATCGCGATCCTCTACCAGCACGAGGTGCTCGGCCGTGGCCCGCTCGCGACCGGCCTCGGCTGCATGCCCTTCAACCTGGCCGTCATCGCCGGCTCGCTGCTCGGCCCGCGCGTGCTGAAGCGGCTCGGGGAGCGGCGGGCGATGGCGGCGGGCCTCGCGATCGTCGCGCTGGGGGCGCTCGTGCTCGGCGCGGCCGCCGCCGCACGGTCGGGCGGCGTCCGCTTGCTCGGGTCGTTCGCGCTGATGGGCGCCGGGCTCGGCTGCGCGTCGGTCGCCTCGACGGCCGCTGGCACCGCGGCACCGCCAGCCGGCGACGAGGGCGTCACCTCCGGCGTGCTCACCGCCGCGGCCCAGGTCGGGACGGCGCTCGGGCTCGCGGTGCTCGTCACGCTCGCCGCCGCCCGGGCCGCGAGCGCCGGCTTCGTCGACGGCCTCCAGCTCGCCGTGCTCGCCATCGCCGGGATCGCGCTCGCGGCGGCCGCGGTCCTAAGCTCCCCGCCCCATGGACGCCGACACGCTCGCGCTGATCGACCGCGCGCTCGCCGAGGACGTCGGTGACGGGGACGCCACCGCCGAGGCCACCGTCGACCCCGATGCGCGCGCCCGCGCGGTCATCACCCAGAAGGCGCCCGGGGTCATCTCCGGCCTCGGCGTCGCCGCCGCGGTGTTCGAGCGCGTCGACGCCCGCGCGCGCTCGCGGCCGCTCGGCCCAGAGGGTGAGTGGCGCGAGCGCGGCGCCGGCGTGCTCGAGATCGAGGGGCCCGCAAGGGCGCTGCTGACCGCCGAGCGCACGGCGCTGAACTTCCTCGGGCGCCTGTCGGGCGTGGCGACCGCCACCGCCCGGGTGGTGCGCGCGGTCGAGGCCGCGGGCGGCAAGGCGAAGATCCTCGACACGCGCAAGACGACGCCGGGCATGCGGCGGCTCGAGAAGCGCGCGGTCGCCGACGGCGGCGGCGTCAACCATCGCGTCGGGCTGTTCGACTTCATCCTCATCAAGGAGAACCACGCGGCGCTCGCCGGCGGCGTGGGGGAGGCGGTGCGGCGCGCGCGCGCCGCGCGGCCGGACCTCCCGCTGGCGGTCGAGGTCCGCGACACATCCGAGATCGACCAGGCGCTCGCGGCCGGCGCGCCGCGACTGCTGCTGGACAACATGAGCCCCGAGCAGGTGCGCGCAGCGGTCGTCCGCGTCGACGGTCGCGCGGTGCTCGAGGCGTCCGGCGGCATCGATGATGAGACGGTTTTGGTCTATGCGACCATTGAAGGGCTAGACTACGTCTCGATGGGTGCGCTCACGCACTCAGCCCCCTCGCTCGATCTCTCGCTGCTGCTGGAGCCGCTCCCATGACTCTCCTCACGCTCGACAACATCCCCGCCCTCCAGGACGAGGTGCGCGCGCTCGCCGCAGAGCGCGGCGCCGTGATCCTCGCGCACAACTACCAGCTGCCGGAGGTCCAGGAGGTGGCCGACTACGTCGGCGACTCGCTCGGCCTCTCCCAGCAGGCCGCGGCCACCGACGCCGCCGTGATCGCCTTCTGCGGCGTGCACTTCATGGCCGAGACGGCGTCGATCCTCTCGCCCGGCAAGACCGTCCTGATCCCCGATCCCGACGCCGGCTGCTCGCTCGCCGACTCGATCACCGCGCCGCAGCTGCGCGCGTGGAAGGCGCAGCACCCGGGCGCGATCGTCGTCATGTATGTCAACACGACGGCCGAGGTCAAGGCGGAGACCGACTACTGCGTGACCTCGGCCAACGCGGTCCAGGTCGTCGAGCACATCTACCGCGAGCACGGCGAGGACACCGAGATCCTCTTCGGGCCGGACATGTTCCTCGGCGCCTACGTCGAGAAGCAGACCGGCAAGCCGATGCGCGTGTGGGACGGCGAGTGCCACGTGCACGCGGGCATCCGCCCGAGCGACATCGCCGACATGCGCGACGCGCACCCGGGCGCCGACTTCCTCATCCACCCCGAGTGCGGCTGCTCGACCTCGGTGATGGAGTACGTCGCGGCGGGCGACGTCGCCGGCGACGGCGTCCACATGCTCTCCACGGGCGGCATGCTCGGCTACGCCGCGTCGGCCGCGCCCGGGACGACGGCGATCGTCGCCACCGAGGTCGGGATGCTGCACCCGCTGCGCGAGGCGCGCCCCGACGTGGACTTCGTCGCGGCCAACGAGGCGGCCTCGTGCCGCTTCATGAAGATGATCACCCTGCCCAAGCTGCGTGACGCGCTGCGCGAGATGACCGGCGAGGTGAGGGTGCCCGAGGCGATCGCCGAGCGCGCCCGCCTGCCGATCGAACGCATGGTCGCGATCGGCTAGGCGGGCGCGGGCGATGGACTAGCCCGCGAGCTCGACCTTCTCGAAGGTCGCCGTGCCGCGGCGAGCGAGCAGCTCGGCCTCGGCGACCGTCGCGCCCTGGGTCAGGGCGTCGGCGCCGCACTGCTCGTCGTCATCGCCCTGATCGTCGTTGTCGTCGCCGTGCTCGTCGTTGTCGTCGCCCCGGTCGTCGTTGTCGTCGCCCTGGTCGTCGTCACCGTGGTCGCTGCCGGGACCGCCGGAGGAGTGGGCGTCGCCGTGGTCGTCGCACTCGACCTCGGTGTCGCCGTCGACCGTGCCGGTCAGCGAGCCGCCGCCGGCCAGCGCGATCACGAGCGTGGTGCCGTCGAACGAGCTGATGGTGCCGGCGTTCTCGTCGCCGTCCTCGGTCCCGTCGCCGTCGGTGTCGGCGTCGCGCGGGTTCAGGTGGGCCTTGAACTCACCGCGGTTGGTGAGGCCGTCGCGGTCCTGGTCGCGGCGGGCCTGGTCGTGGTGCAGCGAAAGCTGATGACGCGTCTCCCAGCGATCGGGGATGCGGTCGTGGTTGCGGTCATGGCTGCGCGCCATGGCGCTCGAGCTGAGGAGCAGCGACGCGGCCACCGTCGCGAGGGCGACGACGACGAGCCGGAAACGGGACACGATGGCCTCCTGGTGGGTCGATGACACGTCGGTGGGACACGGCGGGAGCCCGCCGCGTTACGGCGCCGTGTCAGTCCGGGCCCGACGAGGAGCCGTCGTCGCCGTCGCCGCCGGAGTGCGACGAGTCGTCGTCGGGGGCCGCGAGGACCGTGCGGTCTTCACCGGAGCCGGGGCCCGAGCTGTCCGAGGAGCCGGAGTCGTCCGCGGCCTCGACGGTCTCGCCCTCGCCGCCGCCGTCGTCCCCGGTGGGCGTGGAGACCGGCACGACCGTCGCCGGCGCGGTGGACCCGTCGCCGCTGCCGGATCGGCGGCCGCCGTGGTGGTCGTCGCCGCCGTCGTCGGCCCGCGACGAGGGTGACGGCCCAGGGCCGCCATCGGACCGGCTCGGCTCGTCGTCCGCGCCGCCGGACACCCTCCGCGACGTGCCGGAGCGCGCCGACGGCCCGGAGTGGTCGTCGCCCGGCTCCGTCTCGCGGCCGCTCGGAGCAGCCGTCGCTGTCGGCGTGGCGGCGGCGGGAACGGTCTCGGCCACGCGTGCGACCGCCGGCGTGGCGGCGGCCTTCGTGCGGTGCGGGCGCGCTCGCGGCGGCGCCGCCGCCGCAGTGTCCCGGCGCCCGGCCTGCGGGGAGCCGTGGTGCACGAGCACCGGCCCGGCGGCGGCGCCGGTCACGAGCACGACGGCGGCCCCGGCCTTGACCGCGGTGGCGGCCGCGCCGCCCGCGGTCGCCGCGCCGCCGGCGAGATCGGCCATCCAGATGGCGATCGGCATCGGCGTCGCCGCGGTCGCGGCGGCACGCAACTGCACGCGCGCGCGGTGGACCAGCTGGCGGACCGCGCCCTCGCTGACGCCGAGCTCGGCCGCGACGTCCTCCTGCGCGCGGCCCTCCACCGCGATCCGCAGCAGGGCCTGGCGCTGGCGCTCGGGGAGCGCCGCGACGCCGGCCAGCGTCGCGCGCACGACGATCCGCCGCTCGAGCTCGTCCTCGAGCGCGGCGCCGCCGCGCAGCCCGTCCAGCAGCTCGTCGTGGTCGTACCCGCTGACGCGCAGCTGGTTGAGCGCGGTGTTGTGGGCGATGCGGAACAGCCACGGGCGCAGCTCGCGCACTTCGTAGCCGCGCTCGAGCGCGGTCCACGCGGCGACGAGCGCCTGCTGGACGGCATCCTCGGCGCGAGCTTCGGGCAGCACGCGACGGCAGGCGCGCAGCAGCGGGCGGCGGTAGCGCTCGACGATCGCCTCGAAGGCGCGCTCGTGCTCCTCGCGGGCGAGCTCGAGCAGCCGCGCGTCGCTCTGGCTGCGCAGGAGCAGGGCAGACGGACGGCTCACGAGGCTCCCCATCGCCTGGACGACACGCCCATCACCTCCCGGGTTACGCGGCCCCGCACCGGTCGGTTCGACACCTGGGCTCAGGCGGGCTCGGGCAGCAGCTCGAGACCCTGCTCGACGGCCTCGCGCACGACCGCGAGGTTCTCGCTCCGACGGGCGAACTCGGCCGGGGTGTAGCAGTGCACGTCGGCGGGTGCGTCCATCTCGTAGGCGTCCCACAGCGACCCGGCGACGTAGACGCGCTCGAGCCACGGCACGCCGTCGAAGTGCTCGGAGACGAGCACGACGACGTACTCGGGCCCGCGCTCGCGCTGGGCGCCGGCGCCGCGCAGGTCGGCGACGCGGGCACCGCCGAGCAGCGCTCGCTGGACGGGCCACCGGTCGGCGACCCGCTGCACGTAGCGCTCGAGCTCGCGGTGGTTGAGCTCAGGTGCGGACACGCGCCGCAGATTGTGGCACGGCGCCCGCGGCGCGGCGAGGCCCCGCGACGTCCTCCAGCGCGGCGACCACGGCGCCGTCGAAGCGCGTGCCGCTTGCGCCGGCCAGCGCGTCGAGCGCCGCCTCGGTCGAGAGCGCGTCCGGGCCGGAGGTCATCGCGGTGAAGACGTCGGCCACCGCGACGACGCGGGCCTCCGCGCCGATCGCGTCGCGGGCGAGCCCGGCGGGGTAGCCGCTGCCGTCCAGGCGCTCGTGGTGCTGGCGCACGATGGGGGCGATCGCCTCGAGCTCGGGGACGCGCTGGAGCAGCGCCGCGCCGGCGTCGGGATGGGTGCGCGCGAGCTCCGGATCGGCGTCGTCGGGCAGCGTGAGCTTGCCGGTGTCGTGCAGCAGGCCCGCCAGGCGGCAGCGCCACGCGACGGCCGGCTCCGCGCCGATGCGGTCGGCCAGCGCGGCGGCGAGCGCGCCGACCGCCTCGGCATGCGCGCCGGCGCCGGGGCGCCGCGCGTCCGCGGTCGCGGCGAGCGCGAGTGCGAGCGCCAGCTCGGGTCCGTCGCCGTCCTGCGCCCGCTCGGCGCCGGGGTCGCCCGCCAGCACGACGCGGTCGCGCCCGGCCCGCTTGGCGGCGTACAACGCGCGGTCGGCGGCGCCGAGCAGGCTGCCGCCGGAGCGATGCTCGACGCCGGACAGCGCGCAGCCGACCGAGGCGGTCACGACGATCGAGGCGTCCTGCGACGAGATCGCCGCGCCGGCGATCGCCACGCGGATGCGCTCGCCGAGCGCGCGCAGCGCGCCGGCGTCGCTCATGCCGTCGAGCAGGACCAGGAACTCCTCGCCGCCGACGCGGGCGACCGCGTCCTGCTCGCGGATCGTCGCGCGGATGCGACGGGCGACCTCGACGAGCACGACGTCGCCGGCCGCATGGCCGAGGCCGTCGTTGATGCGCTTGAAGCGGTCGATGTCGAGCAGCAGCACGCCCAGCGCCTGGTCGCCGCCGGCGAGCCGGCGGTCGAGCAGCTCGGGCAGCACGCGGCGGTTGGCGACGCCGGTGAGCGGATCGATCCGGCCCAGCCGGTCGGCCTCGGCGCGGGCGGCCTCCAGCGCCGCGTTGGTGGCCAGCAGCTGCTCCTGGACCGTGTGGACCAGGGTGACGTCGAGGACCGAGCCGTCGAGGAAGGTGCGCCCGCCCTCGCGGCGGATCCGCCCGCGGTCGCGCACCCAGCGCGTGACCCCGTCGGCGCCGATGATCCGGTACTGCCCGTCGAGCGTCCCCGTCGCGACCGCCTGGTCGTGGATCGCGGCGAACACCTCGCGATCGTCGGGGTGGACGTAGTCGGCCCAGACGGCGGTCCGAGCGGCCTCGGGCTCGAGCGCCAGGAAGCGTGCCCGGCACGGCCCCTGGAAGAGCACGCGATAGCCGTCTCCGGGCAGGATCTCGCCGACGTAGACGTACTCCTCGATCGCGTCGAGGATGCGGCGCGTATGGATCAGCTCGTCGCGCTCGCCGGCAACGGGCTCACGACCGCGCGCGAGCGCGGCGCGCAGGCGCGCGGCAGCCGACCGGATGGCCATACGCCGGATATCGGCACGTGGACCTTGTGACGACAGCCGCATGGTCACAATGCGTCATGTGGACGCTCCTCTCCCATCGGTGCTCGTCGTCGGCCTCGGCGACCTCGGCGGCCGCGTGATGGACGCGCTCGCCCGCCGCCCCGGGCTCGGCCGCCTGACCGGCGCCAGCCGCGACGAGCGGCACGGCCGAGCGCTCGCCGGGCAGTGCGCGCTCGTCGCCGAGCTCGCCGGCGGCCCGCGTGCCGTCGCCTACGAGCCGCTCGACCTGACCGACGAGGACGCCGCCGCCGGCACGCTCGCGCATGTCGCGCCGGACGTGATCGTGATGGCCGCCTCCGGCTACACCTGGTGGCGCTCCGGCACGCCGACGGGGCTGCCGTACGCCGTCTGGCTGCCGCTGCTCGTCCCGCTCGTCGCCTCGCTGATGCGCGCCCGCGCCGCGTCGGGGATCGCCGCGCCGGTGGTCTCGCTGCCGTTCCCCGACGTCGTCGGGCCGGTGCTCGCGCCGTCGGGGCTGGCGCCCGACGCGGGCGCGGGCAACGTCGCGGAGGTCGCAGCCAAGCTGGCCGCCGGCGCCGCCGCGCGGACCGGCGCCGCGCGCGAGGACGTGGAGGTGCGGCTCGTGCTGCACCACGCCGCGGAGCGCTCGGCGCTGGGAGTGTTCGAGCGCATGGGCTCGGCGGTCGGCGGCCGCCCGCCGTGGGCGGCCGAGGTGCTGGTGCGCGGCAAGCCGCTCGATCCCGGCACCGTGGAGGCGATGTTCGCCGAGCCCTACCCGACGCTGGAGGGCCGCGACGCCCAGGGTCTGACCGCGGCGGCCGCCGTCGCGGTCGTCGAGGGCCTGCTCTCCGACGCGCCGGTCGCCGGCCACGTCCCCGCTCCCGCCGGACGCCCGGGCGGCTACCCGGTGCGGCTCTCCCGCGCGGGGATCGAGCTCGACCTGCCGCCGTCGATCCCCGAGCCGGAGGCGATCGCGCTCAACGCGCGCGCGGCGGCCTGGGACGGCGTCGAGCGCGTCGAGGACGACGGCACGATCGTGCTCACCCCGCGCGCGGCCGAGGCGGCGCGGGACGCGTTCGGCGTCGACCTGGAGCGGATGGCGCCCGGCGAGCTCGAGGCGCTCGCCAAGCGGCTGGGCTAGCTGAAGTCGCCCGCCTCGTGCGGGCCGACGACGGCGACGGCCAGCTCCTCGGAGATCCCCGTCGCGATCTCCCGGACCTGGTCGAACGTGACCTCGTCGAGCACGGCGATCGCGTCGTCGGGGTCGACCGACTGCCCGAAGACCACCGTCTGCGATGCGGCGAAGCGCGCGACCGCGTTCGTGTTCTCGAAGGCCAGCACGCGGCGGCCGGCGGCGTACGCGCGGGCGCGCTCGAACTCGTCCTGCGTCGGTCCCTCCGCGCGCAGCTCGGCGACGATCTCGCCCATGCGCCCGAAGGCCTCGATGGTCTTGGTCGAGTCGAGGCCGGCGGAGAGCTGCAGGATCGGCACGTCGGCGAAGGCGTGGTCGACCGAGTAGACCGAGTAGGCCAGGCCGCGCTGCTCGCGGATCTCGTCGAACAGGCGCGAGCCCATGGAGCCGCCGAGCAGCGTCGAGTAGACGGTGAGCGCGGCGCGCTGGCGGACGTCCGTGGGGTCGATCGACGGGCGGTAGCTCATGCGCAGATGCGACTGGTTGGACTCGCGACCCTCGACCAGGGTCTGCGGGGCGAACGGGGGCGCCGGCTCGGCGCCGCCGTCGGCCTGGATCGA
>DATBDM010000179.1:0-25353 GCA_036269915.1 Solirubrobacteraceae bacterium | reverse complement strand
CCCATGGACTCCATGATCTCCTTCAGCGGTCGTCTGATGCATACCGACATCCCGACCCACGCCGATGTCGAGCCTCTGCTGTCGGTTCGCGACACGGCGTGCGTCTCGATCTACCTGCCCACCGAGTTGCGCCACCCGGTGTGATCTCGCTGACCGGTCGTTGCCCGGGTGGGCGATGGCGTCGTCAGAGATCGAGCACGACCCATGCGGGATCGTGATCTGTGCCGTCGCCCCCGACCTTGGTTCGGCGCTCGATGAAGGCGGCGGTCTTCTTGGCCGCCAGCGCGCCGCTGAGCCACACCTGATCCATGAGGGTGTAGATCGCCGGTTTGCCCGAGGGCTTGAAGCGCTCGGTCCATGCGCTGTCGGGGGGCGGTGGGCTGCCTGGTCCGGGACGGGTCTCTTCGGCGTCGGTGAGCGCGGACGAGAGCTCGAGCCGATCCGTGCTCACCAGCGGCGCGAGGAACGGCGAGTCGGGCGGGTCGTTCATGTCGCCCACCACGACGAAGCTGCTGTTGGGACGCGTCTCGGCGGCGATGATGGCGGCCGCGACCTCGCACTGGCGCCCGCGCAGCTCGTCGGCGCGGAGCTGCTCGGCAGCTGGGTCTGCCGCGGTGAAGGGCACGAAGTGACTCTTGAGGTGGTTGTTGAAGACCGTGAACAGACGCCGGCGCCGGTCGGCGCTGAGGATCTCCACCTGCAGCAGGTCGCGCGAGAAGACGGGCTGGCCCGGATGGTCCGGATCGGGGGTGTGCTGCCAGGAGGTCACGCCGCCGATCGGCAGTTTCGAGATCAGGCCCACGTCGATCAGGCGTGGGTCGTTGCCCTCGATGAGCACGGCGTGGCGGTACATGCCCCCGAGGTCGTCGCGCACGAACTGACGGAGGGTGTCGATGTCCTCGACCTCCTGCACGGCGAGCACGTCGAGGTCCATGCGCTTGATCCGGCCGGCGATCAGCTTTCGGTCGGCGTCTGACTTGCCCTTCACCAGTCGCCCCTGATAGCTGCGGAGCTTGAAGCCGCTCGGATCGTCGAAGGAGAACGCGGTGCGCTGCTCGACCTTGACGTCGCCCTCCTTCGCGGTCGAGAGATCAGCGGTGAAGTCGAAGCGCGAGAAGAGGTTGTTGAGGTTGAAGGTGCCGATGCTTACCTTCATCGCCGCTCCGATCCGTGCTCGACCCGTGCGTGCGCGCCTCCGGAGCGTCTTGCAATCGATCGGCCTGCGCAAGCCCTAGGTGACGAGGTACGTGTCGTAGATCACGCCCGCGGGAGCCCGGGCGGCGACGGCGATGAACACGCCCTTGTTGAGCCAGTCGAGGCGCGGGGACGCGGTCTCGATCCGGGTCGAGGTGCGGAACGTGTACTCGCCGGGGTCGACGTCCTCGCGGCGGGCGAGGCGGGCGAGGACGTCGGCGGGGCCGTGCCGCACGCCGCGCGAGCGGACGGAGAGCAGCTCGCCCTCGTTCGTGCGCAGCGTGTAGCGGATGTCGCCCAGCGCCGTGCCGTCGGGCAGGACCGTCTGCCAGTCGGCACTCACGCCCGGCACGAGCGTGCCGCTCACCCGGGCGCCGCTGAACGACCCACCGGTGAGCGGCACGATCCGTCGCCGGCCCTGGGCGGTCTCCCCCAGGTCGAGCGGCTCGCCGAGCGTCGCGTCCAGGCGGTACGCGGGCGTCAGCCGCGGCGCGGGCAGGCCGGCACGTACCTGCCCGTTCGCCGGGTCGTTGGGATGCGGACCGAGCGGCGTGACGGTGACCGTCATCCAGTCGCGGAGCGGAAGCGCGTCCAGCAGCCGGCCGAGCTCCGTCTCGCTGACGGCGCGGTAGAGGCCGAGCACGCTCGTCTC
Organism: Solirubrobacteraceae bacterium; assembly: GCA_036269915.1. Taxonomy (GTDB): domain Bacteria; phylum Actinomycetota; class Thermoleophilia; order Solirubrobacterales; family Solirubrobacteraceae; genus DATBDM01. The sequence continues at coordinate 23,507 of DATBDM010000179.1, read as the reverse complement.
GCCGGACGGAAGCGGCCGCCGCCACACCCGCAGGAGGTGGCCGTCATCCACCAGCTTCTCCGCGGCGACCGCCTCCGCGCGCTCGCGATCGGTGACGTCCGTCTCCGATGCCCCCACCGGAACCTGGATCTCGAACTCGACCAGGAAGTCCACGGTCACGAACGGCCGGGGAGCCGCGTCGTGACCTCCTGGACGATCCACGTGTTGCCGTCGGGATCGCTGATGGAGAAGAACGACCCGTAGCTCGTGCGCTCGGGATCGACGCCGGGCCGCCGGGCCTCGACGGGGAACGGCGGGCCGTGCCACACGTCGCTCGCGTCGATGCCACGGCCGACGATCTCGTCATGGGCCGCTTCGACGTCCGAGACGACGAGCCCCGCCAGGGCCGAGCCCGGCGCGGCCGCGGTGAGTCCCGTGCCGAAGTTGATCGAGGTCGCTGAGCCCGGGGGCGTGAACTGGACGATGCGAAGCCCGTCGAGCGGGGCGACGTCGTCGTCGAGCCTCCAACCCAGGCGCTCGTAGAACTGCTTGGCCCGGTCGACGTCGGACACGGGGATGGTGTCGACCTCGAGCTTCATGTCGACCTGCCCGACGGTCGGCTCGGGGCTCGCGGTCTGTGTTTCGGTGGTGCTCATGTCGATCTCCTTGGTGGGTTATCGCGCGGCAGGATCCGGTTGACATGCGACGACGTGCCGGGGATGGTGGACGAGGCCGGCGTCCATCTCCACGACCAACGAGGTCACGCTGATAGGCGCTGACTCACACGGTCGGCCAACCGGATTTCGCGTGGAACTGCGCCAGCTGCGTTATTTCGTCGCAGTCGCCGAGGAGCTCCACTTCGGGCGCGCCGCGCAGCGCCTGCACATCGCGGCCCCGTCGTTGTCGCAACAGATCAAGTCCCTGGAACGCAGCGTGGGCGCGGAGCTCTTCGAGCGCGACCGCCGGCACGTCGCGCTCACCGCGGCCGGGCGCCAACTGCTGCCCGATGCGCGCGAGATGCTCGCCCTCGCCGCGGGCACCCAGCGCCGGATCGCGGGCACGACCGGCCCGCTGCGAGTGGGCTACGTGAGCTGGCTGCCCGACCAGCTCGTGGCGTCGATCCAGTCCGATGTCCGCGTCGACGAGTGGGTGATGCCGAGCCACGTCCAGATCGGGCGCGTCGCCGATGGCCGCTTGGACGCCGCGATCGCGTGGGCCTCCGCTCCCGAGGCGCGGCTGGACCTGCAACTGCTCTGGCCCGAGCCGCTGCACGCCGTGGCACCCGTCTCGTCCGACACCGGCGCGGTGCCGGCCTCGACGCTCCGCGTCCTGGTCGACGCCGACCTGACCTCATGGGACGCCTGGAACCGCTACGCCAACGAGTTCGCCGAAGCGGCGGGCGCACGCGTCGTGCACATCGACGACGGTGGCATCGCGGGCCAGGGGTTCCACGATCGTTGCCGGCGCATCGGGAAACCAGTGCTCGAGTCACCCAAGCGCCACGGCGCACCGCTGCCGGCCGGTCTGCGGATCCGTGAGGTCGGTGACCCCACCCCGCTCTGGTGCTGGTCGCTGGTGACCCGAGCCGACGACGACCGCCCCGCCGTACGCGCCCTCCGCGAGGAGGCGAGGGCGCTCGCGGGCGCGGCGGGACTGCACGTACGACCAGGCACCGCCTGGTGGGTGCCGCGGCACGACCCCCACCGTGGCGAGGTCGCGCGCCTCCCGGCGCCGTCGACGCGCCTCGCGCCGTAGTGCGGGTGTATGTACTGCCGACGAAGCCACGTCACGCGCGGCAAGAGGGATGCCGCGACACCCGATCTCCGCAGGCATCTTGTCCCGCCAGCCCATTGCCGTCACGATGGGTCTCCGATGCGAGCGGTGGTGACGGGTGGCGCTGGGTTCGTGGGGTCGCACCTGGCGGATGCGCTGCTCGCGGCCGGCGACCGCGTCACGGTGATCGACCACCTGCAGCGTGGGCACGTGCACAACCTCGAACCGGCCCTGGCTCGCGGGCTGGAGCTCATTCAGGGGGATGTCGCCGACGTGACCGCCATGGTCCGGATCCTCTCCGCGGTGCGGCCGGAGGCCGTCTACCACCTGGCGGCGCAGATCGATGTCCGGCGCTCGGTGCGCGACCCGTCGACCGACGCCCGCGTGAACCTGGGCGGGACCGCGGCGATCCTCGAGGCCGCCCGCGAGGCCGGCGTGGGGCGCGTCGTGCTGGCCTCCACCGCGGGCGTGTACGGCGACCCTCCGGAGGTGCCGATCACCGAGGCGACGAGGGTGTCGCCGCTCTCGCCCTACGGCGCTTCGAAGGCGGCGGCCGAGAGCTACATGCGGCTCTTCCGCGAGCTCTACGGGCTGTCGACCTTGTCGCTGCGGATGTCCAACGTCTACGGGCCCCGCCAGGATCCCCACGGCGAGGCCGGCGTCATCGCCATCTTCTGCGCGCTGGCCGCCGAGGGCAGGCCCGCGACGATCTTCGGAGACGGCGAGCAGACGCGCGACTTCATCTACGTCGGCGACGTCGTCGCGGCCTTCCGGGCGGCCGGGCGCTCGAGCGCCGAGGGCACGCTCAACGTGTCGACGGGGCGCGAGACCTCGCTGTCACGGCTGGCAGCAGGCCTCGGGCTGTCCACCCGCTCCGCGCCGGCCCGGCCCGGCGAGGTCCGACGCTCCTGCCTGGACCCGGCGGCGGCGCAGCGAGCGCTCGGCTGGCAGGCGCGCGTCACGTTCGAGCAGGGCCTCGAGCGCACCCTCGCGACACTCTGAGTGTAAGTGTGAAATCGTCAGGTTTCACAGAAATTCAACGGAGGCGGCCGGACACGTCCGCGGCGAGGTGCGCGAGGTCGAAGTCCGGCGTTTCACCGAAAGCCCGCGCGAGCCGCAGACGCAGCTGGCTGTAATGGCGCATGGCCTCCGTACGGCGCCCCCGCCGGAGGCAGACCTGGATGAGGAGCTGGTGAACCTGCGAGTCGAAGGGCTCGAGCTGGGCCATGCGCTGCAGGCAGCCCGCGGCCACCTCGAGGCGGTCCTCGCCGAGGGCGATCCGGGCGCGCGCGCCGAGCGCCTTCCCGGCGAGCCCGCGCAGGTACTCACGTTCGGTGAACGCCCATTCCGCGTACGGGTCGTCGGCGAGGAAGTCGCCGCGATAGAGCTCGAGCGCCTCCGCCAGCAGCGCTTCGGCCGCGTGCGTCCGGCCGGCGCGATACGCCTCCAGGCCGGCCAGGACCTTCGCCCCGAACACGTCCACGTCGACGACGAGGCGGCGCGGATCCAGCCGGTACCCGCCGGCGCTGCGCATGACGATCGACTGCGCCGGAAGGCTGCGATCGTCGAGCACCTCGCGCACCTTGTAGACGCAGTAGCGGACGTTCGCGACCGCTGCCGGCCCGCGATCCGGCCACAGCGCTTCGGCGATCGCCTCCGACCGAGCCACGCCGCTGCGCGAGGCGAGGAGATAGCGCAACGTCTGGCCGGGACGCTGCTGCAACCAGTCCCCGTCCATGGGCTGTCCGTCGATGCGGATCGACAGCGGGCCGAGCGCGAGGACGTGGACATCCGCGATCGGCGGGACGGCGATCGCGTCGGCGGGACGGGGCGCCGTCAGGTCGAACACCACGAGCGCACCACCCGGCGCGCGGACCACGTCGGCGGAGATGGTGCCGGCACGCGCCGGGCCGTCCGCCGAACGCCAGGGCCGCGGCGGCAGCCCCGCCGGGCCCGCGATGGCGAGCCGGGTGAGGCAGCGCAACTCACCGGCGCTCGTGTTCGCAGCGCAGCCGAGGGCGGCGCAGCAGCCGCTTCCCTCGTCGCATGTCAACCCCGCGGCCTCGAGGCGCTCCCCCATGCGAGCGCTGCGCCACAGCACCATGCCGCTGCCGTCGACGATGGCCATGCGTCCAAGCGCCTCGTCGGAGTGCGCGGGCCCTAAGGTCGCCGCGGCGTGACCCTCATGGTCGTGCTGGCGCGTCACAAGCTACGTCCGGCTCCGAGCGGAGCACATGCCCGATGCTCCGCGATTTCGTCAGTCCTTTGAAGTGTGTGGCTGACGTTCCGGGGTTAACCCTCTCACCCGAAGCCATCCCAGTGAAGGGCCGCCCAACGTTCAACCAACGCGGGGTTGGCAAGGTGACCGTCCATGCAGCAGGGCCCGTTCCCGGACGCGTCGGTTCCCGGCGCCGAGCCGCCGGCCGACCCTCCGCTCGACGTCGGCCGGATCGGCGCAGCGATCCGGCGCTACGCGCGCCCGGTCGCGATCGTCGTGATCGCCGCGATGGCGGTCGCCTACCTGGTCTCGATGCTCGCGCCGGCGCGCTACCAGGCGACGGCGCGGATCGCGTCGGACACCACCACGGTCGCCGGTGCGCCTGTGGACGCCAACGCGGCCGCCGGCACCCTGGCGTCCGCTCGTGAGCTGGTGAGCGCCCCGGGCGTCCTGACCGCCGTTGCCGCCACGCTGCCGAACACGACCGCCGGCTCGCTCGCGCCGCGGGTGACCGCGGCGGTCGAGACCGACGCCGCCATCCTCGACGTGACCGCGACGGCCGGCGACGGTGCGGGAGCGGCACGGCTCGCCAACGCCGTGGCGACCACGTTCCTCGCCCGCCGGGCCGCAGCCCAGCGACAGGTCGCCACACGAGCGCGCGCCGCCCTCGCGACGCAGCTCGAGGCGGCGGGCGCGGGCACGCCCGCCACGCCGTTGACCGCGATGCGGGAGCGCATCGGCGATCTCGCCGTCGCGCAGGCGACCGCCGGCGCCGACCTGCGGCTCGCCGAGCGCGCGACCGCCCCCACGCAGCGGTCCGCGCCGCACCCGCTCCGCAGCGCCCTGCTCGCCGGCCTCGCGGCGCTGCTGGTCGCCGTTGCCGTCGCCGTCGTCCGCGATCGGCGCCGCCCGCGCGTCGACGACCGCGCGGACGAGCTCGCGGCCGAGGCCCGCCTCCCGCTGCTGTCGGTGCTGCCCCGTGGGCGGCGCCGGCCCGGCGTGCCGTGGCAGAGGCTGCCGCGGAAGATCCGCGCGCGGCCGCCGTTCACCGCCCTGGCGCGACGCCGGGCGCGACGAGCGGCCGACGACGAGCGGCGCGCCCTCGCGGAGGCCGCGACCCTGCAGGCCGCCGTCCGGGACGTGCTGCCGCCGCGCGTGCCGCGAGTGCTCCTGGTCTGCGGCGCGCGCAGCTCGGACCGCGCCCAGCTGGTCGCCGCCTCGCTCGCGCGCTCGTTCGAGTGGGCGGGACAGGACGCCCTTCTGATCGCTCCCGAGATCCACGACGTCGTGCCCGCGATCGACGCGGCGCGCCAGGCCGGATGGCGCTACGTGATCGTCGGGCTGCGCGCGGCGGAGTCGCTGAAGCTGCCGGCGATCGCCCCGCAGGCCAGCGGCGCGATCATCGTGGGGCGCGCGGGTCGCACGGAGGCTGCCGACGCGGCCGCCGCCGCCCGGCTGCTGCGCGTCTTCGGCGTCCACGTCCTGGGCCTCGTGGTCACCGCCTCGCCGCGCACGGCCGCGCAGCGCCGCGCGCGGGGCTTCGACGCCGCGGCAGCCCGCAGGCGCGGCGTGCGGCGGGACCTCCAGCCGAACGGCGCCGGCCGCGACGGCGGCGACAAACCGCTTGCTAACGGGCGAGGCAACCCCAGCCGCATGCACCCGGCGTAGCGTCGGGCCGTGGCTGTCACGGCACCGTCGAGAAGCCCACAGGAGGCGATCGCCGGCGCGGTGACCGCGGTCGGCGCGCCGGCCCGCCGGCTGCGCGTCGCACGCGCGCTCGAGCGGCGCCGCGACCTCGTCGTCGACCCGCTCGTCGGCGCCGCGGTGCTGGTCGTGCTCGCCCGGCCCGGCAACGCGGTCGCCACGGCGCTGCTTGCCTTGACGGCCTTCGTCGGCGGCGCGCTGATGGCGCGCGAGATCGCGCCCCAGGCCGCCCTGCTGCCGCTCATGCGGCACGTGCAGCGGGTCGTCGGCCCGCTGCTCGGGGTGACCGGGCTGGCGCTGATCGAGTTGCTCACCGGCCGCCCGCACGCCGGCCCGCTCGACCTGTTGGCCGCGGTCGGCGTGATCGCCTGCACCGACTCACTCCTCGCCGCGCTGTTCGCCGCACCACCGCCGGGCGGCATGCGGGCTGCGCACATCGGCTCCCCTGCCGGTGCGGCGCGGCTGGCCCGGGCCCTCGACGCGGGTGGCTCGGCGCAGTACCGGCTGGTCGGCCGCATCAGCTGCTCCGAGCAGCCCGGGCTGCAAGCTGCCGGCGGTATCCCGCACCTCGGTCCGTTGCAGCGCCTCGACCGGATCGTGGTCGAGGAGAGGATCGACCTGCTGGTCATGGGCTCCGATGCGCCCCGGCTCGCCGTGTTCGGCCAGATGGCGGACACATGCCTCGATCTCCGGGTGCGACTCGTGGAGCTCTCGGAGCTCTTCGAGGAGCTCTTCGGCCACGTGCCGACCGCCGACATCAACCCGACGTGGTTCCAGTTCCTCGCCTGCCGCGAGGGACGCGCAGCCGTCGGCCCCGCCAAGCGCACGGTCGACCTGCTCGGAGCCGGGGTCGGGCTCCTGCTCCTCGCACCGCTGCTCGCCGTGCTCATCGTCGCCATCAAAAGCGACGGCGCCCCCGGGCTCTTCCGTCAGGTGCGGATCGGCGAGAAGGGCCGGCCGTTCGCGCTCTACAAGCTGCGCACGATGCGCATCGAGGCTGACGCCACGGCGCAGTGGGCCGCCGCGGACGACCCGCGCATCACCCGCCTCGGCGGCTTCCTGCGCGCGTCGCATCTCGACGAGCTCCCGCAGCTGGCGAACGTCCTGCGGGGCGAGATGAGCCTCGTCGGCCCGCGTCCGGAGCAGCCCGAGTTCGTCGACCGGCTCGAGCGGACGGTGCCCTTCTACCAGCGGCGGCACCTCCTGCGCCCCGGGATCACCGGCTGGGCGCAGATCCGCTGCGGCTACGCGGGCTCGGACATCGGCTCCGCGTGGAAGCTGTGCCACGACCTCTTCTACGCCAAGCACCGCTCCCTCGGCCTCGACCTGCTGATCCTCTGCGAGACCTTCTCGACCCTCCTCTTCGAGCGCGAGCCGGTCGTCGAGCCCGAGAGCTTCGCGCTGATCGCGCCGGAGCCCGGGCCGTGAGCTCAGCGCGCCGGCGAGCGGCGGGCCGCGATCCAGACCAGCGCCGCCACGAGCCACAGATGGCGCCAGTGGAGCGTGTCGATGAACGCGGAGTTGGCCAGCAGGCCGCACCAGGCACCGAGGAGCGCCGCCGACCCCACGCCGTATGTGTCGCGGCCGAGCAGCGCATTCTGCGCGGCGAGCAGGAGCGTCCCCCCGAGCAGCGCGACCAGCGCGGCGAGCCCCAGGACGCCCTGCTCGGAGAGCACCCGGACGTAGATGGAGTGCGAGGCGATCGGCTCGACGACCTCGAACTGCCCCGGCCCGATCCCCAGCGGGTGCGCCTCGGCCAGCCGGATCCCGCTGCGCTGGGCGGCGAAGCGCTCGGTGTCGTAGCGCTGCGCCTGCGCGCGCTCTCGGAGCACCGAGGCCGAGCCGCTCAACGCGACGGTCGCCCCGGCCACCGCGCCCACGGCGAGCACCAGTCCGAGGACGACCAGGACGCGCGGACCGGCGTCGGCCCGCGCGGTCATGACGCCGAGCATGACGACCAGCGCCAGCCCCAGGTCGAGCCACGCGGCACGGGAGTAGGCGAAGACGATGCCGAGCACGAGCAGACCGAGGAGCGCCGCGCCGGCCCAGCCACGCAGGCGAAACAGCCGCGGGCGCACCAGCTCCTCGAGGACGATCAGCGCGGCGGGGATGAGGAACGCCCCGAAGACGTTCGGGTCCTTGAAGAGGCCCTGAGCGCGCACGCCCTCGCCGATCAGCGTCGACCGGCCGGGCAGCGGAGCGCCGAGCGCGGCGAGGATCGCGATCCCCGCCGAGACTGCCGCGCCGGCCACGTAGGCGCCGACCACGACCCGCACCCGTCGCGGGGTCGTCGCCCAGGTCGTCAGCCAGATCGCCAGCACGAACAGGTTGAGCGTGATCCCGAGGTAGCGCATCCCGATCCCCAGGTCCACGGCCTGCGACGCCGAGACCAGGTTGAGCGCGATCAGCGCGACCAGTGTCCAGAGCATCGCGGGCGGAACGCGGCGCAGGTCGAAGCCGCGGCTGCCGATCCAGGCGACCGCCGCCACCGCGAGGAGCGCGTCCGACGGCGCCGGCTCGACCCGCACCACGCCCAGCAGCAAGAAGCCGAGCGCCACGAGCCGCTCGTAGCGGCTGAGCCCGCGGACGCGCGCGCGGACGGTCGCCACCGGGCGTGTGCCGAAGCCGACGGCCGACGCGCTCACGGACGCCTCCGGGGAGGAGCCCCCGCATGATCACCGTCGAGACGATCGCCGATACCGGCGGCCTCGCCGCGCTGGAGCCCGAATGGGACGCGCTCGTGCGCGCGATGCCGCGCCCGAGCCCGTTCCTCCTCCACGGCTGGCTGACGGAGTGGTGTCGCCACCACGCCGGCGAGGCGGCGCTGCGGGTTCACGTGGTCCGGCACGAGGGACGCCTGGCCGGGGCCCTGCCGCTGATCGTCCGGCGCCGGTACGGGCTGCGCGTGCTGTCGTTCATCGGCGGGGACGCGTCGGCGCTGGCCGACGTGCTCGTCTCCCCCACGGCGCCGCCGGGCACGGTCTCCGCGCTCGCGGAGCACGCCGCCGCGGCGAACGGCCACGACCTCGCGGATCTGTTCGGACTGGGCGGGCAGAGCCGGCTCGCGGCGACCCTCGGGTCCGAGCGGCTGTCCCTCCTGCCGCGCGCCGAGGCGCCGGTCCTCGAGCTGCCCGACGGCTGGCCCGCGGCCTACACCGCTCGCATGTCGTCCCGGCACCGCAGCCTCGACCGGCGCCGCCGGCGCCAGCTCGGCGAGCTCGGACCGCTGACCGTCGAGGTGGCCCGCGACGTCGAGGCGCTCGGCCCGGCGCTCGAGGCGGCCTTCGCGCTGCACGCGGCACGTTGGCGCGACCGGCCCGAGGCCTCGGGCTTCGCCACGCCGGCCGGCCGGGCGTTCCACCGCGCGGCCATCCGCGCGCTGGCGCCGCTCGGCGTGCCGCGGATCGTGCTGCTCTGCGTCGGTGGGCGCCCGGTCGCCTGCAACTACTTCCTGCTGCTGCGCGAGACGATGTTCTTCCACGAGCTGGCGTTCCACCCGGACTTCGCCCGTTTCTCCCCCGGCTGGCTCGCGACGCTCGAGGCGCTGTCGGCGGCCGCTGCGGACGGTGCCCGGCGCGTCGAGTTCCTCGGCGGGACCGAGCGCTACAAGCTCGAGCTCACCGACCGCCGCGAGCCGCTCTACCAGGGTCTCGGGTTGGCGAGCACGCGCCGCGGCCGCGCCGGCGTCCGGGCCCGGACCGCGGCCGTGGCCATGCGCCGGCGGCTCAAGGACACGCCCGTGCGACGGGTCTACTACGAGCATCTCGCCCCCGCGCGCCGCGCGGTTCGCCGACTGCGCAGCTGAGACAGCGGCCGCGTCAGGGTTGCCAGGTCGGCGGCCCGCGGTACCAGAGCGCCGAGGCCGAGCCCGGCGCGGGCGCCGAACGCCACCGCCGCCGTGGCGCCGCCGCACAGGAGCGCCGCGCTGGCGGCGATCGCCGCCCCCGACGCGCCCAGCGGCGGGATCAGCGCCAGATCGAGGGCCAAGCCGACTGGGAGCGAGACGAGCGGACCCAGCGAGGACAGTCCGGGCGCCGAGCAGGCGAGCAGGGCGGTGGAGAACACCGCGTTGGCGGCGAATCCGATCGCGCTCGGCAGCAACAGCAAAAACGGCGTCACGGACGCTTGATAGGCCGGGCCGAAGAGCAGTGGGATGAGGACTGGGCCGAGCACGGCGGCGAGCGCGATGCCTGCAAGGGTGAGGAGCACCATGGCCCGGAAGACGCGCAGCGTCCGCTCGGCCCGTGCGTCCTCGGCACCCGCGGCGATCGCCGGCAGCAGCGCGACGCCGACCGCCGACGGCACGTAGAAGAGGACCTCGGAGCCGTTGACCGCGACGGCGTAGACGCCGAGCGTCGACTCCGAGGCGATGAGGCCGACGATCACCTGGTCGACCCGCGCGTTGAGCAGGTAGGCCAGGCCCCCGGTCCACGCGCGCAGGCCGAACCCGATGGTCTCCCTCAGGAGCCGGCGTTCGGGGCGACCGAGCCCTGCGTCGCGCAGGCAGGCACGCCACAGCACGACCGTCGGTCCGCCCTGTGCGAGCACCCAGGCGACGAGTGCGCCCGGAACCGTGATGCCGTGCCACACCCACTCGGCGGCGAGGAGGACCGCGTAGACCCACGGCGCCGCGGCCAGGACGCGCGTGTACTCGCGGAAGCGGCTCGTCCCCTGCAGGAACGCGCACGCCGCCACGCCGCTGGCGCCCGCCAGCGTGCCGAGGGCCAGGAGCACGAGCTCGATGCCTCCGACGCCGGCCGGCCGGGCAGACGGGGCCAGGGCCAGCGCCGCCACGATCAGCGCGGCGCCGGCGATCGTGGCCACGAGCGTGGTCGCGACGAGGTTCCCGAGGACCACGGCGCGCGCGTGCGGGCGGCTGGCCGCGAGCACCTTCGCCGCGTCCCCCGCGCCGAGCATGACCACGCGCGCGCTGAGCAGCGCGGTGACCGTCACGAAGGCCACGGTGCCGCGCCCCGCGGTCGTGAGCGCCCGCGCCAGCAGCAGGACGGAGACGAAGTACCCGACGTTGCCGGTCACCTGGGCGGCGAGCACGCGCAGCGAGTTGCCGGCCACGGGCGCGGGCGCCACGGTCATGGCCGCGTGCAGGAGGCGACGTTGGCGTTGCCCGCGACGTGGTTTCGCAGCGGATTGGCGGGGCTCCCGTCGCCGTAGTGGGCGCTCTGGAGCACGACCACAGGTCCCGCGCGCCCGGCGCAGGCGTGGTTGCCCGTCACGACGTTGTCGGAGGCGCCCTGCAGCACGATCGGCGGCCCGCCACCGCGGACGACGAGATTGCCGGAGAGGCGGTCGTGATCCCCCGCCACGTCGATGAACAGGCCGGCCTCGGCGGGGCCGACGATGCGATTGCCGACGATCATGTTGCGCGACGAGCCGCGGCCGCCGTAGCGCCACTCCGAGTTGATGCCGGTCACGACGTCGGTGATCGTGTTCCCCGCGACGAGCGACCGGTTGGTCTCGTGCTCGAGGTAGATGCCGACGCGCGTCCGCTCGATGTCGTTGTCGACGATCGACACGCCGCGGGAGGAGCCGACGGTCTCGATGCCGTCCCAGCCCGTGTCGGCGATGCGGTTGCCGATGATCGCCGCCGCGCCGCCGCCGGACCAGATCCCGCCCTCGCTCGTCCCCGTGGCCGTGGCCGGGTTCTGGATGTCCGCGATCCGGTTGTCGAGCGCGAGCGCGCGCGACGCCGCCCACGGGCGGCCGTAGCGGGTCTGGACGAAGTCGATCCCGAAGCCGCGGAAGCCGCGGATCCTCGTGCGCACGACGCTCGAGTCGCGCGAGCGGTCCGAGCCGACGTCGAACACCCCGGCACCGCTCGCGCCGAGGCCGGAGATCACCGAGTCCTGGACGGACACGTCCGCGTGGGCGCCCCACACCTCGACGCCGTGCTCGCGGACGCCCGCGATCTCCAGCCTGCGCAGGCGGACGTCCGCCGAGCCGCCGGCCACCGCGACGGCCCGTCCCGTTCGTCCCGCCCCCTCGAGGGCGAGGTCCTCGATGCGGACGCGGTGGCCGCGTACGAGCGCGAGGGCCCACGGATGTCCGGCCGCGGCGAGCACCGTCCGGCGCCCCGACCCGATCAGCCGCGAGCCGCTGCCGAGGCGCAGCTCGCCGATGGTGAAGACGCCGGGACCGAGACGCACGGTCGCGCCCCCGCGGGCGAGTGCGGCGAGTGCCGCGTCGAACGCCGGCCCGGGCCGCCGGACCAGCGTGCCGGAGGGTGCGCCGCGGGTGGTCACGTGCACGGGCCGCGTGCTCGCCCGGCCTCCGAGGCGGTCGACGGCCTCGACGCGCAGGCGATGGCGGCCGGGCGGGAGCGCTCCGGCGTCGACGTCGAGCGTGTATGGCGGAGTCGTGTCGGTGCCGAGCGGGCGCCCGTCGAGCCGGAAGGTCACGGCGACGATGCGCGCTCGCGCGCTGTGGGCGCGAGCGCGCAGGAGCACCGGGCCGGCCCACGATCCGTGCGGGCCCGCGTAGCGCACGTCGGGACCGGGGCCGGGATGCGGCATCGCCGGCGCGAGCGCCGGCGGCCGGGCGCCGGGTTCGCCGTGCGCACCGCCGTCGATCAGAGCCGCCACGAGGAGAGCGGCGAGCACCACGAGCAGCGCCCCGGAGACCAGCAGGCCGCGAGGCCGGCGACGGATGACGGCCGGAGCGGGAATGATGGGCCCGAGTGTGCCGCCGGAGCGTTTGCTTCCCGTTGTCGACCGCGGCGCAAATGCGCCGCCAACGCGCCGCGCCACGCTCGGCCAATGCCGGCCCCCTAGCGTCGACGCGATGAGTCCGGTCCGCACCCTTCTGCTCGACAACTACGACTCGTTCACGTTCAACCTCTTCCAGCTCCTGGCGCAGGTCAACGGGGAGGAGCCCGTGGTCGTCCGCCACGACGCGGCGGCCTGGGCCGAGTTGGACGCCGGCGGCTTCGACAACATCGTGATCTCCCCCGGACCGGGGCGCCCTCAGCGAACGGCGGACTTCGGCGTGTGTGCCGACGCCGTCCGCGCGGCGCGCGTGCCGCTCCTCGGCGTCTGCCTCGGTCACCAAGGGCTCGGCTGGTCGTGCGGCGCCGAGGTGGTCGACGCGCCCGAGGTCATGCACGGCCGCCTGAGCGCCGTCCACCACGACGGGTCACCGCTGTTCGCCGGCATCCCGCGGGGCTTCCGCGCCGTGCGCTACCACTCGCTCTGCGTCGCCCGGCCGCTGCCGCCGGAGCTGCGCGTCGTCGCCTGGACGCCCGACGGCGTGGTCATGGCGCTCGCGCGCCGCGACCGCCCGGCCTGGGGCGTCCAGTTCCATCCCGAGTCGATCTGCACCGAGCACGGGCGCCGGCTGCTCGAGAACTTCCGCGACCTCACGCTGGCGGCCCGGAACGGACACCGGCGCGCGGCGCGCGGCGGCCCGAGGCGGGTGGCACGCCCGACCGGCGGCAACGGGGCCGCTCCCCGCGAGCTGCGGCTGCAGGTGGCCCGGCTGGACGCCCCGCCCGACGCCGAGCGTGCCTTCGTCGACCTCTTCGGCGAGGCCCGCCACGCGTTCTGGCTGGACAGCTCGCGCGTCGCCGACCGGCGCTCGCGATTCTCGTTCATGGGCGCGGCGGCCGGCCCGGAGAGCGCGGTCGTCACCTACGACGCCGCCGCCGGAGCGCTGCGCGTCGAGCGCCACGGCCGCGTCGAGGTGCGCCGCGAGACGATCTTCGACCACTTGCGTGACGAGCTGCACCGGGTCCGTGTGGTGGACCCTCCCCCGCTGCCCTTCGACTTCGACGCGGGCTACGTCGGCTGGCTCGGGTACGAGCTGAAGTCCGACTGCGGCGGCGAGGCCGCGCACGCCTCGCCCGTGCCCGACGCGGCGCTGCTCCTGGCCGACCGCCTGCTCGTCCTCGACCATCTCGAGGGCTGCGCGTACCTGGTGTGCCTGACCGACCGGCGGAGCGCCGTGGAGGGCGAGCGCTGGATCGAGCGCACCCGGCGCCGGCTCGGCGACCTGCCGCCGCTCGCCGAGCCCGCGTTCCCGCCGCCCGGCGCCGACGGGACGCTCGCGTTCCGGCTCAGCCGCTCGCGCGAGGGCTACCTGGAGGACATCCGCCGCTGCCATCGCCTCCTGGCCGAGGGCGAGACCTACGAGGTCTGCCTGACGAACCGGCTCTCCACCGATGCCGCGCCGGACCCGCTGACGCTCTACCGCACGCTGCGGCGCATCAACCCGGCGCCCTTCTCCGCGTTCCTGCGCATGGACGGCGTCGCCGTCCTGTCCTCCTCCCCGGAGCGCTTCCTGCAGGTCCGGCCCGACCGCTCCGTGGAGGCGAAGCCCATCAAGGGCACGATCCGCCGCGGCGCCGGCGCCGCCGAGGACCGGCAGCTCGCCGAGTCGCTGCGCACGAGCGAGAAGGACCGCGCCGAGAACCTGATGATCACGGACCTGCTGCGCAACGACCTGGGGATCGTCTGCGAGGTGGGCAGCGTCCGCGTGCCCCACCTCATGGCCATCGAGAGCTTCGAGACCGTCCACCAGCTCGTCTCGACGGTGACGGGGCGCCTGCGCGACGGGCTCAGCGCGGTCGACTGCGTCCAGGCCTGCTTCCCGGGCGGGTCGATGACCGGCGCGCCGAAGAAGCGCACGATGGAGATCATCGACGCCCTCGAGCTCGAGGCGCGTGGCGTGTACTCGGGCGCGATCGGCTACTTCGGCCTGGGCGGCGGCTGCGACCTGAGCATCGTCATCCGGACGATCGTCATGGACGGGCGGCGGACGACGATCGGCGCCGGCGGCGCGATCGTCATGCAGTCCGATCCCGAGGGCGAGTTCGAGGAGCTGCTGCTCAAGGCGCAGGCGCCGATGCGCGCGCTGGCGCTGTGCGCCACAGGCGCGCCGGAATGGCGGGTGCTCGACCCGGCCGAGGCGCCGAGCCCGGCCGACGTGCTGCTCGAGGCCTGAGCGATGACGGCCGTGCTGCCCCTCCGCGCAGCGCCCCCGGTCACCCTCGACGGCCTGCTCGACCGGGCAGCCGCGACCGTGCCCGCCGGGGCCGCGGTGGCGTGTGGGCCGCGACGTCTGAGCTGGTCCGAGCTGCATGCGCGCACCGGTGCGCTCGCCGCCGGGCTCGTCACGCGCGGGATCGAGCCGGGTGACGCGGTCGCCCTGCTGGCAGCCGATGGCCCGCAGTTCGTCCTCGGACTGCTCGCGATCGCCCGCGCCGGCGCGGTGGCCGTCCCGCTGAACCCGGCGTTCAAGCGCCCCGAGCTCGAGTTCTGCGTGCGCGAGGCGGGCGCCCGAGCCGTGCTGACCGAGGACAGCGGCCGGGGCGTCGACGCCGCACGCGAGCTTCAGGCGCCGGCCACGATCGCCCTCGCCGACGTCCTCGCGGCCGGCGGAGACGCGCCGTCGTCGCCGGCGCCGCCCGACGCGCCCGCGGCCTTCACCTACTCGGCGGGCGCGACCGGGCGCCCGAAGCGTGTGCCGCGGACCCATCGCCAGCTCGCGGCCGAGGCCGGCGCCTTCGCCGCCGCGACGGCCCTGGGGCCTGCCGACAGGCTCTTCTGCACGCTGCCGCTGCACCACGCCTACGGGTTCGGATGCTGCCTCCTCGCCGCCCTACGCAGCGGCGCGACGCTCGTCTTCGCCGAGGAGCAGGGCCCGCTGGCGCTCGACCGCGACCGGGTCCTGGCCCTGATCGAGCGCAGCGAGGCGACCGTCTTCCCGGCCGTGCCGTTCGCGCTGCGGGTGCTGGCCGAGGCGCCCGGCGCGGCCGACCTGTCGAGGCTGCGCCTCGTCTTCTCGGCGGGCACCCTTCTGCCGCGCGCGACGTTCGCCGCCTTCACCGACGCGTTCGGCGTGCCGCCGCGCCAGCTCTACGGCTGCACGGAGGCCGGGGTGGTCACCGTGAACCTCGACCCGGACGCGCGCGCCACGGCCGGCTCGGTCGGGGTCCCGGTGGCCGGCGTCGAGGTGAGCGTGCTCGGACCGTCGGGCGAGCCCGTCGAGCCGGGACGCCACGGCGAGATCGCCATCCGCAGCGACGCGATGACGCGCGGCTACGCGGGAGTGCCGGACGAGGTCAACCACGAGGCCTTTCCCGACGGCGCGTTTCGCACGGGCGATCGAGGACGCCTCGACGAGGCCGGGCGCCTGTGGATCACGGGACGGCGCAAGCGGCTCATCGACGTCAGCGGCGAGAAGGTCGATCCGGTCGAGGTCGAGGACGTGCTGGCCGTCCATCCACGCGTGCGCGAGGTCGTGGTGGTGGGCGCCGCGAGCGGCGTGCAGGGCGAGGAGGTCGTCAAGGCGGTCGTGGTCGCGGACGGCGCGTGCGGTGAGCGCGAGCTCGTCCGCTTCTGCCGCGAGCGCCTCGCCGACTACAAGGCGCCGCGGAGCGTCGAGTTCCGCGACGCCATCCCGAGGGGCTCCGCCGGCGAAGTGCTGCGCAAGTACCTCGTCTGAAGCGGGCCTGCCCCAGGAGGTGAGCGACGTGAGCGTGACGACAGAGCTGCAGGACTTCATCCTCGACGAGATCGCGCCCGGCCGGGCGATCACGGTGATCGACCCCGACGACGACCTCCTCTCGCGCGGCATCATCGACTCGCTCGGCGTCACGCAGCTGCTCGAGTTCCTGCGCGATCGCTACGGCATCGTCGTGGCGCCGGCCGACCTCGTGCCCGGCAACTTCCGCAACGTCCGGGCCATCGAGGCCTTCGTCCACGCCAGGCAGGGCGGGCCGGTGTGCTGATCGAGCTCGTCTACGCGAGCGCGCGCGCGCGGCCGGACCAGACCGCCATCGTCCACGGTGCGCGGCGGACGAGCTACGCCGAGCTCGTGGAGCGCGTGGAACGGCTCGCGCACGGGCTCGCGGGTCGCGGCATCCGCACCGGCGACCCGGTCGCGCTGCTCATGGCCAACACGCCGGCGTTCGTCGAGTGCTTCTTCGCCATCGCCGGCCTGGGAGCCGTCGTCGTCCCCCTCAACCCGCAGTTCAAGCGCGACGAGCTCGAGTTCTGCTTCCGCTCCTGTCGCGTGCGCGCCGCCATCGCCGACGCCCAGAGCACCGCGGTGTGCGAGCGCATCGCCGCCGACTGGGACTACCCGATCCAGGTGCTCACGACCGCCCCGGATCGCTTCGACGCCGTGTCGCCCGAGGCACTGATCGAGAGCAACGGGCCGCTCAGGCTGCAGAGCCTCGCGCCGGCCGAGGACGTCATGCAGCAGTTCTCGTCCGGCTCGACGGGACGGCCGAAGCGACTCTCGCGAACCCACGGGCAGCTCTGCGCCGAGGCCCGGGCGTACACGTGGATCCGCCCGGATGACCGGATCTTCTGCGCGGTCCCCCTGTTCCACACCTACGGCCTCGGCTGCTGCATGCTCGCCGCGGTTCGCAACGCCGCCACGCTCGTGTTCATGGAGGACCCGAACCCGTTCGTGCTCACGCGCAACCGAGCGCTCGAGCTGCTCGAGCGCGAGCGGGCGACCGTGTTCCCGGGCGTGCCGTTCCACTTCCGGCTGCTCGCCGAGGCCGACCGCGACGCGGACCTCTCCTCGCTGCGGCTGTGCTTCTCGGCGGGAACGGCGCTCGAGCGCCCCGCGTTCGACGCCTTCCGCGCGCGGTTCGGAATCGCGGTCCGGCAGCTCTACGGGTGCACGGAGGGGGGCACGCTCACCGCCAACCTGGATCCCGACCCCGTGGCGACGTTCGCCTCCGTGGGCGCGCCCCTCGGCGACGTGCGCGTGACCGTCATGGAGGAGGAGATCATCGTCTCGAGCCCGGCGCTGACCGCCGGCTACGCCGAGATGGAGGGGCTCAACCGGCAGGCCTTCCGTGACGGCTGGTTCTTCACCGGCGACCTCGGCCACCTCGACGGCAACGGGCGGCTGTACATCACGGGGCGGCGCAAGCGCCTGATCCCGGTTGCCGGTCACAAGGTCGATCCGATCGAGGTCGAGGACGTCGTCGTGTCGCATCCCCACGTGCGCGACGCGGTGGTGGTCGGGGTGCACAGCTCCATGGCGGGAGACGAGGAGGCGGTCAAGGCGGTCGTCGTGGCGATCGACGGGCTGACCGAGCGCGACCTGATCCGCTACTGCCAGGAGCGACTCGCCGCGTACAAGGTCCCGCAGATCGTCGAGCGCCGTGAGGAGATCCCGAAGAGCCCACTCGGCAAGGTCCTGAGGAAGTACCTGCTGTGAGCCTCCCCGCCGACCAGCGCCCCGGTACGGTCGCCGTCGTGATCCCGTTCTTCGACGACGCCGCGACGATCGGGGACGCGGTCGCCTCGGTTCGCGCCCAGGACGTGCCCGCTCAGATCATCGTCGTCGACGACGGCTCGACGGCGCCGGAGGCGAGCGCGCTGCTCGCGCAGCTGCAGGACGAGGGCGTCGTCGTGTTCCACCAGGCCAACGCCGGGCCCGCTACGGCGCGCACCGCCGGGGTCCACGCCGCGTCCGCCGACTACGTCCTGCCCCTCGACGCCGACGACGCGCTCGCCCCGGGCGCGCTGCGGCGGCTGCGCGACGTCCTCGATCGTCACCCCGAGACCGTGGCCGCGTGGGGCTCCGTGCGGCACTTCGGCGCGCTCGCCTACGCCCAGCGCAGCCGCGCCTGGCTGGATCCCTGGCAGGTCAGCTACCAGAATCACCTGCCGCTGAGCGCGCTCTACCGGCGCGACGCGGTGCTCGACGCCGGCGGCTGGCAGTTCCAGGGCGGCTACGAGGACTGGGACCTGTGGATGACGCTGGCCGAGCGCGGCTGGAAGGGCATCGGGATCCCCGCGGTGACCGGCTACTACCGGGTCCACGCCGGGCGGCGACTCGCGCGCTCGTCACGCCGGCACGCCGAGCGCTACGCCAAGCTGCGCGCCCGTCACCCGCAGCTCTTCGCCGATCGCCGTCGCCACCGGCGCGCCTCGCCCGCGCCGGCGCTGCTGAAGGCGACCCTCCCCGCCGTCCATGCGCTCCCCGCCTCCCCGCACCACAAGCGGCTGTTGTCGGGCGCGCTCACGCATGTCGCATACCGCGAGGGGTGGACCGTGCTCGCGGCCCGCTTCCGCGCTTACCGGTTCCTGCGCGCGACGCCCGCATCGACCCCCGGCGGAGATGGACCGTCCTGACCACCGCGTAGCCGCGCACGCTGTAGGTCCACCGGGCCGGCGTGTTCGCGCCGTCGACGTATCCCCACAGCCGCGCGAAGCCGCGCCGGCGCAGGGCGGTCTCGACGTGGTGCAGGAACTCGAGCGCACGGCCCTCGCCCCGATGGGCTTCGTCGAGGAAGAAGTCGAAGCCGTAGACGTCGCCGTGCCGGAGCTCGATCCCGAGGCGGTCGAGATGGGGATGGAGCTCCGCGGTCGCGTCGAGCCACCAGTACCAGCCGACGGGATGGCCGTCCTCGTGGGCGAGGAATCCGTGCCAGCCGTGCGCGAGGTTCCCCGCGAGGCGGGCGTCGGCGCGCGTGGCGCAGCGGGCACGGTTCAGTCTCGCCAGCTCCGGCAACGAGGCCTGGGTGATCTCGTCGAGCTGCAGCCGCGGCACCGATCCGAGCGGCGCGACCGTGTCGAGCGGCTTGACCAGCACGTGCATCTCGCCCGGCGCCGACACCGTGCCGGAGATGCCCTGCGCCACCGTGCGAAGGGCGCCTCGCAGGCCCTTCCGGCGCGCCAGGCAGCGCAGGTCCGCCGCCGCGGCGGCGAGCGAGCTGGCGTGGACGCGGCGCGGCAACAGCGTGACCCCTCGACGCCACCGTACACCGGGCGGAGGCGCTGGTGAGCGTCGGACCGGACCGGGCGAGGGGGGTTTTCGAGACGCTGCTCGTGCGCTCCGGGCGGCCTGTGGAGCTCGATGCGCATCTGACTCGGCTGGACGGGAGCCTGCGGACGGTGTTCGGCACTCCGCTCCCCGCGCGGGCTCGGGAGCTGGTCCTCGAGCAGGCGGACGGCGCCGCGCTGGCGCGGCTGCGCCTGGACGTCGCCCCGAACGGATCGGGCGAGCTCGCGTGTGCCGTGCGGGTCGTGCCGGTGGACGCCGCCCTGGTGTTCCCCGACTGGCCGCGCGCCCTGGTGCTGCGGTCGCTCACCATCCGCGGCGGGCTCGGCGCCCACAAGTGGGCCGACCGCCGGCGCGTGGAGGCCGCCGAGGCCGAGCCCGGGGTCGTGCCGCTCGTGGTGGACGCCGACGGCTCCGTGCTGGAGGCCTCACGCGGCAACGTCTTCGTGGTGCTCGACGGCGCGCTGGTCACGCCGCGCGCCGACGGCCGGATCCTGCCCGGGGTCACCCGCGGGCGGGTGCTCGAGCTGGCGGCCGACGCGAACCTCGACGTGCGCGAAGGCGACGTCTCCTCCGCGGACCTGCGCGCGGCGACGGAGGCGTTCCTCACCGGCGCCGTGCGCGGCGTGGAGCCCGTCTGCATCTGGGACGACCGCCCCGCGTGGCCGCAGGGCACGGTCACGACACTGCTGTCAGCACGCTTGCGGAGGCGCTGGGACCGCGGGCTCGAGGAGGTGGGATCGCGATGACGATGGCCGACGCGCGCGAGCTGCAGTTCGTGGTCGTCATGGACGGCGCGGCGACCGATGACCACGTGGAGGCCGTCCTCGAGCGCCTCGCCCGTGCCGGCGCGCACGGGCGCGTGGCGCCGGGTCGCGACGCAACGGTGATCGGCGCGATCGGCGGTCGCGGCCTGCTCGGCGACGTGTCGCTGGAGCGCGACGCCGGCGTGGAGCGCGTCCTGCCCGTCTCCAAGCCCTACAAGCTCGTCGGCCTCGAAGGCTGCCCCGAGCCGACGGTCATCCAGGTCCGCGGGCGGCGCGTGGGCGGCGACGCCTTCGCGCTGATCGCCGGACCGTGCACCGTGGAGTCGCGGGAGCAGACGCTCGCCACGGCGGAGGCGGTCGGCGCCGCCGGGGCGACCATGCTGCGCGGTGGGGCCTTCAAGCCCCGGACGTCGCCCTACAGCTTCCACGGCCTCGGGGAGGCGGCGCTCGCGATCCTCGAGGAGGCGCGCGAGGAGACCGGCCTGCCCATCGTCACCGAGCTGCTCGACCCGCGCCACATGGAGGCGGTCATGGCGGTCGCCGACGTGATCCAGATCGGCGCACGCAACATGCAGAACTACGTGCTGCTCGCCGAGGTCGGCCGCGGCGACACGCCCGTGCTGCTCAAGCGTGGGCCGTCGGCCTCGATCGACGAGCTCCTGATGGCCGCCGAGTACATCCTCAAGGAGGGCAACTCGCGCGTGATCCTCTGCGAGCGCGGCATCAAGACGTTCGAGCGCTCCACGCGCTACACGCTCGACGTCGGCGCGATCCCGGTGCTCAAGGAGGAGACCCACCTGCCTGTGATCGTCGACCCGTCGCACGCGGCGGGCCGGCGCGCGCTGGTGCCGGCGCTGGCGCGCGCCGCCGTGGCGGCTGGCGCCGACGGCCTGCTCGTGGAGGTGCATCCCGAGCCGGACGCGGCACTGTGCGACGCGCCGCAGCTGCTGCCCGCCGCGGGCTTCGCGGCCTTCGCGGAGGAGATCCGCGCGCTCGTCGCCCTCATGGGCCGGGTCGTCGGCTGATGGCCAGCGCGGAGCTGGACCTCGGGCCTGCGTGGGTCCAGGCCGTCAAGCCCGCGCTCACGCGCGCCCGCACCGCGGCGTGGAGCGTGCGCCGGCCGGTCGCCCCAGCCGGGCTGCGGATCCTCTTCTACCACCGGATCGCCGACGCGCCCGACCCGCTCGCCGTCGCGCCGCACCGCTTCCGCGCCCACATGGCTCTCCTGCATGCGGAGGGGCTCCGCGTCGTCGACGCCGTCCGGGCGGCGGAGATGCTGGAGTCGGGAGACCCTTGCGACGGCGTCGTCGGCCTGTGCTTCGACGACGGCTACCGCGACGTGGCCGAGCACGCCGTGCCCGTCCTCGAGCGCCACGGGTTCGGTGCCTCGGTGTTCGTGGTCACCGGCGTGGCCGACGGGAACGCCGCGTTCTCCTGGTACGCGCGGCAGCCGCCTGTGCTCGGCTGGCGCGAGATCGTCGCCCTCGACGGCGCGTCGCCGCTGGTCTTCGAGGCGCACACGGTCACGCACCCGAACCTTCTCGCCCTCGACGAGCGCGCGGCGGGCGCGGAGATCGCCGGCTCACGCGCGGCGCTGCAGGCGCGACTGGGCCGCCCCGTGCGCGGCTTCTGCTACCCGGCCGGGCTCTTCGGTGCGCGCGAGCGCGCGCTCGTGGCCGCGGCGGGGTTCGCGGTGGCCACGTCGTGTGAGCCCGGCGCCAACCGGCCGGGCGCCGATCCGCTCGGGCTCCGGCGGATCGCGATCGACGCCCACGACCGGGTCGCCGATGTCCGCGCGAAGCTCCGCGGGGCCTTCGACCGGCCCTCCGTCGCGCGCGCCGCCTATCGGCGCGTGCGGCTGGCGCGGCCGGCGAGCGCTGCCCGGTAGAGCTCGAGGTGGGCCCGCCGGCACGCCTCGACGTCGAACTCGCGCTCGGCGCGCCGGCGGCCGGCCGCGCCGAGCCGGGCGCGCGCCGCCGGGTCGCCGGCGAGCGCGTCGAGCGCGCGCGCCAGTGCGGGCGCGTCCCCGGGCGCCACGAGCCTGCCGGTCTCGCCGTCGCGTACGAGCTCCGGGATCCCGCCGACCGCCGACGCGACCACCGGCAGTCCGGCTGCCATCGCCTCCAGCACCGACATCGGCATCCCCTCCGAGCGGCTCGGGAGCACGAAGAGGTCGGCGGCCGCGAGCAGCTCGGCGACGTCCCCGCGCTCGCCCAGCAGCTCGACGGGCGCGCCGACTCCGAGACGGGCGATCTCCGCCTCCAGCGCGGGACGGTCCGGGCCGTCGCCGACGATGAGGACGCGCAGCCGCCCGGGTGCCAGCTCCGCCGAAGCGCGCACGAGGCAGGCGAAGTCCTTCGGCGCCCGGAGCCGCCCGACCGCCAATGCGACGGCGGTCCCGCCGGATCCGTCGCCGTCGTGGCGTGCGCGCGGCCGCGTCAGGTCCACGCCGTTGCGGATGACGACCGTCCGCGCGGGTGAGCACGTCCCCGCCGCGACCCCGGAACGCAACTCGCTCTCGGCGACGCAGATCGTCCGAGTCGTGAGCGGCCGCATGAGCCGGTCGGCCCACAGGTACGCCGCCGCGGCCGCGCCGTCGTGGGCGCGGAACGCCCACCCGTGGACGGTGAAGACCCGGACCGGGACGCGAGCCACCGCAGCCGCGAGGCGGCCGAGGACGCCCGCCTTGGAGGAGTTGGCGTGGACGAGGTCGGGCCGCACGCGCCGCATGAGGCGGACCAGCTCGAGCAGCCCGCGCAGATCGCGCCACGGATGCAGCGGTCGCCGCACGTGCTCGAGCGCGACGTACCGGACGCCCGCGGCGCGCGCGGCATCCGCCAGGAACCCGTCGCCGTGGGCGGCCACGACCACGTCGTGCTCGCGCGCGAGCGCCGGCAGGAGCTCGGCCACGTACGTCTGCGCGCCGCCGGTCTCCGCCAGGGTGACGAGCAGGAGCACGCGCGGCCGACCGTCCATCTCGCGAGTATCCGCGCGTCCGCGACGGCCGTCCAGAGCTCATGCGCGGACCGAATTCGGCGAGCTCGTCATCCGCGCCGTACGCGCAGCACGGTCAGGCGCACCGGCGCGCAGCGTGTTGCGCCGACGACGCTGAGGCGCACTTTGCTCGCGTGCGCCGGATGCAGGCGCAGACGCGCGCGACCGCGAACGCTGGTGCGGACGGTCACCAGCCGGTGAGGGTGCGCGCCGGAGGTGGTCGCGCGCACGCGGGCGTGACGCGCCGGGCGCCCGTCCATCCGCACCCGGACGTCGACGGTCGTCACGCGCCGCGCGCCCACACGCAC
>DATBDM010000178.1:0-6225 GCA_036269915.1 Solirubrobacteraceae bacterium | reverse complement strand
TAGCGTGGCCGGACATGCGGTGATCTCCGCGTATCTCACCGAGGCCAACGGCCGCTGGATCGCGCGCCTGCTCTACACCGAGGGCGGCAAGCGCCGGGAGCGCAAGCGCTCGCTCGGACGCGCGCACCAGGGCCGGGGACGCCCGAAGGCGGGCACGATTCCGCGCAGCGTGGCGCTGGACCGGCTCGCGGACGCGCGGCGCGAGCTGGAAGCCGAGCTGGCGCACGCTCACGAGCGCGAGACGCGCCGGACCGACGAAACGCTCCGCGCGATCGCGCTCGCCTGGTTGGACGATGCCGGCCGGGCCGGTGGCCGCCCGTGGAAGGCATCCACGGCTCGCGGCTATCGCTCGATCCTCGGGCAGTCCAGGACCGCAGGGGAGGGGCACATCATCGGTCCGCTCGGCTCGCTCGGGCTGGGCGAGCTGACCGAGGAGCGCATGCGGGCATGGTGGGCCTCGCTGAGCGCGCTGTCGCCCCAGACCGCGAACAAGCACCTCTCCGTCCTGCGCGCGATCTTCGCCTGGGCCGACCGGGACGGCCGCTGGGGGCGGATCGACGATCCCACGCGCACGCTGCGCCGCCGCCCGCTGCACCCGGCGATCAACGAGCCGCCGCCGCCCCCTGCTCCCGCACGCCGCCGGGCGCCACCGGTTCGAACGCCGGGGCCCCTGCGTCCACGTGAGCGCGCGACCCTCGTCGTCATCATCCTGGGCGTTCCGCTCCTCGTGCTCTTCGCGACCGTGCGGATCCTCCCCGACGTGCTGTGGTTCGACGAGCTCGGCCGGCTGGGCGTCTTCACGCGCATCCAGGCCGCGAGGGTCGAGCTCTTCGTCCTCGCCGGCGGCGTAGCCGCCGCGTCGCTGTGGGCGAACCTCGCGGTCGCGCTCCCGCGCGCCGGACTTCCCCGGACCCGCCCGGCGACCGCGATCGCGGCGGCCGCATCCCTGATCACCGCGAGCTATTTCGCGTCGTCGGCTTCAGCGCACTGGCAGAGCTTCCTGCTTTGGTGGCATCGGCAGAGCTTCGGCGTCGACGATCCGATGCACGGCAAGGACGTCGGCTACTTCGTCTTCTCGCTCCCGTTCGAGCGCGCGGTCTCGGGCTTCCTGCTCTGGCTCGTCGCGGTCGCCGCCGTCTACGCGGCGCTCGCGTACCGCGCCGGAGGCGCGATCACCCTGCGGCCGCGGCACGCATCCGGTGCGGCCCGGGCGCACCTCGCCATCCTCGCCGCGATCTTCCTGCTCGTGGTCGCGTGGCGACTCCGCCTGGAGCGCTACACGCTCGAGCTCGGTCAGCCGTCACGCCTCGGCAGCGGCTCATTCGCCGGCGCCGGCTACGTCGACACCCACGTCCGCTCGCCGCTGCTGGCGGCGGGGTCGATCGTCGCCGTGGCTCTGGCCCTCGCCTGCCTCGCGGCGCCGCGGTACGTACGGCGCGACCGGCGCCGCGCGAGGCTCCTGGTCGCCGTCCCGGCCGCGCTCGCGCTCGTGCTCGTGGTCGCCGGATCGGTGGCGTCCCCGCTCGTCCAGCGCTTCGTCGTCGGGCCGAGTCAGCTCTCGCGCGAGCGGCCGTTCCTGGGCCGGTCGATCGCCGCCACGAGAGCCGCGCTCGGACTCGACGCCATCGACGTCCAGGCCTACGCGCCGACCGGTCGGCTCAGCCCCACCGAGGTCTCGCGTGCCCGGCACCGGCTCGCGGACCTGCAGGTCTGGGACACGAGGCTGCTCGAGGCACGGGCGCGCCAGCTCGTGACCAGCACGCCGTACTACAACCCGGAGCAGCCGACGCTCGACATCTCGCGAGTCGGCGGCCGGCGAGAGCCGACGATCGCGAGCGCACGCGAGCTCGACCTGCGCCCCGTTCGCAGGGCGGCCAGGAGCTGGGGCAACGAGCGTCTTGCGTATACGCACGGGCTCGGGCAGATCCGCTTCTCCGCGACGGACGTCGTGGCGAATCGCCAACCCCAGCTGCTGGACGCCGGCCTCGGGCTACGCGAACCGCGGATCTACTTCGGGGACCTCCCGCAGGCGCGTACGGCGCGTCGGCAGCAGCGCCTCCCGAAGGTCTTCACGGCGGCGAGGGGCAACCGTCCCCTGGACTCGCCCTGGGTCGTCGTCAACACGCGCACTCCCGAGGTCGACATCCCGGCGTCCTACGGCGAACCCCGATCCGCGTACCACTACGACGGGACCGGCGGGATCGCGGTCTCGGACGTCATCCGGCGGGTCGCGTTCGCGCTCGTCCTCCGAAGCAAGGCGCTTCTCCTGTCGCATTCGATCACGCGCGACTCCCGGATCCTCGTGCACCGTGACATCCACGACCGCCTGCAGACGCTGGCGCCCTTCATCCAGTGGGATACACATCCGGCGGCGCTCGCCGAGAACGGCAGGATCGTCTTCGTGGTGGACGGCTACACCACGAGCAGCGACTACCCGTACGCCCA
The DNA here is from genome assembly GCA_036269915.1 of Solirubrobacteraceae bacterium. GTDB lineage: Bacteria > Actinomycetota > Thermoleophilia > Solirubrobacterales > Solirubrobacteraceae > DATBDM01. The sequence goes on along the minus strand of DATBDM010000178.1, from coordinate 3,780 downwards.
GCGCGTGGACCTCGGTGGCGCGGACGTGAACTACGCCCGCGCGTCGGTGCGGGCGACGGTCGACGCGTTCTCGGGAAGGGTCAACCTCTACCTGACGGACAGGTCGGACCCGATCGCTCGCGCATGGGCGGCCGCGTTCCCGGAGCTGTTGCGCCCCGATGAGGAGATGCCTCGCGATCTGCGCGGCCGGATCCGCTATCCACGCGAGCTCTTCGCGGCGCAGGCGACCGCCTACCAGAGGTTCCATGCGACGGGCGTGGACCAATTTGCCAGCGGCGCCGACATCTGGTCGCGACCGATCGCACTGGCCGGGTCGATCGAGGTCGCGGGCAACGTCGACTTCGACCAGTCCGACGAGGACGACCTGCGGCTCACCATGCGACCCGCATACAGGTTCTCGCCTCCCCCCGGTCGGCACCGAGCGCGGCTGCTGCTCGAGACCTAGTACAGCCCGCGACGCGCACAGAACCTCGTCGCGACCCTGAGCGGCTGGGTCGACGCGGACGGTCGCGCCCGCCTCGCCTCCCGGAGCCTCCCGAGCGACCCGGTCACGCTGGGACCCGCCCAGGTGAGTCGACAGGTCTTCGCCACGCCGCGGGTCAGCAACCTGCTCGGGCTCTCGAACCTCGAGCTCCGAGATCTGGGGAGGTCGTCGCTCGACAGCGTGGTGCTCGGGCAGCCGCAGCTGCTGTTCCTCCGCGGCGGGCCCATCCAGATCCAGAGCCTGTACGAGGGCTCGAGAGGGCCGGCCGCCGCGCGTCTGATCGGGGTGACCGCGTTCATCAACGGACGCGCCGGCCTGGGGCCGGACATCGAGGGCGCGGTGCGCCAGGCGCTGCACAAGCCGCCCACGGTCACCGTCGTACGGCCGCGCCGCCCCATCGTCGTGGGAAGGCCGGTCGAGCTGAGGCTCGTCGGCAAGAACGCGCGGAGCGCGGACGTGACGATCACGTCCTCGGAGGGCAGCGAACGCGCGAGCGTCGCCATCAGTTCAGGCGGTGGAAGGGTCAGGTGGGTGCCGACCGCGGCCGGATCTGCCCGCGTCCGGGTCGAGGCGAGGGGCCTGGACGGGAGCCGCGTGACGGCTCGCACCGCGTTGCACGTCCTCGGCCGGCCACCGGCCATCCGGTTGACCCGAGCGCCGAGGCGCGCCGTGGTCGGCCGGCCCGTGCGCGCCGTGTTCAAGGCCGGGCACAGCGTCGGCGCCGTCGCCGAGGTCGCGTCGGCCGGCGGCATCGAGTTCACACGGCGCTACGTCATCCACGACGGCACCGGCTTCGTCGAGTGGACCCCGCGGACGCCGGGGCGGGCGGTCCTGAGCGTTCGCGCGGACGGCCACGACGGGCAGTCGGCCCGCGACTCGGTCCGGATCACGGTCGCGCGCGCCCCTCCCGTGGCGCCACCGCCCACGGTGACGCTCCTCGAGACGCCGCACGTCGCCATCGTCGGGCGCGCCTCCGAGATCGCGTTCCGTGCCGGCGGATGCCGCGAGGTCGTCGCGCGAATCGACGCCGACCGCGAACCGCGGCGCGTCTGGCGGTTCCGCTGCGCCGCCCGCCCGATCACGCTCGTCTGGTCGCCGACTCGTCCCGGCACGCACCTGCTCACCGTCAGCGCGCGTGGAAGCCGCGGCACGACGAGCCAGGCGACCGCCCCGCTGAGAGCCGAGCGTCCGCGATGAACACGACCTCGTCAACGTCCGTCGGCGGCCGGCCATGGCAGCGGCAGCTCCTCGCTGCGCTGGGCTGCGCGATCTTCGGCGTGCTCGTCCACCTCGCGGGCGCAGCCATCCCCGTGGCGCTGGCGACGCTCGGGTTGGCGATCGGCGTGATCGGCGCGGCGTTCCTGCTGGGCTGGGCGGCCGACGCCGGGGAAGCGGTCTTCCACGGCGGTCTCGTCCTCGCCGCCGTCGCGCTCGCGACCGTGCTGCCCGAGGTCATCATCGAGGTGCGATTCGCGTTCATCGGGCAGGTCGGACTGATCACGGCGAATCTGACGGGCGCGACGCGGCTGCTGCTGACCGGCGCGATCGCGATGCCCCTGGCCGTGGCCTACCTCGCGTACAGGCGGCGGCAGCCGGCGCAGCCCTTCGAGCTCGCGACATCCCGGCGGTTGGAGCTCGCGATGCTGCTGATCGCGTCGATCTTCGCGATCCAGATCGTCGCCCGGGGGCACCTGGGGCTGCCCGACGGCATCGTGCTCGTCGGCCTCTACGTGCTCTACGCGAGACGGGTGCAGGGTACGCCGGACGAGGAACCGGCGGTCGTCGGCGTCGGCGCCGGCCTGCTCTCGCTGCCGCCCAGGTACAGGCGCGCGTCGATCGCGGGACTGATCGTCGTGGCCGGGGCGGTCGTGGCGACGATCGCGAACCCCTTCGCCGATGCGCTGCTCGCGGCCGGAGCCTCGCTCGGTCTCGATCCGTACTACCTGATCCAGTCGATCGTGCCGTTGGTCACCGAGGCGCCGGAGTTCGTCGTGGTGGCGGTGCTCGTCACGAACCGCCGCCCGGCGCAGGGGCTGGCCGTCTTCCTCGCCGCGTCCGTCAGTCAATGGACGCTCGGCCTCGGCGCGCTTCCGTTCACCTACCTCGCCGGCGGAGGCGATACGTCCATCGCCCTCGGCGGCGGCGAGCTGGTCGAGCTCGCGCTCACGATCGCGTTCACGCTGTTCGTCGTCGCCGCCCTGGCCTCGGGCCGGCCCGAGCGCGCCGACGCCTGGCTGATCCTCGGAGCCTTCGCCGTCGAGCTCCTCTATCCGACGTCGTTCGTCCGGATCGCCGTCGCGTTCGTCCTCCTGGTGTTCGCGATCGATCTCCTCGCTTCGCGGCGCCGCGCCATTCGTCCGTTGCTCCGCACGGCGCTCGGGCGACGGGCGTGAGAACGATGGCCTATCGCAGCGTTTGCCTTGCTGCTCGCCGCTTGCTCGCTCCCGCCGTAGCGTGCGGATGCACCCTCAAGGAGCCTCAGCATGACCTCTCTCAGAACCACGACCGTTCCCGCGATCCCGGACAGCGCGATCGCGCGCGACGCGACCGAGCTGATCCGCAGCGTCGAGTCCGACCTCCTCTACCACCACTCGCTGCGCGTGTACTCCTGGGGCGCCATGCGCGGCTCGCTGCGCGGCCTGCGCTACGACCCCGAGCTGCTCTACATCGGCGCGATGTTCCACGACATCGGGCTCGTCGACGGGCATCGCAGCGCGCACGACCGCTTCGAGGTCGACGGCGCCAATGCGGCGCGCGAGTTCCTGCGCTCGCACGGCGTCACCGGCGACGCGCTGCGGATCGTGTGGGACGCCATCGCGCTGCACACGACGCCGGGCATCCCGGAGCACAAGGAGCCCGAGGTGGCCCTGGTGACCGCGGGCGTGGAGTACGACGTGCTCGGCCTCGGCTACGAGGAGATCGCTCCCGAGGATCGCGACGCGGTGCTTGCCGCCTACCCGCGGATCGACTTCAAGGAGTCGATCATCCAGGCCTTCGCCGACGGGTTCGCGGACAAGCCCGAGACGACGTTCGGGACGATGAACGACGACGTGCTGGCCGAGAAGCAGCCGGGATTCGAGCGGTCGAACTTCTGCGCGATCATCCGCGGTTCCAAGCACAGCACCTGAGGCCGTCTCAGGCGGCGGCCGACGCGGGGGGATGGGGAGCGTCGCGGCGACGACGGTCCCTTCGCCCGGCGGGCTCTCGATGCGCAGGTCGCCGTTCAGCGCGCCGACGCGGTCGCGGAGCCCGGGCAGCCCCGAGCCACCGTCGCTGCGCGCGCCCCCGACCCCGTC
>DATBDM010000177.1:0-5199 GCA_036269915.1 Solirubrobacteraceae bacterium | reverse complement strand
CGCGCCGGCGCCGGTCAGCCCGAGCAGGCCGCCGAGCGCCAGGTAGTCCATGTCGTGGCCGGCCCGGTCGCGGTACGGGCCGTCCTGGCCGTAGCCCGAGATCGCGCAGTAGACGAGCCGCGGGTTGACCTCGCGCAGCCGCTCCCAGCCGACGCCGAGCCGGTCGAGCACGCCGGGGCGGAAGGACTCGACGAGCACGTCGGCGTCGACCGCGAGGCGCAGCAGCACGTCGCGCCCGGCCTCGGACTTGAGGTCGATCCGCACGGAGCGCTTGCCGCGGTTGAGCGAGAGGAACAGCGCGCCGCCCGCGGACGGGTCGGCGCCCTCGTAGTGCGGCGGCGCCCAGCGCACGTAGTCGCCCATGCCGGTGTCCTCGACCTTGATCACGTCGGCCCCGAAGTCGGCGAGCAGCAGCGTGCAGAACCCACCGGGCAGCAGCCGGGTGAGGTCGAGGACCTTGAGCCCGTCGAGGGCCGTCATGCCTTCGCGCGCCCCCGCAGCCCGAGCATCGCCCGTGCCTGGTCGATCGTCGCCAGCCGCCGCCCGGCGTTGCCGGTCATCGCCGCGGCGCGCGCGACGAGGTCGCCGTTGGAGCGCGCCATCTCGCCCTCGGGCAGGTAGAAGTTGTCCTCGAGGCCGACGCGCACGTTGCCGCCCAGCGCGAGCGCCGCGGAGACGAGCGACCACTGGCGCCGCGAGACCCCGATCACGCCCCACTGGTGCGGCACGTCGGGGACCTGCTCGGCCATGTGCGCGAGGTTGCGGGCCGTCGGCCGGATGCCGCCGGTGACGCCCATGACGCAGGAGACCTGCAGCGGGGGCGCCAGCACGCCCATGTCGAGCAGCGGGTCGAGGTTGGCGAGGTGCCCGGAGTCGAAGCACTCGTGCTCGGCGCGGATGCCGGCCTCGTTCATCGCCTCGAGCAGCGCGAGGATCGTCGCGAACGAGTTCTCGAAGACGGTCTCGAACACGAAGCCCTTGCGCCGGGCGGAGTACTTCGCGTAGTTCATCGAGCCCATGTTCAGCGCGCCGACCTCGGGGCGCAGCTCGCGCAGGTAGGCGATCCGCTGCTCGACGGGCACGCCGATCGTCCCCGTCGAGTAGTTGACGATCACGTCCCCGACCTCGGCGAGGATGGCCTCGGTGATCGCCCGGAAGTCCTCGGTCTCCGAGCTCGGCGTGCCGTCCGGCCGGCGGGCGTGGATGTGGATCATCACCGCGCCCTCGTCGACGATCCGGCGCGCCTCGGCGGCGTACTCCTCGGGCGTGTAGGGGATGGCCGCGCACTGGTCGCGGCCGGCGACCGCGCCCGAGATGGCGCAGGTGAGGATCACGGGGTCGTCGAGGGCCATGGCCTTCCTGAGAAGTAGGACGTTCCACTCCCAACTCTAAACCCACACGTCGGACCCCCGACGTCACGGGCAACCGCCATCGCTCCGCGGGGTATATGTGAGCGACGCATCCCCCAGCGGAAGGAATCACCAGCAATGCTCGGAGAGATCATCTCGGCGATCGTGATCGGCATCATCGCCGGCTACCTCGGCCGCCTGCTGCTCCCAGGGCGTGATCCGATGGGCTTCGTCCAGACGGTCGCGTTCGGCATCATCGGCGCGCTGATCGGCTGGGCGCTGTTCACCTACGTGCTCGGGATCGGCGACGAGGACAAGTTCGACCTCGGCGGCATCCTCGGGGCGATCGTCGGCACGATGCTGCTGCTGCTCGTCTGGCGGGCCGTCAGCGGTCGCAACACGGCGCGACACGCCTAGGGCCTGGCGCTTCCCGCGGTACGGGCCGCGCGTCGGGCTTCTAGACGGGCACGACTCCGTGCTTGCGCCACGGACGCTCGACGCGCTTGCCCGCCGCCATCTCGAGCGCGCGGATCACGGTCGGGCGCGTCTCGCGCGGGTCGATGACGTCGTCGATCATGTCGTTGCCGGCCGCGCGGTAGACGTCGATCAGGTCCTGGTAGGTCGCGATCAGCTCCGCGCGCTTGGCGACCGGGTCCTCGGCCTCCTCGAACATCCGGCGGAAGACGATCTCGACGGCCCCCTCGGCGCCCATCACCGAGATCTCCGCGCTCGGCCACGCGACGATCAGGTCGGGCTCGTACGCGCGCCCGTTCATCACGTAGTAGCCGGCGCCGTAGGCCTTGCGCACGACGACCGTGATCTTCGGCACCGTCGCGGCGGCGACGGCGTGCAGCATCTTCGCGCCATGGCGGATGATCCCCGCCGCCTCGACCTTGGTGCCGACCATGAAGCCCGGCACGTCGACGAGGAACAGCAGCGGGATCCCGAACGCGTCGCAGAGGTTGACGAAGCGCGCGGCCTTGTCGGCGGAGTCGTTGTCGAGGATGCCGCCGAGCTGGCGCGGCTGGTTGGCGACGATCCCCACCGGGCGCCCGCCCATGCGCGCGAGGCAGGTGATGATCGTCTTCGCCCATTGCGGCTTGAGGTCGAGCCACTCGCCGTCGTCGACGATCCGCCCGATGACCTCGTACATGTCATACGGCTTGCGGTTGGACTCGGGCAGCACGTCGAGCAGCGCGTCGTCCATGCGCTCCACCGGGTCGGCGGTCTCGCGCACCGGAGGCGGCTCCTCGCAGTGCGAGGGGAAGAACGAGAGGTACTGCTTGATGCGCGCGATGCACTCCTCGTCGTCGGCAACCTCGAGGTCGCCGACGCCCGAGGAGCGGCAGTGCACGCGCGAGCCGCCCAGCTCCTCCTGGGTGACGTCCTCGCCGATCGCCGCGCGCACGAGGTGCGGTCCGGCGAGCGCCATCGACCCGCGGCCCTTGACCATCGGCACGAAGTCGGCGAGGCCCGGGATGTAGGCCGTGCCGGCCGCGCACGGGCCCATCAGCGCCGCCACCTGCGGGATCACGCCGCTCATCACCACCTCTTCGCGGAACAGGTGCCCGGAGCCGGCGAACAGCGAGCCGACCGCCTCCTGGATGCGCGCGCCGGCGGAGTCGAGCAGCCAGACGAACGGGATCCGCTTGGTGAGCGCGAGCTCGCGCAGACGCGTGACCTTGAGCTCGCCCGTCGTGCCCATCGAGCCGGCCATCACGGTGAAGTCGTAGGCGGCGACGGCGACCAGGCGGCCGTCGACCTTGCCGTAGCCGGTGATCACGCCGTCGGCCGGCGCGTCCTTGTCCTCGAGGCCGCGGACCGAGTGGTGGATCCCGGCGTGCAGACCGAGCTCGGTGAACGTCCCCGCGTCGATCAGCAACTCGACGCGCTCGCGCGCCGTGAGCTTGTCCGCGGCATGCTGGCGGGCGATCCTCTCCTTGCCGCCGCCGAGCTTCGCGATCCGGCGGCGCTCCTCGAGGTCCTCGACCAGGGGCCGCAACATCAGCGCAGCAGCTCCGCGATCGCGGGTGCCAGCGAGGGTTCCTCGAGCGCGGTGACCTCGACGCCGACGACGCGCTCGCCGAGCGCCGCGAGCAGCGCGCCGAGGCCCTGGAGGCCCATGCCGCCGGGTACCGGGAACTGCGCGCGGTGGACGGTCGGGTCGAGCACGTCGCAGTCGAGGTGCACGTAGACCGGACCGTGGTGCGGGACGCCCATGCGCACGCCGGCGCGGGCGACCACCTCGCGCTCGTCCTCGTCGAGGTCGCGCACGCCAACCATGTGTACGCGCGCCGGGTCGATTCGGCCTTCGGTCCAGGCGCCGCAGGCCGCCGACAGGCACATGCCCCCGAGGAAGCCGCTCGGCGTCGTGTCGGGCGTGTTGAAGTCGCCGTGCGCGTCGAGCCACAGGAAGCGCACCGACGGCTCGCGCGCGACGACGGCCGGGAACGTCCCCATGCAGATCGTGCAGTCCGAGGCGGTGATCACGGCCGGCTCCGCCGCTGCGGCCGCCGCCGCCTCGAGCACCGGCCGCGAGGTCTCGAGATCGGCGTGCCAGTCGCGCGGCACGCCCGGCTCGGCCTCGCCGACGATCGTGCCGCCGAGCGCGCGGGCAAGCGCCTCCGCTCCCGCGCCCGCACCGTCGGTCCGGTCGCTCGTCCGCGCCCGCAGGCACGTCACCGGCCGGTCCACCGCGGCTCCCGCTTCTCGAAGAACGCCTTGACGCCCTCCTGGATGTCCTCGGTCGCGAAGGCGAGCGCGAGCTGCGCGCGCAGGAAGTCGAGCGCGTCCTCGAAGGCCATGTCCTGCTGGCGGTACATCGCGTCCTTGCCCATGCGCATCAGCAGCGGCGACTTCGCGGCGAGCCGCCCCGCCCAGTCGGCGACGGCGGCGTCGAAGTCCTCGGGGGCGACCACCCGGTTGACGAGCCCGATCCGCTCGGCCTCCTGCGCGGAGACCTGCTCGCCGAGCAGCAGCAGCTCGTTGGTCTTCTTGCGCCCGAGGTTGCGGTAGATCAGCGCCATGATCATGAACGGGAACACCCCGACGTTGATCTCGGGCGTCCCGAAGCGAGCGCCCTCGCGCGCCACGATCAGGTCGCAGGCGAGCGCGAGCCCGAGCGCGCCGGCCAGCACGTGCCCGTTGGCCGCGCACAGCGACGGCTTGCCGAGCTGCCCGATGAGCGCGAACAGCCGCGGGAAGCGCCCGATCGCCTCGTGCTTGTGCGCGAGCGGCAGCTGCTCGGCGAAGCCGCCGAGGTTGCCCCCGCTCGAGAACGTCGTCTCGTGGGAGGAGGTCAGGATCACGCAGCGCACGGCGTCGTCGTCGCGGGCCGCGGTGAAGGCCTCGAGCAGGTCGTCGAGGACCGCGTCCGAGAGCGCGTTGCGCGTCTCGGGCTGGTCGAGCGTGATCGTGGCGATCGCGTCGCCGACCTCGTAGCGCACCGTCCCGTTGCCCACGGGCGGACCCTATCGCGCGGAGCCTTGCGGCTGGAAGTAGGAAGTCCTACTGTCCACTTCATGGCCGCCACCGACGTCCGCAAGCCCGACCACGCCGCCTCCAAGCGCCACTTCATCTTCACCGAGGAGCACGACGCGCTGCGCGAGTCGATCCGCAACTTCGCCACCAAGGAGCTGGCGCCGCACGCGGACGAGTGGGAGGAGACGACGTTCCCCGACTGGGTCTTCCGGCGCATGGGCGAGCTCGGCTTCCTCGGGCTCTCCTACCCCGAGGAGTACGGCGGCCAGGGTGGCGACTACTTCGCCTCGATCGTGCTCGCCGAGGAGATCGTGCACGCGCGCTGCGGCGGCCTCGCGATGGGCATCGCGGTGCACACCGACATGGCGAC
>DATBDM010000176.1:0-23902 GCA_036269915.1 Solirubrobacteraceae bacterium | reverse complement strand
TGTTGGCGATCGCCGCCAGATGCGGATAGAAGCCGGCCCGCGCCTGCGCGACGGCGTCGGGCAGCGGGTGGTCGAAGTAGCGGTAGCGACCTTCGCCGAAGCGGTGGCGCGCCATCTCGATCGTCGAGCGGAAGCGGCCGCCCTCGAACATGGCGGGAGCGTCTCACGAACCGGCGGCCCGCCGCGTCCTTGGGGCATGACCCTCTCCGATCGCGTCGACGCGCTCCCCTGGGACGAGCTGCGCGTGCAGCTCGACGCCCGCGGCCACGCCGTCACGACGCCGCTGCTGGACGCCGCCGAGTGCCGGACGCTCGCCGACCTCTTCGACGGCGGCCGCTTCCGCTCGACGGTCGACATGGCCCGCCATCGCTTCGGCGACGGGCGCTACCGCTACTTCGACCATCCCCTCCCCGATCCCGTCGCCGAGCTGCGCGGGGCGTTCTACCGCCACCTGGCGCCGGTCGCCAACGACTGGTCGGCGCTGCTGGGCGGCGATCGGGCGCCCTACCCCGGCGAGCACGAGGCGCTGCTCGAGCGCTGCCGGGCCGCCGGCCAGGAGCGGCCCACGCCGCTGATCCTGCGCTACGGCGCCGGCGACTGGAACGCCCTGCACCAGGACCTCTACGGCGAGGTCGCGTTCCCGTTCCAGGTCGTGACGGTGCTCTCGGAGCCGGGCGCGGACTTCGAGGGCGGCGAGTTCGTCCTGCTCGAGCAGCGACCGCGGGCGCAGAGCCGTGCACACGTGATCGCCCCGCCGCGGGGCGCATTCGTGATCTTCCCCACCCAGCACCGCCCGCAGCAGGGCACGCGCGGGCATCACCGCGTCGGCCTCCGCCACGGCGTCAGCACGATCGTGCGCGGGCAGCGGACGGCGCTCGGGCTGATCTTCCACGACGCCCGCTGAGGCATCATCCGGCGCGTGGAGCTCGCCGACGATGCGCTCGCCGCATGGGTGCAGGAGGTGCGCCGGACCCCGCCCGCGCCGCTCGACGTGACGGCACTGCGGCGTCCGCGCGAGCGGCCGCCCGGACCGCGGCTCGACCGCGTCCAGGACCTCGTCGCGCCCGGCGACCCGCCGGTGCGCGTCCGGCTCTACCGGCCGGGCCCGGAGCCGCTGCCGCTCGTGGTCTTCGTCCACGGCGGCGGCTTCGTGTTCGGCGACCTCGAGTCCCACGACCGCGCCTGCCGTCGGCTGGCGCGCCTCGCCGGCGCCGCCGTGCTCGCCGTCGACGTCCGCCGCGCGCCAGAGCATCCCGCGCCCGCGGCGATCCAGGACGCCCTCGCCGCCGCCCTCTGGCGCCCTGACGCGCTCGGCCCGCTGACGGGCGCCCCTGCCCTGGCCGGCGACAGCTCGGGCGCCACGATCGCGCTGCTCGCCGCGCGCGAGCTCGCGTCCCGGGGCGCACCCGCGTCGGCGCTGTGGCTCGCCTGCCCGAACGCCGACCTGACCCTCTCGCTGCCGAGCGTGCGCGAGCATTGCCACGGCTGGGGGCTCGAGGCCGACGCGCTGGCCTGGTTCGTCGCGCAGTGGCTGCCCGACCCGAGCCCGGCCGCGCTGGAACGCTTCAGCCCGCTGCACGCCGACCTCGCCGGCCTGCCACCGACCCTGCTCGCCACCGCGGAGCACGACCCGCTGCGCGACGAGGGCGAGGCGCTGGCGGCGCGGCTGCGCGACGCGGGCGTCGCGGTCGAGCTCGTCCCGGGCCTCGGTCTCGTCCACGGCTTCCTCACGCTCGACACCGTCTCGCCCGCCGCGCGGCGCGCGGGCGACGCGCTCATGCGCCGTTTCGGCGAGCAGCTTCCGCGATGAGGACTCCACTCCTCGTCGCGCGTCCCAGTCGTGCAGGCGCACGAGGACCCGGCGCGGCGGCCCGTCGATCAGCAGCGGCGGGCCGACCGGCGGGCGGTCGGCGAGCGCGGCGTCGTAGTCGCGGATGGAGACGACCAGCAGCCCGCCGGGTCGCAGCTTCGCGCGCATCGACGCGAGCGCTGCCGCGACGTCGACCTCGTCGAGGAGGTGCGGGAGCGCGTCGTCGAACGAGAGCACGACGTCGTACTCACCCTCGACCGCGCTCAGGTCACGGAAGCCGGCGATCGACGGCATGCGCCGATTGTGCCGCGTGCGCCCGCGGCTCAGCCGAACGTGAACGCGTATCCGCTCACGCCCGGGGCGAGGCGCAGGGTGAGCCGGTGGGTCTGGGCGGACGGCAGCGCGACGAGCGAGTAGAGGCGCTGGCCGATCACCGTCACCGCGCCGCTGCGCACGTCGGCGCCCGCCTGCGACGCGCGGACGCGGTGCCCGTCGAGCCGGACCTGGACGGTCCGCGGGATGGCGCCCGCCGAGCTGAGCACGAGGTAGACGCGCTTCGCGTGCACCTGCGCGTCGATCGTCGCGTCGGCGACCGCCGTGGCCGGCTGCGCGCGGATGTCCCAGGTGCCGCCGTAGGCGAACGTGTTCGGCGCCAGCGCCGAGCTCGGCCGCGTGTACGAGGCCCGGCCGGGCAGCGGCGCGCGCAGCCAGCCCTCGGCCCGCGCGGTGCCCAGGTAGGTCTCGGGCGTCGAGCCCGCGAAGGTCGGGCGCACGACGCCGTGGGGGCGCGCGTCGGCGCCGAGCGGACGCCCGCGCGCCTCGCGCAGCAGCGCGCGGATGGCGGCCTCGGTCTTGCCGTAGTCGCCTTCGCCGAACGCGGTGTAGCGGACCCGGCCGCGCGCGTCGATCAGGTAGTCCGCGGGCCAGTACTGGTTGCCGTAGGCGTCCCAGGTCGCGCGCTGGTTGTCCTGGACGACCGGATAGCGGATGCCGAGCCGGTCGACCGCGTCGGCCACGTTGCCGGCGTCGTGCTCGAAGGCGAACTCGGGCGTGTGGACGCCGACGATCGTCAGCCCCGCGCGGCGGTAGCGGGCATCCCAGGCCTCGAGGTACGGGAGCGTCCGCAGGCAGTTGATGCAGGTGTAGGTCCAGAAGTCGACGAGCACGACGCGGCCGCGCAGCGAGCGCAGCGGCTCCCCGCGGTCGCCGGGCGTGTTGAACCAGCGGCCGGTGCCGGCGAAGCCGGGCGCGACGCCGAGCACCGGGAGCCCCGAGCCCGTGCGCGCCGACTTCGCCGCCGTGAACGCGGGCCGGCGGCCGGTGAGCTCGTCGAGGCGCGACGCGACCGCGCCGGAGCGCTCGAGGCCGGCGGTCACGTTGACCCCGGGGATGTTGCGCGCGACAGCCTGGTCGAAGCGCAGGTCGACGCCGGTGACGATCGCCAGCGCCGTGGCCAGCATCACGATCCCGAGCCCGCGCTGCACGGCCACGGCGCCGCCGGCGCGGCGGACGGCGTCGAGCACCCGGCGCCCCATCAGGCAGATCGCCAGCAGCACGAGCGCGGATCCGGCCGCATAGGCGAGCGCCACGGCGACCGAGCGCCCGCTCGCCGCGCCGACCGTGATGACGGCGGCGAGGATCGGTCCCGCGCAGGGCGTGTAGACGAACCCGAGCGCGCCGCCGATCAGCAGGCCGGAGGCGAAGCCGTCGCCGCGCGAGCGCGGCCCGAGTCGCGACAGCGAGGCGAGCGGAGCCTCGAGCCGGGCGGCGACGCCGGGGAGCAGCAGCGCGGCGCCGAAGCCGGCGAGCACCGCCACGGCCGCCCAGCGCAGCGGATCGGCGCCGAGGCCGACGCCGCCAGCCACCTCGGCGAGGCCGGCGATCGTGACCGTGAAGGTCACCGAGAGGCCGAGGACGATCCCCAGTGGCCGCCGGCGGCCGCCGGTGCCGCCGGCCGACAGCAGCGCCGGGAGGACCGGCAGCGCGCAGGGGCTGGCGGCGGTGCCCGCACCGGCGAGCACGGCGAAGGCGAGCAGGATCAGCATCCTGGAACGAGCGTACTGCGCGGGTCAGCCGACCGAGATGAGCACGATGCCCGTGAGGACCGCCGACACGCCGACCCAGCGGCCGCCGGCGAGCCGCTCGCGGAGCACGAGGCGGCCGAGCAGCAGGATCGCCACCGCGCTGGCGCGGCTGGCCGTCACCGCGGCGGGGCCGCCGCTCTCCGCCGCCGATCCCAGCGGCGAAGAACGCGCCGAAGCAGACACGCGGCGCCGAGGCCGAGTTCCGAGGCCGGTGCTAGTGCGCCGGCAGCGAGAGCCGCGGCGCGGCGCGCGCCTCGCGCCGCGCGGACGCCGCGAGGACCAGCGGGATCATCACCACGGCCAGCGCCAGCGCCAGCTTCGCCCAGCGCCAGCCGCTCTTGCCGAAGATCTCCGAGAGCGGCATCTGGACGACGGCCGCCGCAAGCCCCGCGCCCAGGCCCGCGAGCACACCCTGTCCGCGCGTGAGGTTCGGGGCGTGGCCCGCGAGCGCCCAGCCCAGGCACATCGCCGGGAGCACGAGCTCCGGGATCCGCTCGATGTCGTCCGAGAGCGTGAGCGGGTTCGCCATCAGCCCCTCGTTGCTCAGGTAGAGCAGCGTCTGGAACGCCGCCCCGCCCAGCGCGCCGCCGAGGGCGCCGGCCAGCAGGCCGGACACGGCCGGCCGCACCGGCGAGCGCCCCGGCGCTGTGACGAGCGACCAGGCAAGCAGCAGCCCGGCGCCCGCGAGGCCCCAGAGCACGCCGCGCTCGAGGGCGTAGTGCCAGATCCGCGAGACCGCCGCGGCATCGTCGGGCGAGTGCTTCGCCGATAGCTCGCCCGGCGCGGCCGCGAGCAGCGCGCTGACCGCGATGGCCGCCGCGCCCGCCAGCGCGGCGCCCCCGAGCGCCGCCCGGAGCGCGTGCGGCCGCGGGTCGGGCGCGCGGTCGGTCCGGGGTCCGCGCACGGACGTCGGGCGCATCCCGAGCGCCTCGAGCTCGGCGACGAGGTGGGCGAGGTCGTCGTCCCAGCGGGCGTCGCTCATCGGATATGCCTGGATCTCCAGCAGCCCCGCGAGCGACGCGGGGACGTCGTCGGCTCTCGGCATCCGCGCGTCGTCGACGAGCACGGGGATGATCGTCACCTCGTCGCGGGCGAGGGCGGTCTCGATCTCGATCCGCAGGGTGTCGCGCGGGTTCGCCAGTCGGGGCTCGGCCGCCCCGTCGTCGCGCACCGTCGCCCACTTCTGGCCGATCACCACGAGCATCACGCGGCACGCGCCGGCCTCCGCCTGCAGCCGCTTGACCCAGTTCGTCCCCGGGCGCATCTCGCGGTCGCGGAACACGTGGCCCTCTCCGAACTCCCGGCGCAGATCGCCGTGCAGACGCCCCGCGGAGCCCCCGGCGTCGAGCCGCCGGTAGCTGATGAACACGCCCGGCTCGTCGGGTTGAGGTCCGGAGCTCCGGGACCGCATGGTCGGCCGACCATAGATCCGCTGCACGGCACTGTCCATGCCTTGACCCGCGCGACCCGGCCTCGCTAGCGTCGCGCCGTGGCGGTGGCGACGTGAGCCCGACGGTCCCGGCCGCGCCGGCGGCGGCGCCCGCGCGCCTGCGCCATCGGCGCAGCGCCCGGCGGCTCACCGCCGGCCAGGCCGCCGACCTGCGCAGCGCCGTCGCGGCCGCGCAGGCGATCCGCGACGACCGCGGCTACCAGCACCACGCCGGGATCCACGGGCTGCCGCTGCCGATGTCCTGCACGCACGGCTCGCCGCTGTTCCTCCCCTGGCATCGCGCCTACCTGTTCTTCTTCGAGAAGGCCCTCCAGCACCGGGTGGCCGGCGTGACGCTGCCGTGGTGGGACTGGACCCATGACCATGCCGAGGGCATCCCGCGGCTCTACGCCCGCGCCCGCGTCGACGGCAAGGCCAACCCGCTGCGTGCCAGCCCGATCCAGCGGAGCGGACGCGAGCCGGGCGGCACCGACCACACCGTCCGCGACCCGGATGGCCCCGGCGCGCCGCCGCTGCCGACGAGGCAACAGCTCGACGACGTCCTCGCGCTGGGCGACTTCCTCGACTTCTCCAATCAGCTCGAGGACATCCACAACGGCGTCCACGTGTGGGTCGGCGGGACGATGGCCGACATCGCGACCGCCGCCTATGACCCGCTGTTCTGGGCCCACCACGCGATGATCGATCGCGTCTGGCGGCTGTGGCAGCTGCGCCACCCCCACGCCGGGCCGCCGGCGTCGCTGCTGCGCCGCGCACTCCCGCCGTTCCCCGCGACCGTCGCCGACGTGCTCGACTCCAACGCGCTGGGCTACGACTACGCCGCCGCGACCGCGGCGGCCCCCGGACCGGGACACGGCTGATGGTCGACCGCTTCGTCTCGGCGCCCCTCGAGCTGCCCGACCCCGAGGCGGCGTTCGCGCGCGCCGACCTCACGTTCTACGACGTCGACCATTCGGGCTCTTCGTTCGAGGCGCGCGTCTTCGTCGACAACGCGGACGCGACGGTCGAGACCGGCCGCGACGACCCGAGCTACGCCGGCTCGTTCACCGTCTTCGGGCACGGCGGCTGCTTCGGCGACGAGGGCCATTGCGACGTCCCGTCCGGGCCGGAGGACCCGTTCGACCTGAGCCCGCCGCACCAGCTCACGCCGCAGGTCAAGCTCGTGGTCATCACCGACGCGCTGCACCGCGCGCTCGCCGCCGGGCGCCGCGAGGCCACCGTCACCGTCGTCGCGCAGACGCCCGGCGCGCGGCCGAACGACGTGCTCGCCTTCTCGACCGTCCGGCTGCTCACGTACAAATGAAGCTCCGCCGCCGCCGCAGGCGGGCGCCCGAGCCGCCCACCGCCGAACCCACGGGCGTCGAGGTCAGCCGCGTCGGCGACGCCGAGGTGTGGGCCGTCGAGGGCGAGATCGACATCGCCACGAAGTCCCGGCTGCAGGCCGTGCTCGACGCGGTGCCGCGCGGCGACGCGCCGCTCGTGCTCGACCTCGCCGGCGTCACCTTCATGGACTCGACGGGCATCTCGGCGGTGCTGGCCATCGAGCGCGCGGCCGGCGAGTCGGGCCGGCCGCTCGCGATCGTCTGCCCCGAGGGCCCGGTGCGTCTCATCTTCGCGGTCACCGGCGTGGAGGAGGATCTGCCGTTGTACCTGACCCGCGCCGAGGCGCTGGAAGCGAAGGGGTGACGCTCGGCCTCACCAGGTCGAGCAGTCGAGCATCGCGACGCTCGGCGCCGGCACGACCTCGTGCACGACCGGCGTCGCGAAGTGATGGCGCTCGATCGGGGCCGGCGGCTCCGGAGGCCGGCTCTCGGAAGGCTGGGGCTCGATGGGGGGCGCGGCGGGCATGGCCCCAACTTCGCGCGCTGCGGTAACACCGTGGCAGCACGCGGGTAACGCCCGATGGTCGATTCCGCGACGGCGGAATCAACCATCTACCTTGCCGCGACCTCCGCGGCCTGCGGCGGCTCCGTCGGCGCGGCGCGCGCCTGGTCGCGCATCTGGGCCGCCGTCGAGCTGCGGAGCTCGATCTGCGGGAGCGCCCACGTGAGCAGGAAGGCGAGCCCCGAGAACACCGCGCCCATTGCGAAGGCGCCGTGCAGCGCGTGCACGAAGATGCCCTCGAACGCCGTCCGCGGGCCGTTCGGGAGCGCCCGCACGGCGTCCGGCGCGACCTGGACGGAGCCGGCGGTGAGATGCAGGTTCGCGACGACCGCCGCGGGCAGGCGTTCGAGCCCGGACGCCAGCCGCGAGGAGAAGACCGCCCCGAAGATCGCCACGCCGACGGAGCCGCCGATCGAGCGGAAGAACGTCGCCGACGACGTCGCCGCCCCGATCATGTCGGGCGGCGCGTCGTTCTGGGCGACGAGCACGACGACCTGCATGAAGAGCCCGATGCCGGTCCCGATCACGACCATGAACAGCGCGGTCGCGGCGTATGGCGTCGCGACGCCGAGCGTCGTGAGCAACAGCATCCCCACGGCGAGCGTCGCACTGCCGGCGATCGGGAACCAGCGGTAGCGCCCCGTGCGACTGATCTGTCGCCCCGAGAAGATGCTCGCCGTCAGCAGGCCGACCATCAGCGGCACGAGCAGGAGCCCCGAGCCGGTCGGGCTGGCGCCGCGCACGACCTGCAGGTAGAGCGGCAGGAAGGTCAGCGCGCCGAACATCGCGATGCCGACGAGGAAGCCGAGCGCGACGGCGACGGTGAACCCCCGGCTCGCGAACAGCCGCGGCGGCATCAGGGGCTCGGCGGCGTGGCGCTCGGTGACCACGAACGCGGCCGCGAGCACGACGGTGACCAGGCCGAGGCCGATGATCGTCGCCGAGCCCCACGCGTACTGCGCTCCGCCCCACGTCGTCAGCAGCACCAGGCAGACGACCGCGGCGGTCAGCAGCGCGGCGCCGAGCCAGTCGATCCGGTGCTCGGTCCGGCTGCGCGGGAGGTGCAGTCGCAGCGTGACGACGGCGAGCGCGACCGCCCCGATCGGGAGGTTGACGTAGAACACCCAGCGCCAGCTCAGCGAGTCCACGAAGAAGCCGCCGAGCAGCGGGCCGGCGACGCTCGCCACCGCGAAGACCGAGCCGATCAGGCCCATGTAGCGGCCGCGCTCGCGCGGCGGGACGATGTCGGCGATGATCGCCTGCGCGCCGACCATCAGGCCGCCGGCGCCGATGCCCTGCAGCGCCCGGAAGGCGATCAGCTCCTCGAGGCTCTCCGACGCGCCCGACAGCGCCGAGCCGACGAGGAAGATGACGATCGCGAGCGCGAACAGCCGCTTGCGGCCGTAGAGGTCGCCGAGCTTGCCGTACAGCGGCGTCGACGCCGTCGTGGCGACGAGGTAGCTCGTCACCACCCACGAGAGGTGGTTGAGGCCGCCGAGCTCGCCGACGATCGTCGGCAGCGCCGTCGAGACGATCGTCTGGTCCAGCGCCGCCAGGAACATGCCCAGCATCAGCGCGCCGAAGATCGTGTAGAGCGCGGCGCCGGTCGGGCGCGAGGAGTCCTGCACCTGCGCGGTCATCGCGCCTCGGCCAGGCCGCGGAGCAGGATCGACAGGTAGGGCTGATTCGAGCGGCGCCCGCGCGTCGCGACGACGACGCCGAGCATCCGCACCACGACGAGCAGCTCGTCGGCGCCGACGTCGGCGCGGATGGCGCCGCTGCGATGCCCCGCGGCGACGACGGGGGCGAGGATGTCGGTCACGCGCCGCTTGAGCCGGCGCCGCGCCGCCTCGGGTAGATCCTTCTGGGCGAGCGTCTGGAGGAACCCGCGGTTGCGGCACTGGTGGCGCAGCGCGGCGTCGAGGAAGCGCGCGACGACGTCGGCGTCGGGGCCCTCGAGCGCGACCGCGGCGGCGGCGCCGAGGTCCTCGAGCACCGCCTCGGTCACCGCGACGACGAGGTCGGCCTTGGCCGGGAAGTGGCGGTACAGCGTCGCGACGCCGACACCCGCGCGCCGGGCGATCTCGTCGACCGCGACGTCGAGCCCCTCATCGCGGAAGGCGGCCGCCGCGGCCTCGGTCAGCCGCTCGCGGTTGCGCAGCGCATCGGCGCGCAGCGGGCGTTCGAGGGGAGCGGCGGACACCCGGTCAGCCTACCGCAACCGGAGTGGCCACTACGCTTACGTGTCCCATGTCCGACGCTTCCGTCCGCCAGCACCCCCAGGTCACCCTCGGCATCCTCGGCATCGGGGCGCTCGCCTTCGCGCTCGCCCAGACGACCGTGATCCCGGCGCTGACCGCGATGCAGCACGCCTTCGGGGTCTCGACGAGCGACATCACGTGGATGATCAGCGCGTACTTCCTCGCGGCCTCGGTGGCGACGCCGGTGCTCGGCCGGCTCGGCGACATGTTCGGCAAGGAGCGCTTCCTGGCGATCTCGCTGGCGGCCTTCGCCGTCGGCTCGGTCATCTGCGCCCTCAGCAACGGCCTCGGCCCGATGATCGCCGGCCGCGTCCTGCAGGGCGTCGGCGGCGGCGTGTTCCCCCTCTCGTTCGGTATCGTCCGCGACGAGTTCCCGCCCGAGCGGATCCCGACCGGCATCGCGCTGCTCGGCGCGACCGCCGGCATCGGCGGCGCGATCGGCCTCCCGCTCGGCGGCCTGCTCGCCGACCACGCGACCTACCACTGGATCTTCTGGCTGTCGGCGGCGATGGGCGCCGCGGCGACCGTGACCACGATCCGCTTCGTGCCCGAGTCGCCCGTCCGGACCCCGGGGCGCGTCGACGTCGCCGGCGCCGTGATCCTCGCCGCCGGCCTCTCGGCGGTGTTGATCGCCATCTCGCGCGCCCACGAATGGGGCTGGACGTCCGGGCGCACGCTCGGCCTCATCGGCGGCGGCCTCGTGCTGCTCGCCGGCTTCGTCGCCTTCGAGCGCCGCCACGCCGAGCCGCTGATCAACATGCGGACGCTCGCACGCCCGCCGGTGCTCATCACCGACCTCGCGACCCTGCTCGTCGGCTTCGGGCTGTTCGGGACCTTCGTGCTGATCCCGCAGATCGCCGAGCTGCCGAAGGGCGGCGACGTGGGACTCGGGCTCGACGCGACCGAGGCCGGCCTGCTGATGGCGCCCGGCGGGATCATGATGCTGCTCATCGCGCCGATCGTCGGCCGCGTCGGGGAGCGCGTGGGCTCCAAGCCGCCGCTGGTCGCGGGCGCTCTGCTCGCCGCCGGAGGCCTCGTCGGCATGGCGCTCGGCCACGGCTCGGCGCTCGGCATCGTGCTCTGGGGGCTGCTGCTCAACACCGGCGTGGGCTGCGCGTTCGCGGCGCTCCCGAACCTGATCGTCAGCGCGGTCGACGCGCACGAGACCGGCGAGGCGACGGGCGTCAACACGATCGCGCGCAACATCGGCGCGTCGCTCGGCGGCCAGGTCGCCGCCTCGATCGTCGCCGGCCACGTGATCGCCGGCGGCCTCCCCGCCGACCGCGGCTTCGAGCTCGCGTTCCTCATCAGCGCGGGCGTCGCGCTGCTCGCCGCCGCCTGCGGAGCGCTGATCCCGGCGCCGCGGCCGGTTGACGCGGCGGTGCCCCGGGTGGTTGCCTAGCGGGGCATGGCCGACGTCCCGCTGCCCGACCGCGGTCGGCTCCGCCATCGCGCCGAGCGCTACGGGACGACGCGCGGCGGGCGGGCGCTCGAGGTGATCGGGCCGCTCGCGCCGGGCACGCCGCTGCTGATCGCCGCCATCCACGGCAACGAGAGCGAGTCGACGATCGCGCTGTCGGCGGCGCTGCGCACGGTCGCGGCGGGAGAGCTGCGCTGCGCGGCGGTGCTGGCGACGAACCCGGACGGCGTCCTGCTCGGCACGCGCGGCAACGCCGCCGGCGTCGACCTCAACCGCAACTTCCCGACGAGCGACTGGAGGTCCGGCACCGTGCTCAGCCACTGGAGCAGCGAGACGCGCCAGGTCGTCGAGCTCTCGACCGGCGAGGCGCCCGCCTCCGAGCCCGAGACCGTCGCGCTGATGGCGCTGATCGAGCGGCTCCGCCCGCGCTGGCTCCTGTCGGTCCACGCCCCGATCGGCGCGATCATCGAGCCCGAGCCCACGCCGCTCGGCGAGGCGCTCGTCGCCCGCACCGGCCTGCGCCGCATCGCCCACGTGACCTACGACACCCCCGGGGTGCTCGATCGCTGGGCGCGCGAGCGCGGCACGCCGTGCGTGACGCTCGAGGTTCCGAAGATCACGCACGACGAGGCCGTCGTCACCTACGCGGTCATCCTCGCCGAACTGCTCCGCGACCCGATCGCCTGAGGCTCACAGCGGGCGGTGCGCGACCAGGTGCCAGTCGCCTCCGGCACGCCAGAGCCAGACCGGCGGGTCGACCGGATCGCCGTGCTCGTCGAACGGCCCGAGAGTGCGGACGGCCTCGAGCAGCGCGCCGCGATCCGCGGCGCCCGTCCGCACGGCGGCGACGACGAGCTCCGCCGCGCGGCGTGCCGCCCCCTCGAGCTCGCCGCCGTCGGGCGCGAACGGCAGCGCGACCGAGACGTCGCCCTCGAGGGCGGCGCCCTGGATGCCGTCGAAGGCGACGATCGGCAATGGGGCGAGCGCCGCCGCGCGCTCGACCTCCGGCTCGCCGGCGAGTCCCGCGAGCACGACGACGTCGGCGTCGGCCGGATCGGCGCTCCGCGGCAGGCCGGCGAGGCGCAGCTGGCCGTCGAGCTGCAGCCCGTACTCGTGATCGCCGGCGACCACGAACGCCCGCTGCTCCCGCGCCACGAGGTCGGCGGCGATCCGCCGGGCGACCACCGTGTCGCGGGCGACGATGCGCAGGACGGTGCCGCGGTGGTCCGCGGGGTCGTCGTCGCAGCCCGGCTCGTCGTCGCGCGTCACCCCCGCCCACGTGGCGACCGGTGCGAGCAGCGGCAACCCGGCGGGCGCGGTCGCCGCGACGGCATCGGCCACGTCGCGGGAGCGGAACGGCCCGATCAGCGCAATCGCGTCGTTGTCGCCCGCCGCCCGCTCGGCGGCGCCGACCGGATCGCCGTCGCCGTGGGCGACGTGCTCGACGCCCGCGGCGCTCAGCACGGCGTCGACGGCTCGGGTCAGCGGGTCCGGCAGCGTGCTGTGGACCGCGGTCATGCGCAAAGGCCCTTCACACGGTCGAACATGCCTTGGAAGGCTATGCCCGGCCGTCGCATCTGTCACGAGGTCACTGGGCGCGGCGGAGCTCTCCGGAGCCGTCGACCTGCTGAGCCAGGCGGTCGGCCCGCAGCACGGCATCGCCCGACCCGCTGATCGTCACCTGCGCGTCGCGCACGTCGAGGTCGCCGAGGTCGGCGTCGCCCGAGCCGCTGAGGTCGAGCGTCAGCTGCCGCGCGGCGCCCTGGACGGCGATGTCCGCGGAGCCGTCGGAGCGGACGTCGAGCGAACCCGCGTCGACGCCGTCGGCGTCGACGTCGCCCGAGCCCGACGCCTCGACGACGGCCAGGCGGCGGACGGTGGCCTCCACCGCGACGTCGCCGCCGCCGAAGCCGTGGTGGTCGAAGCTGACGTGAAGCGTGCCGTCGCGCACCTCGGTCCGGACGTCGTCGATCACCTTCTCGCCGGCCAGCACCAGCACGCGCTGCGGTTCGCCGGCGTGCAACCGGAGATCGACGGAGCCCTGGTTGTCGACGCGCGTGAAGCCGGCGACGTCGCGCGTCTGCGAGACGCGCGGGCCGTCGTCGCCGATGGCGCAGCCGGCGATCGCGACGGCGACGACGCCGGCGGCGAGGAACGGGATGAGGGGCCGCGGGGAGAGCATGTCCCGACGGTAGGCGCGGCAGCCGAGCGCGGCGATGGAGCTGACCGCCCGCCGTGCTGGGGCTGTCCCCCGTCCCTGGCCGTCGGGATCTCCCCAGGGGTACGATCCCGGGCATGGCCGAGCGATCGCCCACCGGTCCGCCGGACCCGGAGGAGCTGGAGGCCGCCGGCCTCGCCCTGGACGCGGAGCTCGCGCCGGACACGGCGCTCGGCGCGGTGCACCTGACCGTGGCCGACCTCGGGCGCTCGGTGGCCTACTACGAGCAGGCCATCGGCCTCGAGTTGCTGGGCCGCGATGCCGGCACCGCCTCGCTCGGCACCGACGGGCATGCCCTCGTCGTCCTCGTCGAAGAGCCCGGCGCGGAGCCCGCGGCCGGCTTCTGCGGCCTCTACCACCTCGCGCTGCTGGTGCCGGAGCGGCGCGCGCTGGCGAGCTGGCTCGCCCACGCCGCCCGCGACCAGGTCCCGCTCGTCGGGCTCTCCGACCACTTCGTCAGCGAGGCGCTCTACCTGTCGGACCCCGACGGGCACGGGATCGAGATCTACCGGGACCGCCCGCGGGAGCACTGGGCGGGCCAGGTCGCGGCGCGGATGACGACGCAGCGGCTCGACGTCGAGAACCTGCTCGGCGAGCTCGAGGACCCTCGCAGCGATCCCTGGCAGGGGCTCCCGGCGGACACCACCATGGGGCACGTGCACCTGAAGGTCGCCGACATCCCGGGGACGGTGCGGTTCTACCGCGACGTGCTCGGCTTCGGGCTGATGGCGGCGCTCGGCGCGCAGGCGGCGTTCCTGGGCGCCGGCGGCTATCACCACCACGTCGGCGCGAACACGTGGGAGAGCGCGGGCGCCACCCCGCCCCCGCCCGGCACGGCCGCGCTGCGCCACGCGACGATCGTCCTGCCCGACGGCGCCGAGCGCGACCGCGCGCTCGAGCGACTCTCGCGCGCCGGCGTGGAGCCCGAGCGCGAGGACCCGGACCCGCAGGTCCGCGACCCGTCGGGCAACGCGCTGGTGCTGGCGGTCGGCTGAGGACGTCGTGTCATGAGCGACGATCCCGCACCCGGCTCGCTCGTCGTGGAGCGGATCGCGGCCGCGATGAACGCGCACGACGCCGACGCGTTCGCCGACTGCTTCGCGGAGGACTACGACAGCGCGCAACCCGCCCATCCCGATCGGGCGTTCCGAGGGCGCGAGCAGGTCCGCCGCAACTGGTCGTCGATCTTCGCCAGCGTCCCGGACTTCAGCGCGGAGCTCGTCCGCGCGGACGCCGTCGGCGACGTGGAATGGAGCGAGTGGCGCTGGCGGGGCACGCGCGACGACGGGACCGCCCTCGACGACGCGGGCGTCATGGTGTGCGGCATCGCCGAGGGCCGCGTCCAGTGGGCGCGGCTCTACGTCGAGCCGGTCGAGCAGTCCGGCGCGGGCATCGATGCCGCCGTCCGCCGGATGGCCGGCGAGGCCTGACGCCCGAACCCGAGGATCCTCCGGGCGTGGAGGACGAGCCGCTATCGGATGAGCCCGCGCAGCGCGGACATGTCGCCCGACGCGACGACGTCGCCTCGCGCGATCGCCGCGTCCAACCCGGAGGCGTCCTCGAGCAGGGCGTTGAGGGTCACGGCGTCGGTGCGCAGGATCGCGTCCGGCTCGGGCGGCTCGCCCGGCTCGACGTGTACCTCGCCGCCGGCCGCACGGACGGTCCAGACGCGCTCGTCGAGCTCGACCCGATAGACGGCGTCGCCGGCCGGCCGCACGCTGCCGCGCAGGAAGAGCAGGACCGAGGTGGCGCTGAGCGTCTCGGGCCCCGGCGGGTGCGGCGCGTCGATGCCCCAGCCGCCGAGCGCGAGCACGATCGGCTCGAGCTCCCGACCCCGTGCGGTCAGCTCGTAGACCGACGAGGCGGCCGGCGGCGGCAGCGTGCGGCGAGCGACCACGCCGCGAGCCTCGAGCTCGCGCAGCCGGTCCGCGACGATGTTCGAGCTGGCCCGCGCCAGCGCGCGCCGCAGATCCGAGAACCGCTGCGGCCCGAGCAGCAGTTCGCGCACCACGAGCAGCGCCCACCGCTCCCCGACGACGTCGAGGGCCCGCGCGATGCCGCAGGCGTCCCCGTAGCTGCGCGTCGTGGACATCGGTGCAAAACTACCACTGTCTCGTTGTTCTTTACAACCAAGGAGGCAGCATGGGACAGCCGGTCGTGCACTTCGAGATCATCGGGAGCGACCCAGCGGGGCTCCGGGACTACTACGGCGAGCTCTTCGGCTGGGCGTTCGACACCAGCGGGCCGGTCGCCGAGCCGGTCTCGGAGGCGGGCGACTACGGCTTCGTGGAGCCGGGCGAGAGGGGTGGCATCCCCGGTGGCGTCGGCGGCGGGGCGGCTCACGCCGCGCACGCCCTCTTCTACGTCGGCGTCCCGGACGTCGAGGCCGCCCTCGAGCAGGCCGAGCGGCTCGGCGGGACGCGCCGCATGGGTCCGGCCCAGGCACCCGGAGGCGCCCTGGTCGTCGGCCACTTCACCGATCCGCAGGGGAACCTCGTGGGCGTCGCCGCCGTCGCTCCTTCCGCAGGTCCCGGCGCCTGAGGCTCAAGACGGCGGCGGCCGTGAGCGCGAGCGCGCCGAGCGCCCAGCCGAAGCAGGCGAGGTGCAGCGACAGCGCGGCGAGATGGCCCACCGGGATCCCGCCGCCGGCGACGGGCACGCCGACGACCCCCGACGAGCCGAAGATCTCGCCGTCACGCACCTCGAGGTCCAGGCGGAACACCCCGTGCCCCTGCCCGAAGTCGTTGGTCAGACCACTGGTGTGGATCGCGGCGCCGCCCTGCACCGCGCCAGAGCGTGGTCACTGCGCGGACACCACCCGCGATGGGGATGCAAGCCACCTGGCACGGGCGGCCGCGTCTCGCAAGACTTCCATCCGATGGCCCCGACATCCCCCATGGCCCGGCCCGCGTGGGCGCAGTGGAACCACGCCGCCGCCGAGGTCCCGTGGTCGGTCGGCATCGAGGAGGAGCTCATGCTCCTCGATCCGCACGACTGGACCCTGGCCAACCGCATCGACGACGTGCTCGGGGCGCTGCCCCCCGACCTGCTCGAGCACGCGGACGCCGAGACGCACGCGTGCGTGCTCGAGCTGCGGACGGCGCCGCATGCGACCGTCGGCTCGGCGGCGGCCGAGCTCGCCGACCTCCGCCGGCGCCTGGCGACGGTGATCGCCACCCGGCTCGCGCTGCGGGCGGCGGCAGCAGGCACGCACCCGCTCGCGACCCGGTCGCAGGTCGCCGTCACCGCCACGACGCGCTACCGGCTGATCGAGGGCTCGATGCGCACGCTCGCGCACCGCGAGCCGACGATGGCCCTCCACGTCCATGTCGCCATGCCCGACGCCGAGACCGCGGTGCGCGCCCTCGACGGGCTTCGCACCGACCTCCCGCTCGTGCTGGCGCTCTCGGCCAACTCGCCGTACTGGCGCGGCTCCGACTCCGGGTTCGCGTCCGTTCGCACGCCGATCTTCTCGATGTTCCCCCGCGTCGGCATCCCGGGGCACTTCGGCAGCTACGGCAACTACGTCCGGGCGATCGAGCCGCTCGTGTGCAGCGGTGCGATCCCGGGGCCGGGGTTCCTCTGGTGGGACGCACGCCTGCAGCCCCGCCTGGGCACGCTCGAGGTCCGGGTCATGGACGCCCAGTCACGGCCGGAGGACACCGCCGCGCTCGTGGCGCTCGTCCAGTGCCTGGCCCATCGCCACGCCGTCGGCTCGCGACGTAGTGCGGGCGTCGCCGAGGTGATCGCCGAGAATCGCTTCCTCGCCTCGCGCGACGGCATGCGCGCACAACTGATCGACTCGCGCAGCGGACGGGCCGTTCCGGTCCGCGACGTGCTCGGCCGAGCGCTCGAGGCCTGCGCGCCGGCTGCCGACGCGCTCGGCTGCGCGGCGGAGCTCGACGCCGCGGCCGCGCTCGCCGAGGATCCGGGCGAACGGCGCCAGCGGCGCAACGCCGACGAGTACGGGCTCGACGGCCTGCCGGCGTACCTCGCGGCCGACTTCGCCGGGGTGCACCTCGCCGCCGCCGGCTAGCACTTCGGGCCGGCGGGGCCGAGAAGCCCTTGACCGAGGTGACGATGGCTCGGGCGTCCGACGCCACGGGGGCGAGCTGCGCCGCGCTCGGGCTCGACGGGAGCGCGGCGACGCTAGGACGGGCCCGAGCGGGGCGCATCACCCGAACTGGATGAGCGGGCCCGCCACGGCACCACGCCGTTGATCTCGACGTCGATAGAGAAGCTCAGGATGGTCCGGATCACCACCAGGAGCGCGAGCGAGCCGACCCCCTCGAGCGTGAGGTCCACCGAGACGGTGCGGATCAGGTCGGCGGCGACGAAGACCTCGAGGCTCGCGAGCAGCCCGCGCCCGAAGCTCTCGCGCGCGGCGTCGTAGGCGGCGGCCGTCCCGCGCGCGTGAAGCGTCGCGGCGCCGACCCAGAGCGTGACGAGCGTCGCGACGACGATCACGCCGATCCCCGCCCACTCGAAGATCCGCGCGATGTCCTCCATCGCCTTCACCGCGCGGCCACCGGGTCAGCCGACGTCGTGGCGCGGCGATTCGCCATCCGCCGACGCTACCGCATCGGCGGCATCACCCGGTCGGAGTGATCTCCCTCACCGGTGATCGGGTGTTCAATGCCCAGATGGCCGCCCCGCAGCCGTCCTCGGACCTCGAGCAGGAGCGGCGCACGGCGATGGCCGCGGAGCGCACCTGGCTCGCGTGGTGGCGCACCGGGCTGGCCGCCACGGTCGGCGCGCTCGGCATCGGCCGGCTCGCGCCCAACCTGCTCCACGCCGCCGCATGGCCCTACGTGGTGCTCGGCTGCGGCTATGCGGTGGTCGCGGTCGGGCTGCTGATCGTCGGCGCGCGGCGTCAGCGAGAGATCGAGCACGCGCTGCAGACCGGGCGCAACGCACCGCTGCGGTTCCGCACGGTCGGGCTCTTCACGGCGGCCGCGATCGCGCTCGTCATGCTGACGCTCGTGCTCGTGATCGCGCAGACGTGACGGCGCTCAGAGCCCGAAGTGCAGGTGCAGCTCGGTCCCGCGGCCGCCCGGCGCGGTCCGGAAGTCCATGGACTCGGCGAGATGGGACATCAGCGGGATGCCGAGCCCGACCCCCGGGCTGTCCGGGCGCGGCAGGAGGCCGGAGCCCTCGTCGGTGACGACGACGTCGAGGCCATCGGCGTCTCCCCGCGCGCGGACCAGCATCTCGCCCCGCTCGGCGGCGCCGTCGTAGGCGTGCACGACGACGTTCGCGCATCCCTCGGTGACGGCCAGGGCGATCCCCGTCCGGTGCTCGGCGTCCGCGCCGAGCCGAGCGGCGAACTCGACGATCGCGTGCCGGATCATCGGCACGGCCTCCGCAGTGGCGGGGTACCGCTGCTCGAGCGGGATGATCTCGGCGGGATTCATGGGGTCGCGCACAGGCTCCCTTCCGCCTCTCCCTCCGTCGATGGTGCTAGCCCCACCGTGTCAGCTCCGCGACGAAGACCGGGCGATGCGCCGGGGTGCACCGTCGGACGGATCGGGGTCAGGCGTCCAGCGCGGCCTTGAGCGCGTCGAGGTCCCGGGCGCCGAAGACGACGCGGTTGCGCGTGGCGACGTAGACGAGGTCGAGGTCGACTCCGGCCTTGGCGATCCTGCGCGTGAGGTCGGCGAGGATGCCGGGCCGATCCTCGACATCCACCACCACAGCCTCCCGCTCGCGCGTGACCGCGACGTGCGAGATGGCCAGCGAGTGCTTCACCGCCCCGGCATGCGGGACGAGGATGTGCAGCTCGGCCCGCTCACCGCCGCCGACGCACGTCGCCGCGGCGATGTTCACGCCCGCATCACTGATCGCGGCCGCCACCTGCGCCAGGGCGCCGGGCGTGTTCTCGATGTCGATGACCAGGTCGACCGCCATCCGCGGCGCCAGCCTACAGCCGAGCGCCGGCCCGAGGAAGGGGTCGTGATCGGTGTACGGTCGTTCACGGAAGCCCTGCGACACAGAACGCGGCGGAGCGACGAGGCGCGTCTCGCCGAGTGCCGCGACGATCGGGACCACGAGCCCGAGTCGATCCCATGTCGGCGTCGTCCTCGAAGCACAGGACACCCCACGCGCCGCTCAAGCGCGCACGCGGCGATGCGTGAAAGACCGGGCGAATGCCCCATGCCCGCCGGCGCCAGCGGCCGTAGGTTGGCCTGAGATCAACCGAACGGGGAGAACGATGCCCAAGGTATCGAAGGAGAGCGCCGCGCAGGTCGACGATCACGGGATCGTCGAGGACCGACATGAGGACATCGACGGCTACACGGTCAACTTCGTCTCGTTCCGCACCGACGTCGACGCGTCGCCGCTGCTCAAGGGGCTGCCGGATGACCGCTGCCCGTGCCCGCACTGGGGCTACGTGTTGAAGGGCCGACTGACGTACCGGTTCTCCGACCACGACGAGACGTTCGCTGCCGGCGACGCGTTCTACCTGCCCGCCGGCCACGTCCCAGTGGCGGAGGCGGGCAGCGAGATCCTCCAGTTCAGCCCGGCCGCGGAGCTGCGCGAGGTCGACGCGGTGATGATGAAGAACGTGCAGGCGATGCAGCAGGCCTGAGCGGACTGGTCAGGCGGCGACGGCGTCGATGAACTCCTCGTCGGGGAGGAGCGCGTGCTGCATCGCGAACAGCCCGGCCGCGGCGCGCGTCGAGACGTCGATCTTCAAGTAGATGTGCTCGACGTGGTTGCCGACCGTCTTCGGGCTGATCACGAGATGCTTGGCGATCTCCTTGTTGGAGAGCCCGCGCGCGAGGTCCCTCAGGACCTCGACCTCGCGCGCGGTCAGGCCGGCCGGGCCGGAGCGGCGACGCAGGACGCGGTGACCGGCGGCGCCGAGAACCGCTTCGACCGCATCGCCGTCGAAGCGCCCGGCCTTGACCCCGGCGCGGAGTTCGGCGGCGGTCTCATCGCCCGAGAGAGCAGGGCGATGCGGGCGTGGCTCGCGCATCGCCTGGTAGGCATCCGCGGCACCCAGGATGCGAGCGGGGCCGGAGATCGCCGCGCCCGCAAGCCCCCGCGGATAGCCCGACCCGTCGAGACGCTCGCGGTGCTGAACGGCGATCGCGGCGAGCGGCGCCAGTGCCGCCGACTGGCACAGCATCCGTTCGGTCAGGTACGGGTGGAAGCGCACGCGCTCCCACTCGCCGATGCCGAGCGGTCCGCGTTTGTCCCAGATCGAGTTCGAGACGCCGAGTCGGCCGAGGTCGTGGACGAGACCGGCGAGATGGAGCATCTGCGCCTCGGCCTCGGGGAGGCCCAGCTGTCCCCCGGCCCGGCCGGCAAGATCGGCCACCGCGCGGGAATGGCCCAGGAAGAACGGTGATTTGAGATCGACGAAGCTCCCGACCGCGAGCAGCGCCGCGTCGAACCGGTCGGCGGAAAGCACGATCGCCAGAGCCGGCTCGGCCGCGATCACGGCATCCCATGTCCCGACCGAGTCGAGCCCGGCGAGGATGCCCTCCGCGTGGGCGTCGAGCAGGTCCGCGAGCTCGGGGTCGAACTGCTTGCCACGGCGCTTTCGAGCCAGCTCTCTCGCGGCGTCGAGCCCGCCCACCCGGAAGGCGACCTCGGTGAATTCCGCGAGATTGGCGAGCCGGGCCGGGAGCGGCACCTGGTCGCCCTCGAGCGTCCCGGGCCAACCCCGGCCGTCCCACTGCTCGTACGCCGCGCCGAGGGCGGCGAGCACGTCGGCGGACAGCCCGAGATGCTCGCCGAGCGTCCTCGTCATCGCGGCGTGGTGGGAGATCATGTCGTCCACCTCGCGGTGACCGGAGAGCATGAACTCGAGCCCGAGGCGGAAGCGGTGCAGCGGAGGGTTGCCCGCACCCAACCGTCGTAGCCCTGCCGCTGCCGCCATCGCGCTGTTGGGCTCGTGGTCGTACTTCTGGGCCTTGAGCGCGATGTCGTCGCCGAACCACTTTGCCTGCTCGTGCGCGTCGGTATGGCAGCCGACGTTGATCAGCAACGCGGTGTAGTAGACGCTCGCACGATCCTCCTCGCCCAGTCCCATACCGTCGGCCAGGCGCAGCGCGATCAAGCATTGACGCAGCACGTGCTCCATCGGCTGCCCGAACCCGAGATCGATCCCGAGCGACAGCGCCGCGACCAGTTCTGCCAACCGGACATGCGCACGGTCCGTCGTGGTGCCCACCCGGCGAGCCTACTCCCGCCACCCGGGTCAGACGACGAGTGCAGCGCTGATCGGCGGCTCGACCCCGACAACCGTCGCGTGTAACGGCAGACCCATCGCCGAGACCGATCCGCACGTGCATCCCAACAGCGGAGACCTCTCATGACCAGCAGCAACGGCGGCGCGCCCGTCGCCATCTACGTGCAGAGCAACGACGCCGCGGCCAACGAGGTGCTCGCCTTCGCGCGCGCGGCCGACGGGCGGCTCGGGACGGTGCGGCGCTACGCGACGGGCGGCCGCGGAACCGGCATGCCGCATCTGCCCTCGCAGAACCCGCTCAGCGCCGACGACGCCGATCCGGCCCAGGTGGCCTTCAGCAGCAACGGCCGGACCCTCGTCGTCACCGAGCGGGGCACCGACAGCATCAGCGCGTACACGATCGGCGAGGACGGCCGCGCGAGCGGCCCGGCCACGGTCCGCGCGACCGGGAAGACGCCGTACGGGTTCGACTTCACCCCGAGCGGATCGCTCGTCGTGACCGAGGCGTTCGGCGGCGCCGTCGGCGCGGCAGCGGTCTCGAGCTACTCCGTCGCGGAGGCCGCATCGCTGGCGCCCGTCAGCGGCTCGGTCGGCGACACCCGCAGCGAGGTCTGCTGGGCGGCCGTCACCAACGACGGGCGCTTCGCGTACGTGACCGACTTCGGCGACGGGACCATCTCGAGCTACGCGGTCGCGGACGACGGCGGGCTGGCGCTTCGCGAACCCGTCGCCGGCTCGACGCGCCTGGGCGAGAAGGGCGTCCGCGACGAGGCTCTCACCGACGACGGTCGCTTCCTGTACGCGATCGACGCCGACGCGCGGAAGGTCTTCGGCTGGGCCGTCGGCGGCGACGGGACGCTGGAGACGATCGGCGCGTTCGAGGGCCTCCCGGAGACCGTCGCGGGACTGGCGGCGAGCTGACGCCCTGTCTGCTGAGGATCGCGCGCGGGTAGCGGCGGAGCATGCCGGTACGCGCGACACGCATCATCGCCTTCGACGTCAACGAGACGCTGTTGGACCTCGCGGCGCTCGATCCGCTGTTCACGGAGGCGTTCGGGTCCGCGAGCGTTCGCGCGCAGTGGTTCGGCCAGATGCTCCAGCTCGCCTTCACGGGCGGGCTGGCCGGCAGCTACGTCGACTTCTCGTCGGCGCAGGAAGCAGCCCTGACGATGATGGCCGAGATCCACGGCGCCGAGCTGACCACGGCGACTCGCGATTCCGTCCGCGAGACGATGCGATCGCTCCCGGCGCATCCCGAGGTCGACGGCGCGCTCGCGGCACTGCGGGCGTCGCCGTCCGCGCTCGTCGCGCTGACGAACTCCCCGCTGGACGTCGCCGGGGCACAGCTGACCAACGCCGGGCTGGCGCACCACTTCGACGCGATCCTCTCGGCCGACACGGTGCAGGCCCTCAAGCCGGCGCGCGCCGCGTATGAGCTCGTCGCCCGCTCCTGCGATGTGCCGCTGGACGAGGTGCGCCTCGTCGCGGCACACGCGTGGGATGTCAGCGGGGCGCTCGCGGCCGGCTGCGCCGCAGCGTTCGTGGCCCGCGCCGGCAAGGTGCCGAGCCCGCTCGGCCTGCAGCCCGACGTCGTCGGACGCGATCTGGCCGACGTGGCCGACATGCTGCTGGCCGCCGGCTAGCCCCGCCGACATCGCGTCACCGTTTCGTCAGATCTGCCCGCGACCGTAGTCGCATGGAACCGGTGGACCTCCGGCTGCTCGGCGACGCCGAGCTGGCCGCCCGGCTCGACGACGCCGACGCCGGCGCCTTCTCGATCCTGCACGCGCGTCACTACGCCGCCGTCCTCGGGCGGGCCCGCAGCATCTGCAAGCGCCCAGAGCTCGCCGAGGAGGCGGTGCAGGAGACCTTCCTCGGCCTCTGGCGGCGTCCGCGGGGCTTCGATCCCGCGCGCGGCGAGCTGCGGCACTGGCTACTGGCCGTGGTCGGCCATCGCAGCATCGACCTCGTCCGGAGAGGCCAGCTCGAGCTTCGCCACTGCGCCGGGTCCGACGAGCTGTTGCACGGGATCGCTGCCTCGGGCGAGCTCGACGACGAGGTGCTCCGGCGCGAGACGCGCCGGAGCATCCACGCCGTCATGGGCGAGCTCGCCGAGCCGCAGCGGCAAGTCGTGGGCCTCGCCTACCTCGGTGAGCTGACCCAGACCGAGATCGCGCTGCGGCTCGGCATCCCGCTCGGCACCGTCAAGAGCCGGACGCGGCTCGCCTACGACCGGATCGGCCGCCGGCTCGCGGCCTAGCGGGCCGCGAGGCCGACGGTTCCGGCGGGGAGGCCGGTCGCGCCCGGCTGCGGCTGCAGGTGCCCGTCGGGCTGCAGCGCGTAGCTCGTGATCGAGCGGGCGCCCGGGTTGAGCGCGTACAGACTGCGGCCGTCGGGTGCGATCGCCTCGTCATTGGGCCCGGGAGACACGGCCGTCCGCCCATCGGGATCGAGCAACGTCAGCGACCCGTCGCGTGCGACCCGGAAGCCCGAGATGCTTCCCGTCGACGCATTCGCGCTGTACGCGAACCGCCCGTCGCCGGTGACCGCGATCCAGCATGCCGCCCCCTGATGC
>DATBDM010000175.1:0-4388 GCA_036269915.1 Solirubrobacteraceae bacterium | reverse complement strand
GCCGAGGCGAATGCCCTCGAGGTCCGTCGCCGAGGGGGTTCGCACCGGCTCGGGCAGCCCGAGCGCGGTCGAGTCGCACGGGTCGGCGCCCGCCATCGCGCCGAGCAGCAGCGCCGCGTCGGTCACGTCGCGGGTGAACGGGCCCGCCTGGTCGAGCGAGGAGGCGAAGGCGATCATCCCGTAGCGCGAGATCGCGCCGTAGGTCGGCTTGAGGCCGACGATGCCGCACAGCGCCGCGGGCTGGCGGATCGAGCCGCCGGTGTCCGTGCCGATCGACCACGGCGCGGTGCCGGCGGCGACCGCGGCCGCCGAGCCGCCCGAGGACCCGCCGGGGACGCGGCTGCGGTCCCACGGGTTGAGCACCGGCCCGAAGGCGGAGTTCTCGTTCGACGAGCCCATCGCGAACTCGTCCTGGTTGGTCTTGGCCAGCAGCGGCGCGCCCGCGCCGATCAGCCGCTCGACGCTCGTCGCGGTGTACGGCGGCCGGTAGCCCTCGAGGATCTTCGAGCCGGCCTGGCTCGGGACGCCCTTGGTGGCGAACAGGTCCTTGACGGCGATCGGGACGCCGGCCAGCGGGCCGCCGCCGTTGGACGGCGGAGCGTCGTCCTCGGAGACCCAGGTGAAGGCGTTGAGCTCGTCGGCAGCCGCGCGCTCGCGGTAGACGCGCCACAGCTCCGCCGCGTCGAGCTCGCCGTCACGGATGCGCGCCACCGCCTGGGCGGCGGTGAGGTCGAGGATCTCGCTCATCAGCTCGCTCCGGGGCTCGGGACGCGGAAGCCGCCCGGCGCCGGGTCGGGCGCGCTCTCGAGCGCGACCTCGCGGGGCAGCGACGGCCGCGGCACGTCCTCGCGCAGCACGTTCTCGACCGCGACGACATGGGAGGTCGGCGGCACCTCGTCGAGGTCGAGCTCGGAGATCGTCCCGATGTAGTCGAGCACCTTCGAGAGCTCGCCCTCGAAGCGCTGGACCTCCTCCTCGGAGAGCTCGAGGCGGGCGAGGCGGGCGACGTACAGGACCTGATCTCGGCTGAGCATCGGGGGCGATGATAGGCGTCAGCCGCGGGGCGGCGACGGCCGCACCTCGACCGGCGGCACGGTCGCGCCCGCGTTGTGCTCGCTCTCCAGCGACCACCATCCGCCGGCCAGCAGGCCGAGCGCCGCGGCCAGCCCGATCCAGGCGCCGGCGGCGATCCCGGTCACGTGGTCGGCCTGCGGCTCGACCACCAGGCGCACGAGCACGATCGCCGCCGCCAGCGCGCCGCAGGTCGTGCAGACGATGCTCGTCCCCGTCGGCAGCGCAGGCGACTCGCGGGTCGCCTGGAAGGCCAGCAGTAGCGGGCCGGAGAGCGCGAGCAGCGCGAGGAGCACGTCGGTGACGGCGAACGCCTGCCAGCCGGTCAGCGGGGCCGGCGTGGCGTCGTACCAGTGCAGGAACAGCGACACGATCAGCGCGATGCCGGCGACACCGGCGAGCCATTCACCTCCGCGGACCCTGCGGAGCCTCATGCCTGCAGCTTGGCCGCCTGCAGCGTGTTGCGCAGCAGCATCGCGATCGTCATCGGCCCGACGCCGCCGGGCACCGGCGTGATCAGGCGGGCGCGCTCGCGCGCGGATGCGAACTCGACGTCGCCGACCAGCCCGTCGTCGGTGCGGTTGATCCCGACGTCGACGACCACGGCACCCTCCTTGACCCAGTCGCCCTTCACGAGCTCCGCCCGGCCGACGGCGGCGATCAGCACGTCGGCGCGCCGGCAGACGGCGGCGAGGTCGCGGGTGCGCGAGTGGCAGGTGGTCACGGTGGCGTTCGCGGCCAGCAGCAGCGCGCCGACCGGCTTGCCGACGAGCTCCGAGCGCCCGACGACGACCGCCTCGGCGCCCTCGAGCGCGACGTCGTGGCGGCGCAGCAGCTCCATCACGCCCGACGGCGTGGCGGGCCGTAGCCCCGGACGGCCCTTGGCCAGCAGCCCGGCCGAGACCGGCGTGAGACCGTCGACGTCCTTGCGCGGATCGATGATCTCGGTCAGCGCGGGGCCGTCGACCTGCGGCGGCGTCGGGAGCTGAAGCAGGATCCCCGACACGGCGGGATCGGCATTGAGCTCGCGCAGCACCCGCTCGACGTCCTCGTGCGGGGCGTCGTGGCCGAGCCGGTGGTCGAAGCCGCGGATGCCGACCTCGGCGGAGGCGCGCTGCTTGCCGCCGACGTAGACCGCCGAGGCGGGATCGTCGCCGACGAGCACGGTTGCCAGCCCGGGCGCCTCGTGGCCCTCGGCCATCCACGCCGCCACCTCGTCGCGGACCTCGGCCCGCACCTCCTGCGCGATCGCCTTGCCGTCGATGATGTCCGCCGCCATGCCGCGGAATCTAGCGGGGCGCCGGGACGATCGACACACGCAGGAGCACGACGACGGTGACGGCGCAGACGCCCGCGAGCAGCAGGTACGGGAGGGCGTCGCCGGCGGCCTGCGCGAGCCGCGCGCCGCCCGCGGCGCCGACGGTCTGACCCGCCGCCCAGGCGAGGTTGGTGAGCGCGAAGGCGAAGCCCTGGTCGAGCCCGCGCGCCTCCGCGCCGTCGGCGAACAGCGCGCTGCCGGGAGCCCACAGCAGGCCGATCACCGGGGCGATCAGGATCGCGAGCGCGCCGAGGACCCAGGGCGAGTCGGGCAACGGGAGGAACAGCAGCGCCACGCCCGCGCCGGTCAGGCTCGCGATGCACGGCGCCAGCCGGCCGCGGCGGTCCGACAGGCGCCCGGAGACCGGCGTCACGAGCGCCTCGAGCGCGGCCGCGGCCAGGAACACGGCGGCGATCGCCCCCGCCCCGGCGCCGAGGGCGCCGAGGCGCAGCGGCACGAGCACGCTGATCGTCCCGAACAGCAGCCCCGGCATCGTCGTCAGCCACATCCCGGTGCTCACCCGGCGGTCGTGGCGGACCGCGTCCGTGAGCGCGCGCAGCTTGACGCGGCCCGTCGCGGCGGGCGCGGGCGTGCGCGCCGCCCAGGCGATCAGACCGAGCCCGGCGACCGCGACCCCCGAGAAGACGCCGCGTGCGCCGAAGGCCGACGCGGCCGCGCCGAGGACCGGGCCGAGCAGCGCTCCGCCGATGGCGGCGGACATCGCCGTGCCGATCAGCTCGCCGCGGCGCTCGGCCGGGGCGGTGCGGATCAGCCAGCCGAAGCCGCCCGCCCAGCACGCGGCGCCCGCCGCGCCCTGGAGAAAGCGGGCGAGGTCGAGCACGAGGATCGAGCCCGCGAACGCGATCACGAGGCTCGTGAGCACCATCACGGCGAGGCCGATCAGCACCGTCGGGCGCACGCCGAGGCGCGCCGCGAGCCAGCCGCCGGGCAGCGCGCCGACGAAGGTGCCCGCCGGATAGGCGGCCGACAGCACGCCGGCCCGTCCCTTGCTCAGCCCGTAGGTGGCCGAGAGCTCCGGCAGCAGCGGGGTGATGACCGCGTAGAAGGCGGTCTCCACCAGGACGACGCTGCACACCAGCAGCAGCAGGCGCCGCATGGCCGGCTACCGCTTGCGGATCGGGGCGTAGTCGGCCATGAGCTTGCGCTCGGAGCCGTCGCCCGCGAAGCGCACCACGACGATGCCGCCGGACTCGGTGCCGACCACGACGCCCTCGCCGAACGCCGCGTGGACGACGTCGTCGCCCATCCGGAAGACCGCGCCCTCGCTGCTCGGCTCCGGCACACCGGCCGGCGACGAGGACCCCCAGCGCCCGCGCTCGGCCTCGGCGGCGGCGGCCGCGGCGCCGGCCCAGGACGCGACGCGTCCTGTCGCGAGCCCGCGCGCCTCGCGCGCGGGCTGGTCGGTCAGCTCGCGCGGGATCTCGTCGAGGAAGCGCGAGCGCACACCGAAGGACTCCGCGCCGCCGAAGGAGTTGCGCCGCCGCGCGAAGGTCAGCGTCAGCTCGCGCATCGCCCGCGTGATGCCGACGTAGGCCAGCCGCCGCTCCTCCTCCAGCCCGCCCTCGTCGAGCGCGCGCGAATGCGGGAAGACACCGTCCTCCATCCCGATCATGAAGACGATCGGGAACTCGAGGCCCTTGGCGTTGTGCATCGTCATCAGGGTCACGATGCCGTCGTCGTCGCGCAGGTTGTCGGTCTCCGCCAGCAGGGAGATCTGCTGCAGGAACTCGCCGAGGCCGTACTCGCCGTCGTCGGCGTTGGCCAGCGCGTCGTACTCGCGGGCGACGCGGACGAGCTCCTCGAGGTTCTCGATGCGTCCCTGCGCCTCGATCGTGCGCTCGGCCTCGAGCGCCTCGAGGTAACCGGACTCGCGCAACGTCTCGTCGAGGAGCTCGCCGACGGAGGCGCCGGCCTCGAGCCGCTCGCGCAGGCGCTGCATCGTCGACATGAAGCGCCCGAGCGCCTTGCGCGCTGCGGT
>DATBDM010000174.1:0-13348 GCA_036269915.1 Solirubrobacteraceae bacterium | reverse complement strand
CCCTGCGAGTCGGCGTGGCGGTTGAAGCGCTTCTCGAGCGGGGCGACACGCTTGTCGTAGCGCGTGATCTGGGCGTTGTAGTGCGCGACGCTCGGATGCTTGCCCATCGTGCGGGTCGAGTCGTGCAGGAGGTTCTGGACGGCGACGGCGTCGGCCAGGAAGGTGCGGTGGAAGCCGCGCAGGCGAGCCGGAGCCGGGGTGGCGCGGAGCTCCTTGACGAAGCCATCGAACTCGGCCGTGCGCGAACGGAACGCGCCGGGGCCCTGCGCCGGCGTCGACGACTGGGGCAGCGCGACCGAGTCGTGGATGCTCGCCGAGCACGTGGCGTTGACGTGCCGGAGGTAGTCGCTCTTGAACAGCCCGCCGGAGGCGCGCAGCGCGTCGACGACGGCCTGGTCGATCGCGACGGTGTTGACGTAGCCGACGAGGTTGGTCGAGCGCAGCTTGCGGTCGACGATCACGATCGTGGAGGCCTGCTCGACGTCGGCGCCGCGGGTGATGCGGGCGTAGCGCGAGACCTTCGAGATCGGCGCGGCATGGACGAAGACCTCGCCGTGGAAGCGCTCGGCCTTCTTGAGCGCCTTGTGCACGAGCTGGTCGTCGGGCGACTTCGGGTTCCAGAACAGCAGCGCGAGGACCTTGTGGTCGGCGACGGCCTTGAGCACCGGCAGCGGGAGGCCGGTGGCCTTCGCCGAGGCGGGGGTCGCGGGCGGCGTCGTCGAGCCGTTCGCGGCGTGGGTCCTGGCGCCGGTCGCGCTCTGCGTGCCGGCGGAGTCAGAGCCGGCGGCCAGCGACTCCGCGTCGGACTTGGCGCTGGCGGCGTCGGTCGCGGCGGCGGCGGACTTGGCGGCCTCGACGGCCTTGCCGAAGCCGGTCTGCGCCGGGGCGCCGGTGTTGACGTTGCCGGCGGGCGTCGCCGGAGCCGGGGCCGGCGTGGCCTCCGTCTTGGGACGCAGGAAGACCATGTAGACGGCGAGGAACGCGATCGCCGCTCCAAGGACGATGCGGATGGGCGGGCTGATCTGGCTCACGCCCGGCATATCGGCACTTCGACCCCGGATCCTTAGCGGATGGGGTCTCCACCGGAGGCGGGCGGGCTAGCCCTTGGGCGGCGGCTGGAGCACCTTGATCCCGAGCTCGCGCAACTGGCGTTCGTCGACCGGCGACGGCGCCTCGGTGAGCGGGTCCGCGCCGCTCGCGGTCTTCGGGAAGGCGATCACGTCACGGATCGAGTCGCGGCCCGCGAGGATCGCCACGATGCGGTCGATGCCGAGCGCGATCCCGCCGTGCGGGGGCGCACCGTAGCGCAGCGCGTCGAGCAGGAAGCCGAACCGCTCCTCGGCCTCCTGTTCGGAGATGCCGAGCGCGGTGAAGACCTGCTGCTGGACCTCGGGCCGGTTGATACGGATCGACCCGCCGCCGATCTCGGTACCGTCGAGCACGATGTCGTAGGCGCGCGAGCGCAGCGTTCCCGGATCGTCGAAGGAGCCGGTCGGCGCAGTGAAGGGATGGTGCAGCGCGTCCCAGCGCTGCTCGTCGGCGTTGTACTCGAACATCGGGAAGTCGACGATCCACACGAGCGAGTGCCGCCCCGCCGGGATCAGGCCGTAGCGACGCGCCAGCTCAAGACGCAGCTCGCCGAGCGCGGTCGCCGCGACCTGCGGCTTGTCCGCCACGAGCAGCAGCAGGTCGCCGGGGCGCCCCTGGAGCTTCTGGGCGATCGCCGCGCGCTCGGCCTCCCCGAGCGCCTTCGCCGACGTCCGCCAGCTCCCGTCCTCGCCCACGAACGCCCACACCAGGCCGCCCGCGCCGAAGCGGCGCACGACCTCCGTGAGCTGGTCGAGCTCCGACCGCGGCGCCTCGCGGGGCCCGGCGTTGAGCCCGCGCACCACGCCGCCGGACTCGAGCACGCCGGAGAAGACGCGGAACTCGGTGCCCGCCACCGCGTCGCCGAGATCGGCGATCTCCAGCCCGAAGCGCAGGTCCGGCTTGTCGGAGCCGAAGCGCAGCATCGCCTCGTCGTAGCCCATCCGCGGCCACGGCGCCGGGGGCGCCTCGAAGCCCGCCTCCTCGAAGACGCGCGCGAGCATGCCCTCGGTCGCGCCCATGACGTCCTCCTCCTCGACGAAGGACATCTCGAGGTCGAGCTGCGTGAACTCCGGCTGGCGGAAGCCGCGCAGGTCCTCGTCGCGGAAGCAGCGGGCGACCTGGTAGTAGCGCTCGAAGCCGCTCATCATCAGCATCTGCTTGAACAGCTGCGGCGACTGCGGCAGGGCGTAGAACGTGCCGGGCGACATGCGCGCCGGGACGAGGAAGTCGCGCGCGCCCTCGGGGGTGGACTTCGTGAGGATCGGCGTCTCGATGTCGAGGAAGTCGTGCGCGTTGAGGTAGTCGCGCATCGCGCGGATGATCGTGTGGCGCAGGGCGATGACCCGCTGCATGCCGGCACGGCGCAGGTCGAGCACGCGATAGCGCAGGCGCAGCAGCTCGTCGACCGGCGTGTCCTCGTCGACCGGGAAGGGCGGCGTCGGCGACTCCGCCAGGTGCTCGGCGGCGGTGACCGAGAGCTCGATCTCGCCGGTGGCGAGGTTCGGGTTGACGTTGCCCTCCTCGCGCCGCACGACCTCGCCGGTCGCACTCAGGACGTGCTCGGGGCGCAGCCGCTGCGCGAGCGCGTGCGCGTCGGGCGCGGTCTCGGGGTGGAAGACGAGCTGGACGATGCCGGAGCGGTCGCGCAGGTCGATGAAGATCAGGCCGCCGTGGTCGCGACGGCGATGCACCCAGCCGGCGACGCGCACGGTCTCGCCGGCGCGGCTCGCGTCGAGCTCCCCGGCCCAGGCGTCGCGGTAGTCGTTGGCGCGCGGCGGCCGCATCAGATCCCCCTCGTGACGTCGCGGATGACCGTGTCGGCGTCCACCGTCTTCTGCTCTCCCGTCTCCATGTCCTTGAGCGACGTCCCCTCGTCGCCGAGGATCGCAACGTAGCGGGCCCCCGCTCGGTCGGCCTGCTTGAGCTGACCCTTCAGGCTGCGGCCCGCGAGTTCGAGTCTCGCCGCGTGGCCGGCGCGGCGCGCGTCGGCGGCGAGCCGGAAGGCGGCGGCGCGGTGCTCGGGCCTCGCGTAGGCGACGTAGAGGTCCAGCGGCGGTGGCGCGACCGGCGGCGGGGGCGCGGCCAGGAGCATCCGCTCGACCCCGGCGGCCCAGCCCATGCCCGGCGTCGGCGGGCCTCCGATCTGCTCGATCAGGCGGTCGTAGCGTCCGCCGCCGCCGAGCGCGTTCTGCGCGGACTCGAGCGTCGAGGACTGGAACTCGAAGAGGGTGCGCGTGTAGTAGTCGAGCCCGCGCACGAGCGTCGTGTCGACCTCGTAGGCCAGGCCGGCCTCGTCGAGCAGCGCGCGCACGGCGGCGAAGTGCTCGAGGTCGTCGGCGGGCAGGCGGTCGAGGAGCCGCGGCGCGCCCGCCATCACGCGCTGGGTGCCCGCGTGCGTGGCGTCGAAGGCGCGCAGCGGGTTGAGGTCGATGCGCCCGCGCACCTCCTCGGAGAGCTCGGCCTCGTGGGCGCGCAGGTAGGCCTGCAGCTCGTCGCGGTACTCGGCGCGCGCCTCGGGGCTGCCGAGCGAGGCGATCACGAGCTTGACGCCGCTCGTGCCGAGGCGCTCGAGCAGCTCGGCGAGCAGCAGGATGCTCTCGGCGTCGACGGCCGGGTCGTCGGAGCCGATCGCCTCCGCCCCGACCTGCCAGAACTGGCGGTAGCGGCCCGCCTGCGGGCGCTCGCGGCGGAAGAAGCTCGACAGGTACCAGAGCTTCACCGGCTGCGGGAGCTTGTGCATCCCGTGCTCGAGATAGGCGCGGCAGACCGGCGCCGTGCCCTCGGGGCGCAGCGTGATCGAGCCGTCGCCCTCCTCGAGCGTGTACATCTCCTTCTGGACCACGTCGGTCGCCTCGCCTACGCCGCGCGCGAACAGTTCGGTCGCCTCGAAGGTCGGCGTCTCGATGCGGGCGTAGCCGGCCCGCTCGAGCACCGACTTCGCCTCGCGCTCGACGTGCTCGCGGGCGAGCGCCATGTCGCCCAGCACGTCGTAGGTGCCGCGCGGTGCCTGGATGCGGGCCACTACGCGGGCAGTTCCTGCAGGAACGGGTTGGTCTGCCGTTCGCGGGCGAGCGTCGTGGTCCCCATGTGGCCGGGCAGCACCTGGGTCTCCCCCGGGAGCCGCTCGAGCAGCATGGCGATCGACGCCAGCAGCGTCCCGTGGTCGCCGCCGGGCAGGTCGGTGCGCCCGATCGAGCCCTCGAAGAGCACGTCGCCGGAGATCAGGACGCCCTCGTCGGCGAACGAGTACGCGACGTGGCCGGGCGAGTGCCCGGGCACGAACAGCACGTCGATCCCGAAGCCGGCCTCCTCGAGCCGCTCGCCGCCCGCGACGGTCTCGTCGGCGTCGTAGCTCTCGAACGGCCCGAAGCCGGGGATGCGCATGAAGCGGTTGATGTCCGCCAGCACCTCGACCTCGAGCTCCGGGCAGGTGACCGGCGCGCCGGTCGCGCGCGCGACCTCGGCGACGGCGCCGACGTGGTCGAAGTGCGTGTGGGTGAGCAGGATCG
Source organism: Solirubrobacteraceae bacterium (assembly GCA_036269915.1). Classification (GTDB taxonomy): domain Bacteria; phylum Actinomycetota; class Thermoleophilia; order Solirubrobacterales; family Solirubrobacteraceae; genus DATBDM01. Next base: position 8,750 of record DATBDM010000174.1, on the reverse strand, counting down.
CCTCGGCGGTCAGCCCGTGCTCCTCGAGCGTCGCGAGGATCCGCGGCGCCTCCTCTCCCGGGTCGATCACCAGGGCGCGCTCGGACCCCTCGTGCCAGACGATCCAGCAGTTCTCCTGGACCGGGCCGACGGTGAGGCAGCGCCCCTCCATCAGCGTCGCTTCCCGGCGGGGGCGGTCGCGCCGCGGCGGCGCTGGTCGCGCGTATACGCCCAGCGGTCGGTGGCGAAGACCAGCGGCGTGTAGAGGACGAAGGACATGACGGCCAGGATCACGCTGGACCCGATCGTCTGGTTCTTGCCGAAGATGCCGACCTGGGTGAGCACGAACAGCAGCACGGCGAAGCCCGCGGCCTTGATCGCGGCGCGCTGCAGCGTGGCAGGCTTGAGCGGCGCGCGGGCGCCCTTGGCCGCGGCGCCCTTGGCGCCGGGACGCGCCGGAGCATTCGGCGACGGCCGGCTGGTGCGACCCCGCGACTCGACCGTGCCGGCGGCGTTGCCGCGGTGCTTGGTGCGGCGCTTTCGCTTCGTCTGGGCCATATCGATCCGAGGGTAGAGGATCAACCGACCACGGGCATGCCGCGCCCGCGATCGAGCGCGTCGAGCGCGTCCTGCATCTCCCCGGTGACCACGTCGTAGACCTCCTCGGCGTCGGGGTCGGCCCCGAAGCGCGCGGTCAGGTCGATCGGGTCGAGCACCTGCACCTCGATCTTCGACGGCAGCGGCACCCGCCCCGGGAAGTCGAGCACGTTGACGCCGAGCGGCGGCCCGATCGAGATCGGCAGGACGGTCAGCCGGAACATGCGGTCGAGCATCAGCGCGTGCGCGACGCGGCGCCCGCGGGTGACGAACAGCGCGGTCTCCTGGCCGCCGATGGCCACCACGGGGACGATCGGGACGCCCGCCTCGAGCGCGAGCCTGATCCAGCCGCGGCGCCGGTCGAAGTCGATCTCCGCCGAGCGCCACGACGGCCTGAACGTCTCGGCGTCGCCGCCGGGGTAGACCAGCACCGGCGCGTTGCGCTCGAACGCGCGCATGGCGTTCTCGTGGCCGGCCGCGATCACGCCGTAGCGGCGGACGTGGTTGAGCAGCGGGCTGCGGGCGACCAGGTCGTGGGCGAGCTGGTGGAACCGGCGCTCGGGCCCGAAGTGCTCGTAGAAGGCGTAGGTGAACAGGAAGGTGTCGACGATCATCCAGCCGCCGGAGTGGTTGCCGACCAGCAGCGACGCCCCCTCCGGGATGCGGTCGAGGCCGTGGACCTCGGTGCGGAAGTACGCCTGCGTGGCCGGCATCAGCACCGGCAGCGTGCGGGCGATGTACTCCGGATCCCAGGCGTCGAGGTCGTCGCCGTAGCCCGCGCGCGGATGCGCGGCGCCCGCCGCGATCTCGCTCGCGATGCCGAGCGAGGCGCTCGCGGAGCCTGCGGCGTAGCCGGCCAGGCGCCGGAGCTGGGAGGACCCGATCACCCGACGGTGCCTCCCCACTGAGAACGGCTGTCAAACAGCGAGCAGCGCCTCGAGCGGCGCCGGCGCATCGAGCGCGACGTTCGCGGGCCAGCCCGCGAGCGCGGCGCGCGGCACGGGCGCGACGAGCTCGGCGCCCGTAACCGGTGCGCGCCGGGCGATCGCCGCGAGCACCTCGGCGAGCGACACGCGCTCGAGGTCTTCCACGTTCGTGGAGACCTGCGCGCCGCCGGCCCACAGGCCCAGCGCGCGCACCCCCGGCAGCCCGCCCGGCGCGCTGTCGCGGATCGCCGCTGCCACCGCGCGCGCGTCGTCGCGCGTCGCCCCCGGCCCGAGCCGCACGTTGAACGCGCCCAGCGGCGGGCGCGCGGCGACGAGCACGGCGCCCGCGCGCGGGTGCAGCGCGCGGGGACCGGCATCGGGGACGAGCTCGCCGGCGGCGATGCGGGCCGCGAGCGCCTCGGGGCCGCCGCGCCGCAACTCGGCCCGCGTGCGTCCCCCGCCGAGCGCGCCGTAGAGCAGTACGGGCGCACCGAGCCCGTCGCCGAGCAGGTCGGCGAGCACGAGCGCCTCGGCGCAGGCGGCCCCGCGATCCTCGCGGCGCAGGTGGACGATCGGCGCGACGTCGACCGCCCCGACGCGCGGGTGCTCGCCCGCGTGCGCGCGAACGTCGATCCGCTCGGCGGCCACGACCGCGCCGGCGGTCACCGCCTCGGCGAGCGCCCCCGGCGCCCCGGCGAGCGTGAACACCGCGCGGTGATGGTCGGCGTCGCGGCTCGAGTGCAGCACGCGAGCGCCGGCGTTCGCGAAGGCCCCGCCGATCGCGGCCAGCGCGGCGGGGTCGCGTCCCTCCGACACGTTGGGGACCGCCAGCAGCGTGGCGCTCACGCCGCGACGATCCGCCACGGCGACTCCGGGTCGTCGCCGAGCCGCAGGGTCCAGCGCTCGTCGAAGCTCGTCTCGCGATCGCGCGAGCCCTCGAGCAGCGCGAGCGTGTCGCGGTCCTCGCGATAGCGGCGGCCGCGCAGCCGGGCCTCGACGGTCATCGTCCGGTCGGCGAGCCCGGTGATCCGCAGCATCTCCAGACGTGGGCCGCGCACCACGAGTCGCGTGCGCCGCGACGGATCGCCCGGGTAGAGCAGCGTGCCGACGGCCTCCGGGTCGGCGATCGCCTCGAGCGCCGCGTCGTCGCCGTCGACCGCCTCCGCCCACGCCTCGACCGCACGGCGCGCGGCCACCTCGAGCACGTCGGGGGAGAAGCGGCCGTCGACCAGCGAGAGATCCAGCGCCGCCGTACGCGCGTCGCCGTCCAGGTCGACCGGGGTGATCTCGGCGAGCGCCGCGGCCGGCACGGCGTCCGCGCTCGCGAGCTCGGTGACCGACGCGTCCCGCAGCCGCTCGTCGTCGCCGGCGGGCGTGGCGACCAGCGGCACGTCGAGGTTGTGCGTGCCCTCCGCGTCCTGCTCGATCGACAGCAGGATCCAGCTCCCGTCGCGCTTGCCGAGCGTCCAGAACTCGGCGACGTGGGTCATCTCCGAGGAGGAGTCGCTGCGCGTGATGACCTGGCCGCCCCGGTCGCGGACGACGTCGCGCGTGGTGGCGACGACGCGCACGACGACGCGATCGTCGGCGTCCGCGGCGCGGTTCGTCAGCCCGAGGTACTCGACCTCGGGACCCGAGCGGATCTCGGTGACGTTGCGCCAGCCCTTGCGCTCGAAGTCGTCCAGGCGGCGGTTCCACTCGACCATCAGGTCCGGGCCGAGCAGGGCGGCGAGAGCGGCGCGGTCGCCGGCGGTCCAGGCGTCGACCGTCGCGCGGTAGAGCCGCGCCGCGGCCGCGCGCACCGCGTCCGCGTCGAAGGCGGCATCGTCCTCGGCGGCCTCGGCCGCGGCGAGCTCGACCTGGCGCACGCGGGCCGCGCGGCGCCTGCGCACCCTGCGCGCCTTCATCAGGCCGTAGAGCACGAAGAGGATCGCGAAGGCGAAGACGACGAGGATCAACAGCGGGCTGCCGCCGCCCGTGCCGCCGCCGTACCCACCGCCGGAGTAGCCGCCGCCACCGCCGCCACCGCCACCCCCGCCGAAGCCGGACGTGCCGCCGCCCGGGCCGGCCAGCACGGGCGGGGCGGTGAGCAGCAGGGCGATGAGGGCGGCGAGCAGCGAGCGCATTCGGGTCCTTAAATGCGACGGGCCCGCCGGAGCGGGCCCGCCACGAAGCACGAGTCGGTGACTACGCGAGGTGCACGTTGGCGGCGTTCGGGCCCTTGGGGCCCTGCTCCGCGTCGTACGAGACCTTCGCACCCTCGGCGAGGGTACGGAAGCCGTCCCCCTGGATCGCCGAGAAATGGACGAAGAGGTCCTTGCCCCCGTCCTCCGGCGTGATGAAGCCGAAGCCCTTCTCGTCGCTGAACCACTTGACGGTTCCGATGGCCATGCTGATTCGCCTCCACGGCGTTGGTGCCTGCGTGACGCGGAGGATTAGGCCCTCATGCGACGCTGAACACTGCTCTACCGAGCCCCTTTTGAACTCGGTCCTACAGGCAGGACGGTAGCAGGCAACCGCCGTTCGAGCCAGTCCCACCCTGGGTAGGGGTTACCGGGAGTCACCGGATGTTCACCTGACAACGTTGTCAGGAACCATCGAAGGAGGAGCCGAATGGACCTGGACCGACGACACTTCCTCGCGGCCGGAGCCGCCGCCGTCGGCGGCGCGCTCGTCCGCCCCGCCGCGGGCGCGGCGGCGACGAGCGCCACCACGCTCCCGGGCGCCGAGCCGGTCACCTTCCCGCTGGGGCCGTTCGTGAAGTACGCGGGCAACCCGATCCTGCGGCCCGACCCCTCGCACGACTGGGAGTCGGCGTTCCTGTTCAACCCGGCGGCGATCGTCGTCGGCAGCCAGGTCGCGCTGCTCTACCGCGCCCAGAACGCCGCGCGCGTGTCCTCGATCGGCCTGGCGTTCTCCTCGGACGGCATCCACTTCACGCGCCGCTCCAAGCCGGTGCTGGTGCCCACCGAGCCGTACGAGTCCCAGGGCGTCGAGGACCCGCGGGTGATCAAGGTCGGTCGCACCTACTACATGACCTACACCGCCTACGACGGGACGAGCGCGCTGCTGGCGCTGGCGACGTCGACGAACCTCACCAACTGGAAGAAGCACGGCGTGATCTTCCCCGACTTCCGCGACCCGCTGGCCGGCGGCAAGCCGTGGAACAAGTCCGGGGCGATCCTCGACACGCCGATCGACGGCTACTACTGGATGTACTTCGGCGACTCCAACCACTACTGGGCGCGCTCGAAGGACCTCCTGCACTGGGAGGCCGGCGGCGTCGACGACCCGATGGCCAAGCCCGTGTTCGACTGGGAGTCGAGCCTGATCGAGCCCGGCCCGCCGCCGATCGTCACCTCCGACAACAAGATCCTGATGATCTACAACGGCCGCGCGGCGACGGCGACCGGGCCCTACCGCGAAGGGCAGTACTCGGGCGGGCAGCTGATCATCGACCCCGCCAACCCGAAGCAGGCGATCGCGCGCCTGGAGCGCCCGTTCATCGTCCCCGACTCGAGCGACGAGCAGAACGGCCAGGTCAACAACGTCGTCTTCTCCGAGGGCCTCGTGCACTTCCAGAAGAAGTGGTTCCTCTACTTCGGCGAGGCCGACTCGGTGCTCGGCGCCGCCGTCTGGGACTCCGGCGTCTAGACGAGGGCGGTCAAGAGGTGCCACGCCGCCTCGGCCGCCACCCCGGCGGCCACCGCGGTGGCGCCCACGGCGACGACGCTCACGCGCGCGGTCCGATGCACGAAGCGCCGCGCGCGATCGCGGCGCACGTCGAGCAGCGCGCCGAGCGCCTCGCGCGGCGACAGCAGCAGCGTGTCGCGCGCCGCGCGGTCGACGCGCGACTCCCAGCGGCGGGCGAGCTCGACCGCCTCGCGGCGCTCGCGCAGCCGGTACCACGGGAGCGTGCGCGCCCGCCGCGTCCAGTACGCGTGCGCCGCGCGCGCGTCGTCGAGATCGATCCGGGCGACGTCGGGGTCGGCGGGCAGCGTGAGCATCCCGAATCAGCCTAGCCGCCAGTTTCGACCCGCGCCCACGTTGCGGATCTCATGCGACGACTCCTGACCGTCGCGGCCGCGGCGTGCGCGCTGCTCGCGCTGCCGGCCGCCGCCCATGCCGACCCGCCGCCGCCCGGCGCCACGTGGAACCAGGCCACGATCACCGAGCCCGACGGCACGAAGCTGCACGCGGACGTGCTGCGCCCGTCGAACCTGCCGGCCGATGCCAGGACGCCGGTGATCGTGTCGGTCGGGCCGTACTTCAACCACTCGGGCCAGACCGGCCCCGCCGGCCCAGCGGAGGACACGCCGTACACGCCGGTCGGCGACGCCGGGCCGTCGGCGCGCTTCTACGACTTCGTCGAGGGCGCGCACCTGATGGAGCGCGGCTACAGCTTCGTGATGGTCGACCTGCGCGGCTTCGGCGGCTCCTCCGGCTGCCTGGACTGGGGCGGCCCAGGCGAGCAGGCCGACGTCAAGAGCGCCGTCGAGTGGGCGGCCGGCCGGTCGTGGTCGACCGGCAAGGTCGGCATGTACGGCAAGTCCTACGACGCCGTCACGGGTCTGATGGGGATCGCCACGCAGCCCAAGGGCCTGTCGGCGGTCGTCGCGCAGGAGCCCGTCTACGACCTCTACCGCTACCTCTACTCCAACGGCGTGCGCTTCGTGAACTCACTCGCCACGCCCGCGCTCTACGACGCGATCGCCGCCACGCCCGGCACGACGGGCGACGAGCTCTCCTACCAGGCCAACGGCGCCGACGACACGGCGCGGCCCGGCTGCCCCGCGCTCAACTACCTCGACCAGCAGAACGCCGACCATCAGGCGTCCTACTGGCGCCAGCGCGACCTGATCGCGAAGACCCGCGGGAAGCCGACCCCGCTGTTCCTCACCCAGGGCTTCCTCGAGGACAACACCAAGCCCGACGGCACGTGGGACCTGTTCAACGGCCTCGCCGGGCCCAAGCGCGCCTGGCTCGGCATGTGGGACCACGTGCGCGGCAACGAGACCGACGCCTCGGGGCGCCTGAAGGAGGGCCGCGCGGGCTTCTTCGACGAGGTGATGCGCTTCTACGACCAGCACCTCAAGGGCGAGACGCCCGCCGTGACGGATCCGACGATCGCGGTCCAGACCTCCGACGGCAGCTGGCGCGCCGAGGACGCGTGGCCGCCGGCGGACGCGCGCGCCGCCGGCCAGCCGCTCAACACCGGCTCCTACCGCGACGACGGCACCAACAACGGGACCGCCGAGGGCGGCTCACCCAACGGCGAGGGCGTCTGGACGTTCTCACCGCCGCTGGCGGGTGAGGCGCACCTCGCCGGCGTGCCGAAGCTGACCGTCGACGCCGAGCCGGCCGTGCCGAACGCCAACCTCGTGGCCGACGTCTACGACGTCGCCCCGGACGGCGCCGCGACGCTGATCTCGCGCAACGCCGAGCTGCTGCGCGGAGCAGGCGCCACGACGCTCGACCTCTACGGCGACGACTGGAAGCTGCCCGCCGGCCATCGCGTCGGCGTGCTGCTCACCGGCGCGAACGCCGAGTGGTGGGCGCACGTCCCGACCGGCGGCGACGTGACCGTACGCGCGGCGAGCATCGCGCTGCCATGGCTGGACTGCGCGCGCACGAGCACGACCCAGGGCGACCCCTCGGTCAAGCTCGAGGACTACCGCGCCGCGGCGCCGTTCACGGTCGACTCGCACACGATCGAGGACGCGACGAGCACGGGGCTCTCGGCGCCGCCGACGCGGGACTGCAGCGCCTGAGTTGTAGCCTCGTGACAACATAGACCCACTGTGGCCCCGGGCATCCCACAAGATGCCTGGGGCCATTTGTGTTTTGGTGACGGAGCATGACCAGAGCCGAACGCACCGCGAACCTCATCGGCGTCGTCGCGCCCTTCCTGGGGCTGCTCGCCGCGGTCGTGCTGCTGTGGAACCGCGCGATCGACTGGATCGACATCGGGATCATGGCGGCGACCTACCTCTTCTTCGCCTTCGGCGTCACGGTCGGCTACCACCGGCTGCTGACCCATCGCAGCTTCCAGACCCACAAGGGCCTCGAGTACACCTGGGCGATCCTCGGGTCCATGGGCCTGCAGGGGTCGGTCATGGACTGGGTCGCCGACCACCGCAAGCACCACGCGCACACCGACCAGGAGGGCGACCCGCACTCCCCGCACGTCGGTCACGGCGAGGGGCTGCGCGGGCTGTGGCATGCGCACACCGGCTGGCTGTTCGAGACGCACGGCCAGGCCGACTGGAAGAAGTACGCCCGCGACCTCTACGAGGACCCGGGAATGCGCCGCATCGGCCGCATGTTCCCCTGGCTCGCGCTGATGTCGCTGCTCGTCCCCACCACGCTCGGCTTCGTCCTGCACGGCTTCACGCTCGAGGGCGCACTGCGCGGCCTCGTCTGGGGCGGCCTCGTGCGCGCCTTCTTCCTGCACCACGTGACCTGGTCGATCAACTCGATCTGCCACTTCTTCGGCCGTCGCCGCTTCGCGGTCGAGGACCACTCGACGAACGTCGCGTGGCTCGCGCTGCCCTCGCTCGGCGAGGCCTGGCACCACAACCACCACGCGTTCCCGCGCGCGGCGGTGCACGGCCTGCGCCGCACCGAGATCGACGTCTCCGGCGCGTTCATCGGGCTGATGGAGCGCCTCGGACTCGCCTGGAACGTCGTGCGGATCACGCCCGAGCGCCAGGCGGCGAAGATGGTCGGCGCCGGCGGCACCGGGGTAGCCTTGGCGGCAGATGCCGCAGCCCCGACGCCCGCAGCTCCCTCGCCGCGTTCGCGGCCACGAGATCCCGTGGCCTGAGCTCCGCCGCCAGGCGAGCGCCGTCTTCCTGATGCTCCAGGCGGGCTGGGGAGCGCTCGACGAGCGCGAGCGGTCGCGTGTCTCCGAGCTCGTGCGCAAGTCGCGCGGGCGCCCGCGCAACCTCACCAAGACCGAGGCGCGCGAGCTGGGCGGCATGGCGGGCCGCGCCGCGTCCGCGGCGCAGCGCGCGCGCAAGCGCTAGCTAGCCGCCGACCGGCAGACCCCCGATGAACGGCACGCCCGGCGTCAGCGTCGCGGGCATCTGCGGCGCCGCCGCGCCGGCCGGCAGCGGGATCGGGTTGAGCTGCGGCGTGACTGCGGGCGCGACCTTCGCCGCCGCCCGGCGGATCGTCCCGACGCGCATGCGCTGCGGGTGGTCGCCGACTCCGATCCGGGCGACGACCTTGCGCTTGGCGTAGGAG
>DATBDM010000173.1:0-17356 GCA_036269915.1 Solirubrobacteraceae bacterium | reverse complement strand
CGCGCCGACGCTCCACCGCCTGGGCATCCAGGCCTTCGAGCCGGTGCTCGTCGAGGGCAAGGCCATCCAGGTCCACCCGCTCGTCTGCCACGCGTTCAACGCGGACTTCGACGGCGACCAGATGGCGGTCCACCTCCCGCTGAGCGCCGAGGCGCAGGCGGAGGCCCGCGTGCTGATGCTCTCCTCCAACAACATCCTGTCCCCCGCGCACGGGGCGCCGCTGGCGACGCCGTCGCAGGACATGGTGCTGGGCACGTACTACCTCACGTACGGGCCGTCGGAGGCCGAGCTGGGCGCGATGGACCGTGCCGAGGTCAAGCCGTACACGTTCCGCACCGCGCAGGAGGCCGAGCTGGCCTACGAGCACGGGATGGTCGAGCTGCACACGACCGCCGAGTACCGCTCACAGGCGCGTACCGAGGGTGCGACCGAGGGCAGCCACACGCTCACGACCGTGGGCCGGATCATCTTCAACGACAAGATCGAGCGTGCGCTCGAGGAGGCGATGGGGGAGGAGTTCGACCGCTCCGCCTACCGCTTCATGAACGACACGCTCAAGAAGCGCGACGTCACCGCGTTCATCGACGAGCTGATCCAGTCGTTCGGCGCCTCGGCGATCTCGCAGGTCCTCGACGCGTTCAAGGACCTGGGCTTCCACTACGCGACCCAGGCCGGCGTCACCGTCTCCAAGAACGACGTGGTGATCCCGCCGAACAAGGGCGAGATCCTCGCGAAGTACGAGGAGCGCGTCGCCGCCGTCCAGGAGCAGTACGAGGACGGCCTGATCACGCAGGAGGAGCGCCACCTCGCGGTCACGAACCAGTGGAACGCGGCCACCGACGAGGTGGGCGAGGCGATGATCCAGAACATCGAGAAGAACGATGAGCTGAACTCGATCTACATGATGGCCTCCTCCGGCGCCCGTGGCTCGTTCAAGCAGATCCGCCAGCTGGCGGGCATGCGCGGCCTGATGGCCAACCCGAAGGGCGAGATCATCGAGCGGCCCGTGAAGGCGAACTTCATGGAGGGCCTCGACGTGATCGAGTACTTCACGTCCACCCACGGCGCCCGCAAGGGCCTCGCGGACACGGCGCTGCGCACGGCGGACTCGGGCTACCTGACCCGCCGTCTCGTGGACGTCGCGCAGGACGTGATCATCCGGCTCGCCGACTGCGGCACCGAGGAGTACCTCGACGCGCCGCTGTTCGCCGAGAACGGGCAGCTCAACGAGCAGCTCGCCGGCCGCTTCGCCGCGCAGGACATCAAGCTCGGCAAGACGGTCGTCGTCGCCAAGGGCGAGGACATCACGCGCGAGGCGCTCGCCCAGCTCGCCGCGGGCAACGGCTCGGCGCCGGCCACCGTGCCGGTCCGCTCCGTGCTCAAGTGCGAGGCGAACACGGGCGTGTGCCAGGCGTGCTACGGCCGCTCGATGGCGTCGGGCAAGACCGCCCAGGTCGGCGACGCGGTGGGCATCATCGCCGCGCAGTCGATCGGCGAGCCCGGCACGCAGCTGACCATGCGTACGTTCCACACCGGCGGCGTCGCCGGCGCGGACATCACGCACGGCCTGCCGCGCATCGTGGAGCTGTTCGAGGCGCGCAAGCCGAAGGGCCTGGCGAAGATCGCCGAGGTGGGCGGCGTCGTGTCCGTCGAGGACACCGACAAGTCGCGCACCGTCGTCATCACCGACGACGCCGGCGAGGAGCACCGCCACACGTTCCCGCGCCGTACGCGCCTGCACGTCGACGAGGGCCAGAAGATCGAGGCCGGTACGCAGCTCAACGAGGGCTCGCTGTACCCGCACGAGCTGCTGGACCTCCGCGGTCGCACCGCGACCGAGGTGTACCTCGTCAAGGAGGTGCAGGAGGTCTACAAGTCGCAGGGCGTGGACATCAACGACAAGCACATCGAGCTGATCGTGCGGCAGATGCTCAAGAAGGTCCGCGTGGACCAGAAGGGCGACACCAACCTGCTGCCCGGCCAGCTGGTCGACCGGCACGAGTTCGCCCGCATCAACAACGCGGTGATCGCCGACGGCAAGGAGCCCGCGGCGTTCGCCGAGGTCATCCTCGGCATCACCAAGGCGTCGCTGGCCACGGACTCGTTCCTCTCGGCGGCCTCCTTCCAGGAGACCACGAAGGTGCTGACGGACGCCGCCCTCGAGGGCAAGGTGGACCGCCTCGCCGGCCTGAAGGAGAACGTGATCATCGGGAAGCTCATCCCGGCGGCCACGGGCCTCAAGCGCTACCGCACGATCGAGATCGAGCCGTCGGAGCCGCTCCCCCGCGGCATCGACGACATCGGGCTGCTCGAGGGCGACGACCTCGCCGCCGAGCTGGGCCTGGACGACGGCGACGGGCTGCAGGGCTTCGGCCCCGCGTTCGATACGACCGAGCTCGACGAGATCAACGCCGGCTTCGGCACGACGGGCGGCTCGTTCGACGACATCGGCTCGGACCTCGAGGGTCCGGCCCGTGGCGACGACAAGGACCGCTCGTAGCAGGGGTCAGACCCCTACGCGGCGCCTGACCCGGCGCCGCGTAGGGCTCGGGGTCTGACCCCCTAGTAGGCCGGGGCGGCTCGCGCCGCCCAGGCCTCGAGCTCATGCACGTGCCCCGCGGTGAGCCCCACCGCGGGGTTCGTCGTTATGAGCAGGGTCTCACCCGGCCGTTCGGCGGCCCAGCGCACGCAGGCCTCGCCGTGCACGTCGTCGATCCAGGCGACGGGCGCGTGCGGACCGGCGTGGGCGTCGATGGCGCCCAGCTTCCAGTGCCCATGCGGGCCCTTTGCCTCACCGAAGCTCAGGTGACGCCACCCGCCCGGGAGGCCCAGGAGGCGAGGGAGATGGTCCTCGGCGCGGTCCTCCCAGCCCGTGCACCAGACGCAGTCGAACGTCGTGGAGAGGCGGACGAGATGCGCGCCGGCCTCGGATGAGAGCCAGTGAGGCGTGCCGTCGACCGAGACGGGGCATCCTGGAGGAGGGTCGGCGAAGTCGAACCCGAAGAGGGACAGCACCCCGTCGACGTCGATGAGGAGAGTGGGACGGACGGGGGCGAACATTTAGACACCGCCGCTAGTCTGCCCGACTCGACTCAAGGCGGGAACCTTATGAGTCGATGTAGGTAGCACCTCGGCCGGAGGGGCCGGGGGCAATCAACCGCACTGGATTTCGTGACGCTTCAACTGGGCATCCTGCTCGCTTTCGCGTGCGCCATCGCCACGCAGCTGGGCTTCTTGTACAAGCACAAGGGCGCTTGCGCGGCCCCCCGCGTCGACATGCGCCATCCGCTCCGCAGCGGTCGCGCGCTGTTCGCCTCCCGCTGGTTCGCGATCGGCATGCTCGTCGCGATGGGCGCCTGGGCCTTCCACGTCGCCGCCATGGCGATGGCCCCGCTCTCGGTCGTCCAGGCGGTGCTCTCCACCGGCGTCGTGATCCTCGCCGTGCTGGCCGAGCGGATCTTCGGGTTCGAGGTCGGCCGCCGGCAGTGGCTCGGCGTCGCCATGACCGCGCTCGGGCTGATCCTGCTCGTCGTCACCCTCCCGGCGGTCCACGGCGCGCACTCGACCTACTCGCTCGCCGGCATGCTCGCCTTCGAGGGCGGGATGCTCGCGATCGGCGCGCTGCTGATCTCGGGTCCGCGCATCGGCGCGCCGGACCACCACCACGGGATCATGCTCGGCGCCGCCGCCGGCGTGCTCTTCGGCGTCTCGGACGTCGCCATCAAGGCGCTGACCGGCTCGGGCGGCCTCGTCGGCATCGTCGGCTCCCCGTGGCTCGCGGTCACGATCTTCGCCTCGATCGCCGCGTTCTACGCGTCGGCCCGTGGCCTGCAGGACGGCGAGGCGGTCCCGGTGATCGCCGCGACCTCCACCGCCGCGAACGTCTCGACGATCCTCGGCGGCATCATCGTCTTCGGCGACCCGATGCCCACCGACACGGTCGGCATGTGCGTCCAGGCCTTCGCCTTCGTGCTCGTCATCGTCGCCGCGCTCGTCACCCCGCCGCCCATGCGCGCGGCGGAAGCCGCCGCGGCGTAGCCAGGAGCTCGCGGAGCAGCCGGGCGATCGCGTCCGGCTCGCTCGTGATGCGCGCGTGCGTCAGCCGGACCACCCGCCAGCCGCGCGCGGTGAGGTCGGCGTCCTTCGCACGGTCGTGTTCGAAGTTACGGCGGCTCGAGTGGTGCCGCCAGGAGTCGGCCTCGACGATCAGCCTCTGCTCGGGCCAGGCGAAGTCGGCCTCGTAGCCCTCGATGAGCACGTTCGTGCGCGGGCGCGGGATGCCGTACCGGTCGCAGAGCGCGAGCACCGCGTCCTCGAGCTCGGAGCGGGTGTGGGTGTGCTCGATGTCGTGCTGACGGACGAGTTGTCGGATGCGTCGAGGACCGCGGCGCCCGGCGGCGTGCAGGGAGTCGATGGCCGCGACGTCGAGGAGCTTGAGCGCGTGCGCCTGCTCGAGCGCCTTCTCGAGCTGGCGCTGCGGCAGCGTGTCGGCGAGGTCGGCGAGCGTGCGCATCGGCGTGGTCACCGGAACCCCGTCGCGCATCGTCGACTCGATCGGGCGGCGGGTGCGGTGGATGGCGATCCCACGCGGCGGTCGCCGGCCGTTGGTCGTAGGCACGGTGACGTGGACGAGACTGCCGGCGTCGCGGCGAAGGTCCCACAACCACGCGGCACCGGAGTGGCTGAGCGTGGCCCCAGGTCCGCAGGCGAGCACGGCTGCAAGGAGCCGGCCCTCCGTGGTCAGCGTCGTGTGCCCGACCGCGAACACCCCCGGGTAGAGGCGATGGAGACGCCCGGCACGGACGAGCCGCGCGATGGCGCTGTCGCTGTATCCGAGTCCGCGCAGCTGCTCGAGCGTGACGATGCCGTGGCGGCGGGACGCCAGGCGCGCGAGCGCCTGGCCGATGGGTGTGTCGCGATTCGGTCGCATAGCGACCGTGAGGCGACACAGCTCGGAGATTCGCCCCCGCTCGCCGGGGGTGTGGCGCACGACCGTCGAATAGCGACTGTCTCGCGACACACCGCGCCCCGAGACGGCCTCCCTCGTCGCCGACCTTGAGCCCGAGCCAGCTCCCAGATACCGTTGTCCGAATCGGCGAACCAGGATCGCCGAACTGGAACATCGAGGAGACTGATGGCGGTCACCGAGCCGATCGGGACGGACGAGCTGCAGGCGCTGGCGAAGCGCCACCTGTGGATGCACTTCACGCGCATGGGCGCGTTCGACCAGCGTGAGGTCCCGATCATCGTGCGCGGCGAGGGCTGCCATGTCTACGACCAGCACGGCAGGCGTTATCTCGACGGGCTCGCCGCGCTGTTCTGCGTCAACGCCGGCCACGGCCGCGACGAGCTCGCCGAGGCCGGCGCGCGCCAGGCGAAGGAGCTCGCCTTCTTCACGAACTGGTCCTTCGCGCACCCGACGTCGATCCAGCTCGCCGCCAAGGTCGCCGAGCTCGCGCCCCCCAACCTGAACCGAGTCTTCTTCACGAGCGGCGGCTCGGAGGCGGTCGAGTCCGCGCTCAAGCTCGCCCGTCAGTACCACAAGGTGACCGGCAACCCCGGCCGCTACAAGGCGGTCAGCCGCCACCTCGCCTACCACGGCACGACGATGGGCGCGCTCACCGTCACCGGCATCCCCGAGGCGCGGCGGCCGTTCGAGCCGCTGTTCCCGGGCTCCTGCCACGCCCCGAACACGAACCCCTACCGCCCGGAGTCCGACGACCCGGCCGAGGCGATCCGCGAGCGGATCCTCTTCGAGGGTCCCGAGACCGTCTCGGCGGTGATCCTCGAGCCGGTGCAGAACTCGGGCGGCTGCCTCGTCCCGCCCGACGGCTACTGGGCGCGCGTGCGCGAGATCTGCGACGAGTTCGGGATCCTGCTGGTCTCCGACGAGGTCATCTGCTCGTGGGGCCGGCTCGGGGAGTGGTTCGGCGCGACCCGCCTGGGCTACGAGCCCGACCTGATCACAACCGCGAAGGGCCTGACCTCCGCGTACGCGCCGATGGGCGCCGTGATCGCCCACGACAAGGTGTTCGAGCCATTCGCTCACGGGAACGAGTCATTCGATCACGGGATCACGTTCGGGGGTCATCCGATCTCTGCCGCGGTCGCGCTCGCGAACATCGAGATCTTCGAGCGCGAGGACCTCAACGGCCGCGTGCGCGAGCACGAGGGCGCGTTCAAGGCCATGCTCGACTCGCTGCGTGACATCCCGATCGTCGGCGACGTACGCGGCATGGGCTACTTCCTCGCGATCGAGCTGGTCAAGGACCAGGAGACCAAGGAGGAGTTCACGCAGCAGGAGGGCGACCACCTGCTCGACGACTACCTCTCCTCCGAGCTCTTCCGCCGCGGCCTGATCTGCCGCGCCGACGATCGCGGCGACCCCGTCGTCCAGCTCTCGCCGCCGCTCGTCGCCGGCTCGGAGGAGTTCGCGGAGATGGAGTCCGTCCTGCGTCCCGCGCTCGAGGGCGCCTCGCGCCAGCTCGGGCTGGCGTGACCAGGCCATGCTGACCCTCGGCGATCTCGTCTCGGAGCTCGACCTGCGCCTCGTCGCCGGCGCCGCCGGCGCCGAGAAGCCCGTGCGCTGGGTGCACATCTCCGAGCTCTTCGACCCGACACCGTGGCTGTCGGGCGGCGAGCTGCTGCTCACCACCGGCATGGCGCTCGAGCAGCCCGACCAGCAGCGCGAGTACGTCGCGCGGCTCGCGTCGCACGGGCTCTCCGGTCTCGGCTACGGGACCGGCTTCGCTCACGACAAGCTGCCGCCCGCGATGGTCGAGACCGCCGAGGAGCTCGGCTTCGCGCTCTTCGAGGTCCCCTACGAGGTCCCGTTCATCGCGGTCACCGAGAAGGCCTTCGCGCACCTCGTCAACGAGCACTACGCCGTCCTGCAGCGCGCGCTCTCCGCGCACGAGCGGCTCGAGCGGATCGTCCTCTCCGAGCGCGGCCTGGAGGGCGTCGCCGGCGCGCTGTCGTCGATCATCGGCGGCCCCGCGATGATCTTCGACGCGCGCGGGGAGCTGCTCGCGTCGCACGCCGCGCGCGACCCGCTCGCCGACGAGACGGTCGAGGCCGTCGCCGACGAGCTGCGTGAGCGCGCCCGCAACGGCGCGCGCCGCGGCTGGGCGCCGGGCGGCGCGCTCCAGGGCCGGGCGCTCGCGCTGCCCGTCGCGCGCACGCCCGACGGCAACGGCGGGGGCGAGGTGCCCGCGCCGCAGGCCTGGCTCGTCGCCGCCAAGGACCAGGGCGCGCTGTCCGAGCTCGATCGGCTCACGCTGCACCAAGCCGTCACGATCGTCGCGCTCGAGCTGCTGCGCCGCCGGGTCGCCGACGAGACCGAGCGCCGGCTCGCCGGCGACGTGCTCTCCGCGATGGTCTCCGGCGAGCTCGAGGGCGCCGACCTCGGCCGCCGGCTCGAGCCGTTCGGCCTGCGCGACACCGCCGCGGTGCTCGTGCTCGCCCCGCCGCGGCAGTCCAAGGCGGCGGTCGAGGACTCGCTCGCCCGCGCGGTCGCCGAGGAGGCGCCCGCCGGCCTGGTCGCCGGCACCGGGCGCTTCTCCTGCGCCCTGATCGCACCCGGCCGGGGCGACGACGAGGAGCTGTTCGCCCTCGCCGAGCTGCTGCGCGCTCGGGTCAGCGCCGAGGTCGGCGTCGCGCTCGACGCCGGCGCCGGCCGCGCCGTCGCCCCGGGGGAGACCCGGCGGGCGTTCCACGAGGCGCGCTGCGCGCTGGAGGCGCGCGAGCTCGCCGGCGCGGGCTCGACCAACGGCGGCCCTGCACACCCGGGCGGCCTCGCGACGTTCCGCGACCTCGGCTCCTTCCAGCTGCTGCTCTCGCTGCAGGACGACGAGGCGCTGCGCCTGTTCTGCGACTCGATCCTCGCGCCGATCGAGGAGGGCGAGGGCACCTACGGCGGCGAGCTGATGCGCTCGCTCGAGGCGTTCATCGAGTGCAACGGCCAGTGGGAGCGGGCGGCCCGCCAGCTCTACTGCCACCGCCATACCCTGCGCTACCGCATCCGCCGCGTCGAGGAGCTCACCGGCCGCTCGCTGGACTCCGCTCGCGATCGCATCGACTTCTGGCTCGCCCTGCGGGGGCGCGAGCTGATCCGTCCCTAGAACCGAAAGGCGAAATCACCGTGAAGGTTGGCGTCCCCACCGAGATCAAGACCGACGAGTACCGCGTCGCGCTCACGCAGGCCGGCGTCCGCGAACTCGTCGAGCACGGGCACGAGGTGGTCGTGCAGGCCGGCGCCGGCCTCGGATCGGCGATCACCGACGAGGAGTACCAGGAGCAGGGCGCGAGCATCCTCCCGGACGCGCCGAGCGTCTTCGCCGAGGCCGACATGGTCGTCAAGGTCAAGGAGCCACAGCCGGGCGAGGTCGCGATGCTCGAGCCGCGCCACACGCTCTTCACCTACCTGCACCTCGCGCCGGACGCCGAGCTCACCCGCGGGCTGGTCGAGTCGGGCGCCACCTGCGTCGCCTACGAGACCGTCGAGGACGACCGCGGCCGGCTGCCCCTGCTCGCCCCGATGAGCGAGGTGGCGGGCAAGATCGCCACTCAGGCGGGCGCCTTCATGCTCGAGAAGCCCCTCGGCGGCCGCGGGATCCTGCTCGGCGGCGTCCCCGGCGTCGCGGCCGCGAACGTGATGGTCATCGGCGGCGGCGTGGTCGGCATGAACGCCGCCTTCATCGCGCTCGGCATGGAGGCGACGGTCTACGTCTACGACCGCAACATCGACCGCCTGCGCGAGCTCGACATCGCCTTCGGCGGGCGCGCGGACACCTGCTACGCGTCGACGCTCGACATCGAGCAGCGCCTCCCCGACGTCGACCTGGTGATCGGCGCGGTGCTCGTGCACGGCGCGAAGGCCCCGTACGTGATCCGCCGCGAGCAGCTCTCGCTGATGAAGCCGGGCGCCGTGCTCGTCGACGTCGCGATCGACCAGGGCGGCTGCTTCGAGACCTCGCGCCCGACGACGCACAGCGACCCGACCTACGACGTCGACGGGGTCATCCACTACTGCGTGGCGAACATGCCCGGCGCGGTGCCGGTCACCTCGACGCGCGCGCTGACCAACGCGACGCTGCCGTACGTCCTCCACGTCGCCGACGAGGGCGTCGCCGGCGCCTCGCGCGAGAACCCCGGCCTGGCCAAGGGCGTCAATGTCGTCGCGGGGAAGGTCACCTACCGCCCGGTCGCCGACGCCACCGGCCAGCCCTACCAGGACCTCTTCGAGGCGCTCGGCGAAGCTGCGGCTGCGTAGCCTGACCCGGGGCTAGACTGCGGCGGGCGCGATATGCCCGTCCCCCCGACCAGTGCTCCCGGCACGCTCGAGACGAGCCCGGAGCTGCTCCGCGTGCTGCTCGTCGAGGACGACGACGGCGACGCGCTGCTGGTCGAGGACCTGCTCGAGCTGGCGGGCGCGCCGGTCGACCTGCGGCGGGCGAGCCGGCTCGGCGAGGCGCTGCAGGGCGAGGCGCGCTTCGCCGACTGCGTGCTGCTCGACCTCGACCTGCCCGATTCGACCGGGCTGACCGGCCTGCTCGAGCTGCGTGAGTCCGCGGACGCGCCCGCGATCCTCGTCCTCACCGGGCTCGACGACACGCTGCGCGGGATCGAGGCGGTCGCGGCCGGCGCGCAGGACTACCTGATCAAGGGCAAGGTCGACGGCGACGTCCTCTGGCGGGCGATCCGCTACGCGGTCGAGCGGCGCCGGGCCGAGCAGGCGCAGTCGCAGCTGCAGGCGGCCCGCATCCACGCGCAGGAGAACGCGCGCCTCGAGCGCGGCCTGCTGCCGACGCCGCTCGTTTCCGACCCGCGGCTCGCGCTCGCCGCCCACTACCGTCCCGGCCGCCGCCGGGCCCTGCTCGGCGGCGACTTCTACGACGCCGTCGAGGCTCGCGACGGCGTCGTGCACGCGATCATCGGCGACGTCTGCGGGCACGGTCCCGACGAGGCGGCGCTCGGCGTGTTCCTGCGCATCGCCTGGCGCACGCTGGTGATGGCCGCGACCCCTCCCGAGACGCTGCTGAACACCCTGCAGGAGGTGCTCGTCGCCGAGCGCCACGACACCAGCGTCTTCACGACGCTGTGCATGGTCTCGATCGATCCCGACCGACGCCGCGCGGTGCTGCGCGTGGCCGGCCACCCGCTGCCGGTCGTGCTCGTCGGCAGCGCCGCGACGCCGGTCACGCCGGAGCGCGGCGGCCCGCCGCTCGGCGTGATCGCCGACGCGACCTGGCCCGCGCGCGAGATCGCGCTCCCGGAGGGCTTCGGGCTGCTGCTCTACACCGACGGCCTCATCGAGGGTCGCGTCGGCGCGGGCCCCGCGCGGCTGGGCGAGTCCGGCCTGGTCGCGATGGCCGTCGCGGCGCTGCTCGAGCACGGCGGCCGCCCCGGCGCGCTCGTCCGGTCGCTCGTCGAGCAGGCGGAGGCGCTCAACGGCGGCGCGCTGCTCGACGACGTGGCCGTCCTGCTGGTCTCCGAGGTCGGGTGACCGCGGTCGCGCCGGAACGGCGGCCGCGCCTCGGGGTGCTCGGCTGGTTCGCGGTCGCGGCGGGCGTGCTCGCCGTGGTGGCCGGGGTCGGCCTGATCCTCAGCCTGGTCACCCTCGCGAGGCTCTCCGATGCCCGCACCGCGCTGGCCGACCGCATCGACCCGGCGATCGCCGCCGCCTACCAGCTCGACGCCGCGCTCGTCGACCAGGAGACCGGCGTGCGCGGGTACCTGCTCGGCCGCCACGAGCAGTTCCTGCAGCCCTATCGCAGCGGCCTGACCATCGAGGCGCAGAAGCTCCGGCAGCTCGACGGGCTGGTGACCGACGAGGACCTGCCCGGTCTGCGCCGCAACCTCGCCGCCGTGGGAGCGCGGACGAAGGCATGGCGCACCGGCTTCGCGATGCCCGCGATCGACGAGGTGCGCCGGGGCGGGACCGGTCCCGGGGCCGCCCGCGTGTCGCAGGGCAAGAGGTCCTTCGACGCGCTGCGCGGCGCCCTCGGCGTGCTCCAGCGCGACCTCGACGCCGCGCGCGTGCGCGCGCGCTCTCAGCTGCGCGACTACGCGACGCTCGTCTCGGTGGTGGTGTGGTCGTCGAGCATCGTGCTGCTGCTCGCGCTGGCGCTCGCCGCGGTGGGGCTGCGCCGCCAGGTGATCCGGCCCATGGGCGCGCTGGCCGAGCGCGTCCGCCGCGTCGCCGCCGGCGAGTTCGAGCGCCCGATCCACGCCGACGGGGCGCGCGACATCGTCGACCTCGGCTCCGACACGGAAGCGATGCGCGCCCGCATCGTGGAGGAGATCCGCGAGGTCGAGCGCGCGCGCGAGGAGCTCGACCGCCAGGCGCAGGAGTTGCAGCGCTCGAACGCCGAGCTCGAGCAGTTCGCCTACGTCGCGTCGCACGACCTGCAGGAGCCGCTGCGCAAGGTGGCGAGCTTCTGCCAGATGCTCGAGCGCCGCTACTCCGGGCAGCTCGACGAGCGCGCCGACCAGTACATCCACTACGCGGTCGACGGCGCCCGGCGGATGCAGGATCTGATCAACGACCTGCTCGCCTTCTCGCGCGTCGGGCGCATGAGCCACCAGCACGAGCCCGTCGATCTCAACGAGATGCTCCAGCGTGCGGAGGGCAACCTGGCGGCGCGCGTCGAGGAGACGGGGGCGACCGTCGAGTCCGGAGAGCTGCCGACCGTCCTCGGCGACCCGGGCCTGCTCGCGCTCGTCTTCCAGAACCTCGTCGGCAACGCGCTGAAGTTCCACGGCGACGATCCCCCGCGGGTGCGGGTCGACGCCGAGCGCAACGGCGACGGCTGGCAGATCTCCGTCGCCGACAACGGCATCGGCATCGAACCGGAGTACGCCGAGCGGATCTTCGTCATCTTCCAGCGCCTGCACACGCGCGTGAGCTACGAGGGAACGGGCATCGGGCTGGCGATGTGCCGCAAGATCGTCGAGCACCACGGCGGGCGCATCTGGCTCGACACCGAGGCGCGGCCCGGCACGACCTTCCGCTTCACCCTTCCCGACACCGAGGAGCCAGCAGCGACATGACCATCGAGCCGACCGACATCATCGAGGTGCTGCTCGTCGAGGACGATCCGGGCGACGTGCTGCTGATCGAGGAGGCCTTCGAGTTCAACAAGGTGCGCAACCACCTCAACGTCGTCGCGGACGGCGTCGAGGCGCTCGAGTACCTGCGCCAGGAGGGACCCCACGCGGACGCCGAGCGGCCAGGGCTGATCCTGCTCGACCTCAACCTGCCCCGCAAGGACGGGCGCCAGGTGCTCGCCGAGGTCAAGGAGGACTCGGCGCTGCGGTCGATCCCCGTCGTCGTGCTCACGACCTCCAAGGCGGAGGAGGACGTGCTGCGCTCCTACGACCTGCACGCCAACGCGTACGTCACCAAGCCCGTCGACTTCGACCGCTTCATCGAGGTCGTGCGCCAGATCGACGAGTTCTTCGTGAGCGTCGTGCGCCTCCCGGGGGCCGGGGACGGCCATTAGCCGGCCGCGGGCCCATTGCTAGACTGCCGCGCTGTATGCCCACGACGTCCCAGCTGGTCCGCAAGGGCCGCAACCCCAAGACGAAGAAGCTGGCCACCCCGGGCCTCAAGTCCGGCAAGGGCCGCAAGAAGCGTGTTGCGGCGCCCCAGCGTCGCGGGGTGTGCACCCGTGTGTACACCGTCACGCCCAAGAAGCCGAACTCGGCGCTGCGCAAGGTCGCGCGTGTCCGGCTCACGAACGGGATGGAAGTCACGGCGTACATCCCCGGCGAGGGCCACAACCTGCAGGAGCACTCCGTCGTGCTCGTGCGCGGTGGCCGCGTCAAGGACCTGCCTGGCGTGCGGTACAAGGTGATCCGCGGCACGCTCGACGCGGCCGGCGTGTCCGACCGCAAGAAGGCCCGCTCCCAGTACGGCGTGAAGGCCAAGTAATGCCGCGTCGTGCTGCCGCAGGGGCCCGCGTCATCGAGGCGGACCCGCTCCACCGCTCCAAGCTCGTCCAGCAGGTCATCAACCGGGTGATGCAGGACGGCAAGAAGTCCAAGTCCGAGACCATCGTCTACGACGCGCTGGCGATCCTCGCCGAGCGCACGGGCAAGGACCCGGTCGAGGCGCTCGAGACGTCGATCAAGGCGCTCACGCCGGTGCTCGAGGTCCGCTCCCGCCGCGTCGGCGGTGCGACCTACCAGGTGCCCGTCGAGGTGCCGCAGCGCCGTGCCCGCACGCTCGCCGTGCGCTGGCTCGTCGAGTTCGCGCGCAACCGCCGCGAGAAGTCGATGGCGCAGCGGCTCGCGAACGAGCTGCTCGACGCGCAGTCCCAGCAGGGCGGCGCCTACAAGCGCAAGGACGACATCTTCCGCATGGCGCAGGCCAACAAGGCCTTCGCGCACTACCGCTGGTAGGACGGCACGAGCGCCGATGCGCGCCGTCGCCATCGAGGAGTGGGGCGGTGTCGATACGGTCGAGCTGCTCGACCTCGACCCGCCGCCCGTCGCGCCCGACGGCGTCCTCGTCCGCGTCCGCGCGGCGGCCTTCAACCCGGTCGACGCGGCGATCCGCGAGGGCCGGCTGACCGGCGCCTTCCCCGCGACGTTCCCGGTCATCCTCGGCTGGGACGCGGCCGGCGTGGTGGAGCGGGTCGGCGCGGCCGTCACCTGGTTCCGGCCCGGTGACGAGGTCTACGGCTACTGCCGGCGCCACAACCTCCAGTACGGCACCTTCGCCGAGTACACGACGGTGCCGGAGGGATACCTCGCGCCGAAGCCGCCGTCGCTGTCCTTCGAGGAGGCCGCCGCGATCCCGCTCTGCGGGCTCACCGCGCACCAGGCGCTCGAGGCGCTCGGCCTGCGCGGCGGCGAGACGCTGTTCCTCGACGGCGGCGCCGGCGGCGTCGGGCACCTCGCGATCCAGCTCGCGGTCGCACGGGGGGCGCGGGTGATCGCGACTGCGTCCGGCCGCAACCAGGACTTCCTGCGCGAGCTCGGCGCGGAGCCCGTCGACTACACGCTCGGCGACGTCTCCGCCCGGGTCCACGAGCTCGCGGGCGAGAAGGGCACCGACGCCGCGTTCGACCTCTTCGGCGGCGACGCCCAGGAGCAGGCGTTCTCGGTGCTGCGCCGGGGCGGGCGCATCGTCTCGATCAAGTCGCCGCCGGCCCGCCGGCCGGGGTTCGAGAGCCACTACGTCTTCGTGCGCCCGAGCGGGTACGACCTCGCCGAGATGAGCGACGAGATCGCCGACGGACGGCTGCGCCCGCACGTCGAGCGGACGTACTCGATGAACGAGGCGGCGGCGGCCTTCGAGCACCTCGAGGACGGGCACGTGCGCGGCAAGCTCGTGCTCCGCATCGACTGAGCGTCAGGCGCGCTTGAGCTCCGCGGCGGTGCGGGCGAGCCGCTCGCGCGCCTCGTCGGCGAGGACGCGCCGGTCCGCGATCGCGTCGTCGTCGGCCGCGGGTGCGAGCCGCTCGGTGGCCGCGTCGAGCACCTCGCGCGCGACGAGCAGCGGCGCGCCCGCGACGACCGCGAGCACGATCCCGTCGCTGGGGCGCGCGTCGACGCGGGCGCCGTCGTCGAGCACGACGTCGGCGTAGAAGATCGAGTCGGCCAGGCGGGTGATGCGCACCTCGCGCAGCCGGCTGCCGGCGGCGCCGATCAGCGCGGCCATCAGGTGATGGCTCGAGGGCCGCGGGAGCTCGACGTCCTCCACGGCCACCGCGATCTGGGTCGCCTCGGGCGCTCCCACCCAGATCGTCAGCTCGCGCTCGCCGTCCTCCTCGGCGAGCAGGACGACGTGCTGGTCGCCCGCGCGGCGGACGTCGGCGACGTGGATGGGGACGAGGTGATCGGGCATGGCGAACTGCTCCTTCCAGACGGGGGCGAGACGGTCGCGCAGCGAGCGGCGGGCCTTGTGCAGCCGAGCCTTGACGGCGCCCGGCGGGACGCCGAGGTGGGCGGCCGCCTCGGCGTGGGTGAGGCCGGCGAGGTAGAAGAGCTCGACCGCGGTGCGCTGACCCGGCGGCAGCGTCGCGATCGCCGCGCGGATCCGCGCCGCCGCGGCGTCGGCGTCGAGCGCGGCGTCGAGGTCGGGCGCCTCCGCGGGCGCCTCGCCGATCTCCGCGTGGGTGCGCGTGCGCAGCGCGTGGCGGCAGTGGTTGAGCCCGATGCCGACGAGCCAGGCGCCGAAGCGGCCGCCGTCCCGCAGTCGCTCGAGCGAGAGCAGGGCGGTCAGCACCGCGTCCTGCGCGGCGTCGGCGGCGGCGTCGGGATCCTTGAGCGCCTTGCGGCACGCGCGCCGCAGCGCGTCGACGTGCCGCTCCACGAGCGCGGCGAACGCGCCCCGGTCGCCGGCGCGGGCGCGATGGACGAGATCGGCGTCGGTCGTGGCCACTGAGGTGATGGTGCCGCGTCGGGCGCTGCGGGTTACCTCGGGTGCGGGCGTCTGCGAACGCCAACCCCGGCATTGCGGGAGAGGCTCGGCCGGTGGGGCGGGGACAACGTCGCATTGCCTACCACGGACGAGGACAGTGCGATGTTGACCGCGATAGTGCGCTGTCAACGTCGCACAGCTGCCGCCCGTCGCGTCGCAATGCGACGTTGCGCCGGGCGCGAAGGGCGGCGGCGGTGGCGCGGCCGACGACCCGACGAAAGGCACCGGCCCGAGATGGATTTCGTCGAACGCTCACGCTCGCCGGCCGACCGTTCGACGAAGACATCGCCATACGAGGTGAACGTCGAACGGTCGCGCGCGCGCGGCGACGATTCGACGAAATCCGCCCCGCCGCCCCGGGCGCCCCCTCGATGCGGGGTTGACGTTCAGCGGCGGTACCGCGACCGCCGACGGCGCCCACCCGCCGCGGCGCCGGCCCCCGCCGCCCCCTCCGCCGCCCCCTCCGCCGCCCCCTCCGGCGCCACCACGAACGCCAACGCGCCACCCGCGCTCGCCAGCGCCAGCACCGCGCCGGCGACCTCCACGCGCCACGCGGGTCCCGCGTGCGCGCGCGCCAGGACGCGGCGCGCGCCGACCAGGCCCGTGTCGTCGAGCACCGGCCGGTCGATGGCCGCGACCACGAACGCCGCGCATAGCGCCACCACCAGCGCCGCGGCCGCCGCGGGGACCGATCGGCGGACCACCGCGGCGGCACCGAGGACGAGCAGGGCGACGCCGAGCACCAGCAACGCATAGCCATGGTGCGCACCTGCGGTCACGGAGCTCGCGGGCACGACCGACGCACCCGTCCGCAGCTCCCGCAGCGTCAGCGGCTCGGCCGCGAGCTCAAGGCCCGCGGCGACGACGAGCCCGAGCAGCGCCAGGGCACCGCGGGCGGGGAAACGGGCCACGGGGGCGATGCTATTCTTCTTCGTCGCCGCGGGGTGTGCAGCGATGCTCGGCGGCGTTGCCCGCCTGGGTGGGCCGAGGATCCTTCACATGGAGAACCGAACGACATAAGCCCCGCCACGGGCCGTTCTTCGTGTGAAGCACCTGGGCCCGCAAGGGCCCGTTTTTCTGCCTGGGACGCGTCATCTCCCGCCGGGCCGGGCAGCACCCACACGAGACGCACGCTGACGACGAAAGACTTCTTCCCATGCCGCGCAAGTACACGCTCGAGAACACCCGCAACATCGGCATCATGGCCCACATCGACGCGGGCAAGACCACGACGACCGAGCGCATCCTCTACTACACGGGCCGCTCCCACAAGATGGGCGAGGTCCACGAGGGCGCCGCGACGATGGACTGGATGGAGCAGGAGCAGGAGCGCGGCATCACGATCACGTCGGCCGCGACCACCTGCGAGTGGGCCGGTCATCGGATCAACATCATCGACACGCCGGGCCACGTCGACTTCACGGTCGAGGTCGAGCGCTCGCTGCGCGTGCTCGACGGCGCGGTAGCCCTGTTCGACTCCGTCGCCGGCGTCGAGCCGCAGTCGGAGACCGTCTGGCGCCAGGCCGACAAGTACAAGGTCCCGCGGATCGCCTACATCAACAAGATGGATCGCATCGGCGCCGACTTCGAGCGTGGCGTGCAGACGATGATCGACCGCCTCGGCGCGCATCCCGTGCCGGTCCAGCTGCCGATCGGCGCCGAGGGCGACTTCCTCGGGATCATCGACCTCATCAACATGAAGGCGATCGTCTACAAGGACGACCTCGGCAAGGACATCTCCATCGAGGAGATCCCGGCCAACCTCGTCGACGCCGCCGCCGACGCGCGCGAGCACCTGCTCAACGAGGTCTCCGACTACGACGACGGGCTCGTCGAGCTGATCCTCGAGGAGCAGGAGATCCCCAAGGAGATGCTCGTCAAGGCGATCCGCGCCGCGACGCTCGACAACAAGATCACGCCCGTCCT
>DATBDM010000172.1:0-4629 GCA_036269915.1 Solirubrobacteraceae bacterium | reverse complement strand
CGAGCGCGTAGCGCCGGATGTCGCGCTCGAGCTGGCCGGCGTCCGCGTACTGGCCCGTGCGCACCGAGATGACGACGCCGTTGCCGTCCAGGTACACGGTCGTGGGCAGCCCGACGAAGCTCGCCAGCGCGTTCGCCGCCTTCGCTCCGGGATCGGAGTAGCTCGGATAGCCGACGGGGTGCGCGCCGAGGAACCGCCGTGCGGCACCGGCGTCGTCGTTGACGTCGAGGCCGACGAAGGCGACCCTGTGGTCGAACCGGCGCGCGGCGGCCGCCAGCAGCGGCAGCTCCTCCTGGCACGGCGGGCACCACGACGCCCATTCGTTGACGATCACCGGATGGCCACGGAGCGCGTGCAGGCGCGTGCGGAAGGCCGTCGCACCGCCGCCGAGCACGGCGCCCGCCTGCGCGCGCAGCCGGGCGAGCGCGGCAGCCGATCCCGCGGGGGCCGGGGCGGGCGACGGCGTCGCCGGCGCGGCGCTCGAGCGTGCGCCCTGAGCGATCGGAGGCAGGCCCATGAGCGCGCGGAGATCGTCGGTGATCGCCTCGGGATTCCAGGGCGTGTCGGGATGGCGGAGGTTGTGGCGCCCCTCCCCGTTGAGCAGCGAGGCGAGTCGCGCCGGAAGCCGTCCCGTCGTCATCGGCATCCCCGGGACGGCGACGCGCCAGTGGCCGCGCGGGTCGATGACGAACACGCCGTCGCTGTGGGTCACGTCGAAGCGCTCGGGCCGGTGCGTCCACCAGTCGCGGTCGGGAGGGTCGTCCTGGGGGACGCGGTGGTACTCGACGCCGAGCGCGTGCCACAGCCTCCGGATCTGCGCCCGCGAGCCCGTGAGGAAGCGGACGTCGACGCCCGTGCGACGCCGGAAGGCGCGGATGCGCGCCGGCGTGTCGCGCCAGGGGTCGACGGTCGCCTCCGCCACCGTGACGCGATCGCCGAGCCCCTGGGCACGCAGCTGCGCGCGCAGGCGGACCAGCGCGGCGGTCGTCAAGGGGCAGACCTCGTGGCAGAGCGTCAGCGACGGGGCGAGGACCAGGTAGCGCCCCCGGAACTCCGCCAGCGACGTGGCGCGGCCGTGCTCGTCGACGAGGCGCAGCCGGCCGAGCGGCTTGTCGAGCAGCGTGCCGACCGCGAGCCGCGGCTGCGCGCCCGCCGCCGACCGGCCGCCCTCGCCGCGGCTGGAGGCGGCGACGGCGATCGCGAGCTCGACCGCGGCAACGGCCAGGATCCCGGCCACGATCAGCCAGCGGGTGGCGTGGCGGCGGCTCACGCTCGGGGCCCCTCCAGGCGCCGCCGCAGCTCGCCGCCGCGTCCGGCCGCCACGGCGCGTGCGATGCGCGGCTCGTCGACGGGCCGGCGCAGCCGGGCGGCCAGCTCGGACAGCTCCTGGCGCTCGCCGGCATCGCGCATCCAGCGCAGGAACAGCCAGGCGAACAGCGTGACGAGGACGACGCTGTCCTCGACCATCATGATCGCGCCCGCCGCGCTCTGATCGCCGACCCGCGGGTAGGCGGCGTAGAACGCGGTGCCCGACCAGATGAACAGGTTCGCGAGCACGCCGGCCGCCACGCGCACGATCAGGACGTAGGTCAGCTGCGCTCCCGCCCCGAACCACGCCGGTCGCGGGAACGGACCGAACAGCGGCATCCACAGCAGGGCGCCGAAGACGAAGAAGCAGCCATGCTCGAGCGCGTGCACGCCGTCGTGGCGCAGGGTGGCGTCGTAGAGCGCCGGTACGTGCCAGAGCCAGAAGTCGGTTGCCCACAGCACGAGGGCGGGGACGGGATGTGCGAGCGCGCGCAGGCGGCCGACGAGCGGCGCGCGCAGCAGCGGAGCCAGCAGCGGCCCGGTGAGCCCGAACACCACGAGTACCGACGCGACGTCGGCGATCAGCAGGTGCTCGGCCATGTGCCAGGACAGGCGCCGGTCGGCCAGCTTGTCCACCGGGCCGCTGAGCGCCAGCGCGAGCACGAGCAGTCCGGCGACGAACGACGCGATCCGCCAGGCCGGCACGGGGCGCCCCCGCCGGGCCAGCCGCAACGCGCGCCGCCCGTAGAGCGCGGCGTAGGCGAGCAGCGCGGCCGCGACGATCATGGGACGCGCTCGACCTCGGCGGCGGCCTCGGCCTCGGCTGCGTGCTGCACACGCTCGACCGCCTCCGCGCGCTGCAACGCGCGGCAGAAGCGGCGCACCACGAAGAAGGCGATCACCGGCAGCACCCAGACGAGCACGCGGTAGACCTTGATCTGCGTCTCGTAGTCGAGCCCGAAGAAGACCGTCGCCCGGTCGGCCGAGCCGGCTACGAAGATCAGGAACACCCACAGCAGGAAGGCGACGCCGAATCCGGTCCGCCCCGGCGCGTCGCGGGGGCGGTCGAGCAGGTTGTGGCGCCCCCGGTCGCCCGTCCACCGGCGCTCGAGCCAGGGGAAGGCGAGCAGGACCGCGACGACGACGGTGGGGAACAGGATGCCGCCCCAGAACGGGTTCGGGATCACCGTGTAGGACCCCGCCGTCACGTCGAACCCCGGCATCAGGCGCAGCGCGCCGATCAGCCAGCCGAGGTACCAGTCGGGCTGCGCGCCGTTGGTGCCGAGCCCGGTCTCGTACGGGCCCCACAGCCAGATCGGGTTGATCTGCACCAGGCCGCCGAGGGCGAGGAGCACGGCAGCGACGGCCGCCAGCAGGCCGAGCGAGCGCGGCGCCTGTCCCGGGAAGGCCGGGACGCCGACGAGCCGGCCGTTGCTCTGGCCGAGGCGCCCGCGGAACTGCGTATGGTGGCGCGAGGCGATCAGCGCGAGGTGACCGCCGATCAGGACGGCGAGCAGCCCGGGGATCAGCAGCACGTGGGCGATGTACATGCGCGACTCGAAGGCCGGATCGCCCGGGAACGGCGCTCCCCACAGCAGCTCCCCGAGATTGCCGCCGATCACCGGCACCGAGAGCAGCACCGAATAGCCGATGGCCAGGCCCATGCCCGACAGCAGGTCGTCGACGAGCGAGTAGCCGAGGTAGCCCTCGACGAGGGCGATGAAGAGCATCAGCACGCCGATCACATACGTCAGCTCGCGGGGGCGCCGGAACGCGCCGGTGAAGACAACCCGCAGCAGGTGCAGGACCATGGCGGCGACGAAGACGTCCGCGGCCCAGTGATGGGTCTGGCGCATCAGCAGGCCCGCCTTGACCGAGAACGACAGATCCACCGCGGAGCGGTAGGCGTCGCTCATCTGCGCACCCTGCAGCGGTGCGTACGGGCCGGTGTAGATCGTGTCCGACAGGCTCGGCTCGAAGAAGAGGGCGAGGTAGATGCCAGTGGCCACGAGCACGACGAAGGCGTAGAGCACCACCTCGCCGAGCAGGAACGACCAGTGGTCCGGGAACACGTAGCGCAGCGCCTTGCGGGCGAACGTCGCCCCTCCGGTGCGGTCGTCGATGAAGCGCAGCGGCTCGCGCAGCGCGTCGTCGTCGCGCATCAGACGCTCCTCGGCGGGTGCGAGCGGACCTTCGACCATGCCGGGCCGACGGCGCCCGAGTAGTTGCCTGCCGCGCGCAGGGCTCCGTCCGTGCCGATCATCAGCGGCAGTTGCGGCAGCGGTCGCCCGGCAGGCCCGAAGATCACCTCTGCGCCCCGGGCGGGGTCGAAGGTCGAGTAGTGGCAGGGGCAGACGAGCGCCGGCCGCGGCTCGCTCGGGTCGAACAGCGGGTGTCGGTAGAGCGCGATCGCGCAGCCCGCGTGCGTGCAGATCTTCGAGAAGGCGAGAATCCCCTCGGGCGCCCAGCCCTCGCGGCCCGATGGCAGCTCGAGCGTCGCGGGATCGAGCCGGATCACGACGAGCGGCGCGCCGAGGTCCTTCCGGGAGGCGCCCTGCGGATACGCGGTGTAGAACGCGCCCGATTCGATGTCGGACGCGAGGATCGACTTGCCATGCTCGTCGACCAGCCGGCGCCCCCTCCGCCACGGCGTCTCGTACAGCGGCCCGCTGTCGAACAACGGGCCGAGCGAGACCGCTGGCGCCGCCAGGGCGACGCCGATCGATCCCGCGGCGACGCCCGCCGCGGTGCCGAGCAGGCGCTTGCGGGTCATGCGCGAGCCGCTCTCCTCGAGGATCTGCGCGACAGCCGTCTCGTCCTCGGGATGCTCGCCCGGGTACTCCTCGGCGAGCTCCTCGGTCACCACGACCCGCTTGCCCACGAGGATCAGCGCGGCGGCGAGGAAGGCGAAGGCGCCGGCCAGCGATGCGCCCAGCACCTGCGTCGACGCGCCGACGCCGTAGAAGACGATGAACGCGATCGCGCACGCCGCGGTCAGCGCGAGGAGCACGATCGTCGCCAGCTCGGCGCGCGGCGCGGGCAGGCCCGGCCCGACGATCCGCTCGCGCGGCTCCTCGTCGCGGCGTTCCCGGCGCGCGAACCCGAGCAGGGCGAGCAGCCAGAACCACCATCCGCCCCGTCTCATACCGGCCTCGCTCGTTCGCCGATGAAGCGGCACAGGCCGACCAGCAGCAGGAGCACCACCGCGCCGGTGACGAGTCCCTCGGGGAACGGCCCGAGGTGGTTGATCCCCCAGCCGCCGCGGTCGTCGGGATGCGCGGCGTAGCGGACGTAGCGCACGATCGAGTTCAGGTCGGCGTC
>DATBDM010000171.1:0-12093 GCA_036269915.1 Solirubrobacteraceae bacterium | reverse complement strand
GCGGCGGCGGCGGTGGCGGGGCAGCCGGGCACCGTCGCGGTCACGGTGCGGGTGACCGTCGCGCCGTTGTGGCCGGTGAGCTGCGCCGTGAACCTCAGCGCCTTGCCGCAGGCCGAGCCGAACAGCTTCAGCGGCCCGCCGCCGACGAACGTGAGGTCGAAGTTCGAGAGCGGCACGTCGGGCAGCCCGTCGAACTTCGCGGTGATGCTCTTGGCGAGGTCGAGCGTTCCCGTGAAGCGCAACGCCGCCGCGCCGTTGAGCGAGAGCCGCAGCCCGGGGAACAGCGAGCCGGGGATCTGCACCGTGTTCACGGACCCGCTGAGCCCGTTCGCGAGCAGCGGCGTGATCGCCGAGACCGTGCCGACCGCCGACCCCGCCGGGCACGTGTCCGCGGCGGCCTGCTCGGACGTGCACACGGCCTTGATCGCGGGGAGGTCGAGCGTCAGCCGCGAGGGCAGGGCGACGGTCGCCGTGCGGATCGACGCCTGCCCCGGCGCCAGCGTGATCGAGGTGTGCAGCGCGGGGTTGCCGCGCGCGCCCTTGGGCCCGCGGCGATCGACCGTCGCGCTCAGCGCCGGGGCGAACGGGACGGCGTCGCAGCCGGTGGGCGTGAAGCTCGCTTGCTGCGGATCGTTGTGCGCGGCCTCGACGACGGTGACGGCCGGCCCGCAGGACGTGGGCAGCGTCATGAACGAGCGGTCGAGCGTGAGGTCGAGCGAGGTGATCGCCTGGCCGAGCGTCGTGCTCAGCGACGCGATCGTCGAGTCCAGGCCGCCGTCGGGCCGCACCGTCACCGCCGCCTCGTTGTAGGCCGTGCCGAGCAGCGGGAGACCGAGGGGGACGGCCTCGATGCCGAGGCGGGCCGGCTCACCGCCCTGGGGCTCGAGGTTGTAGACCCCGCCGCTCGCGGCGCCGCCGTTGGCCTGCGCGGTCCCGACGCGCGCATCGGCCGGGCAGGTCGAGCTGCGGAACGCCGCCTCGCTGCAGAATCCGATGCCCGCGCCACGCGGGTTGCCCACGAGCCCGGGCGGCAGATGGAGGGTGAGCGCCCCGCCCGTGGGGTCGTTCGCGAAGTCCGCGTGGATCGCGAACGCCTGGTGGGAGCCCGCCTGGGTCGCCGTCGCGGGCGACGGCGCGGCGGTGAAGCTCGCCTGGGCGGCGGCGGGTGCGGCGAGGATGAAGGAGGCGGCCAGCGCGGTGGCGGCGAGGCGAAGTCGGGTCATGGGGCGGTGGGGGTTCTACACCACGCCCACGGTCAGAGCTCCGGTTGGTACTCCCCGAACACGTCGCGCATCGCCCCGCAGACCTCGCCCATCGAGCACGAGTCCTTGAGCGCCTGGCGGATCACCGGCAGCAGGTTGTCGGTCCCGCGCGCGGCGCCGCGGATGTCCTCGAGCCGGCGCTCGGCGAGCTCCTGGTCGCGGTTGTCCTTGAACGCCTTCAGCCGCTCGACCTGGCCGCGTTCGACCGCCGGATCGACGCGCAGGATGTCCTCGACCTCGAGCTCCTCGTCGACGTAGCGGTTGACGCCGACCACGACGTCCTGGCCGACGCGCGAGCGCTCGTGGTAGCTGAAGGCCGACTCCTCGACCTCGTTCTTGATGAAGGCGATCGCGTTGACCGAGCCGCCGAGCTCGTCGACGCGCTCGATCAGCTTCCACGCGCGGCGCTCGATCTCGGCGGTGAGTGACTCGACGTAGTAGGAGCCCGCGAACGGATCGACGGTGTCGGCCGCGCCCGACTCGTAGGCGATGATCTGCTGCGTGCGCAGCGCGATCCGGGCGGCGCGCTCGGTCGGCAGCGCGAGCGCCTCGTCGTAGCCGTTGGTGTGCAGCGACTGGGTGCCGCCGCAGACCGCGGCGAAGGCCTGCAGCGCGACGCGGACGACGTTGTTGACCGGCTGCTGCGCCGTCAGCGTCACGCCGCCGGTCTGCGTGTGGAAGCGGATCGTCTGCGACTTCGGGTCCTGCGCGCCGAAGCGCTCCTTCATCGCGTGCGCCCACATGTTGCGGGCCGCGCGGAACTTCGCGACCTCCTGGAAGACGTTGTTGTGGCCGTTGAAGAAGAAGGCGAGCCGCGGGGCGAAGTCGTCGACCTTCAGGCCCGCGTCGAGCGCCGCCTGCACGTACGCCATGCCGTTGGCGAGCGTGAAGGCGACCTCCTGGACGGCCGAGGCGCCCTTCTCGCGCAGGTGGTAGCCGGAGATCGAGACCGTGTTCCATTTCGGCACGCGCTCGCGGCAGTAGGCGAACAGGTCGGTGGTCAGCCGCATCGACGGCTCGGGCGGATAGATGAAGTTCCCGCGCGCGATGTACTCCTTGAGGATGTCGTTCTGGACCGTCCCGCGCAGCTGCTCGGCAGCGACGCCCTGCTCCTCGGCGACGAGCTCGTAGAGCAGCAGCAGGACGCCCGCGGGCGCGTTGATCGTCATCGAGGTCGAGACCTCGTCGAGCGGGATGCCGTCGAACGCGGCCCGCATGTCCTCGATCGTGTCGATCGCGACGCCGGTGCGGCCGACCTCGCCGAGGCAGCGCGGGTCGTCGGAGTCCAGGCCGAGCTGCGTGGGCAGGTCGAAGGCCATCGACAGCCCGGTGGAGCCGTTGGCGAGGAGGTACTTGTAGCGCTCGTTGGACTCCTTCGCCGTCGCGTAGCCGGCGTACTGGCGCATCGTCCACAGGCGCTTGCGGTACATCTCGCGGTGCACGCCGCGGGTGAACGGGAACTCGCCGGGCTCGCCGAGGTCGAGGTGCTCGGGAAGGTCGGCCTCGGTGTAGAGCGGGTCGATCTCGATGCCGGAGTCGGTGAAGCGGCGCGGGTCGTCCGGGCCGACGACCGGGGCGACCGAGAGGTCGGCGGCGTCCTTGTCCTCGATGGCCATGCAGCGGAGGGTACCCTCGGGCCATGGTTCAGCGGCCCGATGGCGCGGCCCTGCGCGGGCTGCCGGCGGTCGACCGCCTCGCGGCCGAGGTCGACGCGCCGCGGGCGGTGTCCGTCGCCGCGGCACGCGCGGTGCTGGCCGAGCGCCGCGCCGAGCTGCTCGACGGCGCCGCGGGTGACCCGGACCTCGGCGCGCGGGCGCGCGCCTGGGCGACCGCGCTCTCGGAGCCGCGGCTGCGGCGGGTGCTCAACGCGACCGGCGTGATCGTCCACACCAACCTCGGGCGGGCGCCGCTGGCCGCGGCCGCGCGCGAGGCCGTCGCCGCGGCCGCGGAGGGCTACGCCAACCTCGAGTGGGATGTCGCGACCGGGGCGCGCGGCTCGCGGTACGAGCACGTGGCGGCGCTGCTGCGCGAGCTTACCGGCGCCGAGGACGCGATCGCGGTCAACAACTGCGCCGGCGCCACGCTGCTCGCGGCGGCCGCGCTCGCCGGTCCAGCAGGGGAGATCGTGGTGTCGCGCGGCCAGCTCGTGGAGATCGGCGGCGGCTTCCGCGTGCCGGAGGTGATCGCGCAGGCGGGCGCGACGCTGGTCGAGGTCGGGACGACGAACCGCACCCGGCGCGCCGACTACGAGCGCGCGCTGGGCGAGCGGACCCGCGCGATCCTGCGCGCGCACCCGTCCAACTTCCGCCAGCTCGGCTTCGTGCAGGAGGTCGAGATCGAGGAGCTGTGCGAGCTCGGCGTGCCCGTGATCGACGACGTCGGCTCCGGCGTGCTCGCCGACGACGTCGCGCTGCTCGCCGAGGAGCCGTCGGTGCGCCGCTCGGTCGCAGCGGGCGCGGCGCTCGTGTGCTTCTCCGGCGACAAGCTGCTCGGCGGCCCGCAGGCGGGGATCCTCGCCGGTCGGGCGGAGGCGGTCGCCGCGGCCCGGGCGCATCCGCTGGCGCGGGCGCTGCGGCTCGACAAGCTCTCGCTCGCCGCGCTGGAGGCGACGCTGCGGCTCTACCTCGACCCCGAGCGCGCCCGCCGCGAGGTGCCGGTACTGGCGATGCTGACCGTGTCCGAGGACGAGCTCTCGGCGCGGGCGCAGCGGCTCGCGGCGGCGATCGGGGACGGCGCGGCCGTCGTCGCGGCGGTCGCCAAGGTGGGCGGCGGCGCGCTGCCGCTGCTCGAGCTGCCCGGGCCGGTCGTCGCGCTCGCCGACGCCGATCCCGACGCACTCGCCGCCCGGCTGCGCGCGAACGATCCGCCCGTCGCCGGGCGGATCGAGGGCGGCCGGCTGCTGCTCGACCCGCGCACGCTGGCGGCGGACGAGCTCGACGCGGTCGCGGCCGCCGTCCGCGCCGCGCGATGAGCGATCCGCTCACGCTCGGCACCGCGGGCCACATCGACCACGGCAAGACAGCGCTGGTCCGCGCGCTCACCGGCACCGACACCGACCGGCTGCCGGAGGAGCGCGCCCGCGGGATCTCGATCGCGCTCGGCTACGCGCGGCTGGCGCTTCCGTCGGGCCGGGCGCTCTCGCTGGTCGACGTCCCGGGGCACGAGCGCTTCGTGCGCACCATGGTGGCCGGGGCGACCGGCATCGACCTCTACCTGATGACGATCGCCGCCGACGACGGCGTGATGCCGCAGACGCGCGAGCACGCCGCCGTGCTCGCCGCGCTCGGGGTCGCCCGCGGGGTCGTCGCGGTGACCAAGGCCGACCTCGCCGACCCGGCGCGCGCCGCGGACCAGGCGCGCGGCCTGCTGCCGGAGGCCGCCGCGGTCGTGCCGGTGAGCGCGCGCACGGGCGAGGGGCTCGACGCGCTGCGCACCGCGCTGGACTCGCTCGCCGCGACCGTGCCCGGGCGCGGCGGGGCGACCGGCGTGCTGCGCCTGCACGTGGACCGCTCGTTCACGATCCGCGGTGCGGGGACGGTGGTCACGGGGACGCTGTGGTCCGGCGTCGCGGCGCCGGGGGACGAGGTGGTGATCCTGCCCGAGGGCCGGCGCGCGCGCGTGCGCGCCGTGCAGGTCCACGACGCGCCGGTGCAGCGCGCAGCCGCCGGCCAGCGCGTCGCGCTCAACCTGGCCGGGGTCGGGCGCGAGGAGGTCGGCCGCGGCGACGTGGTCGCCGCGGGCGCGCCGTTGCCCGGGCCGACGTTCCGGCTCGACGCCGCGCTTGAGTGGGTCGCGCCGGACGCGCGACCCGACCACGGCACCCGGCTCGCCGTGCACCACGGGACGCGCGAGGTGCCGGCGCGGCTCGCCGAGCTCGGCGGGCGCTTCGCGCAGCTGCGGCTCGAGCAGCCGCTCGTCGCGCTGCGCGGCGACCGCTTCGTGCTGCGCTCGCTCGCCCCGCCGGACACGCTCGGGGGCGGCGTGGTGCTCGATCCCTCGCCGCCGCGTCACGGGCCCTCGCGCGACCTGCTCGCCCGGCTCGCCCGGCTCGAGCGGGGCGAGCCGGACGCCCCGCCTCCCCCGCCGCAGCCGCCGGCGGCCGCGCCCGAGCGACCGGATCCCCTCCCGCTGAGCGACGCCGCGCTCGCCGCCGGGGAGCGCCTGCTTGCGGCCGGCCACGAGCCGCCGCCCGACGCTGAGGTGGGCCGGACCGCCGACCTCGCCGCACTGCGCGAGCACGGCCGCGCCGTCCGCCTCGGCCGCGACATGCACCTGCACGCCGACGTGCTCGCGGAGGTCCGCTCGCGCGTCGAGGCCCGCATAACCCGCGACGGCTCGATCACCATCGCGGGCCTGCGCGACGAGCTCGGCACCTCGCGCCGCTACGCGCAGGCGCTGCTCGAGGCGCTCGACGCCGCCCGCGTGACGCTGCGGGTGGGCGACGAGCGCGTGCTGCGCGACCGCGCCCGGCGCTAGCTCACACGCCCGCCGGGCGCGGCGCGGTCGGGTCGGCGCCCTCCTCGCCCGGGTGCTCGCGCACGAGGAAGTCCTCGATGTCCATCGGATCGTGCTGCGAGCGGGTGACCACGCGCAGCAGGTCGGACATCGTCGCCACCTCCTCGACCTGCTCCTTGATGAACCACTGCATGAACTGCTCGCTGGTGTAGTCGCCGGCCTCGCGGGCGGTGCCGGCGAGCGCGTTGATCTGCTCGGTCACCCGGCGCTCCTGCTCGAGTGCCAGCGCCACGGGCTCGACGATGTCGGCGAACTCGGTCTGCGGCGCGCTCACGCCGGGGATCGTCGCCGTCGCGTCCGCGTCGAGCAGGTAGCGGACCATCATCATCGCGTGGCCGCGCTCCTCGAGCGCCTGGCGGTAGAAGAAGCGCGCCAGCTGGGGAAGCGTCTCGCCGTCGTAGTAGACGGCGCACGCGACGTACTGCTGGTGGGCGGCGAACTCGTGGCCGACCTGCTCATTGAGCCGGTCGACGAAGGCTGCGGCGGGCATGGGCGGAGCCTAACTAGGCTGGAGGGGTGGCCGCCGCCCGCGTCGTGAAGCCGAAGAAGCACTGCTGCGCGTCGTCGCCGCGATGCAAGCGCTGCCCGGTCGTGTGCAAGCGGCTGCAGCGGGCCGGCCTCGCCGCGAAGCTCGACGACGGCCGCTACGTGCTGGACCCGGATCTGCGCAAGAAGCAGCTCAAGGCCGCGCGCAGGAAGAAGAAGCCGCACAAGCTCGCGCACGCCGGCTCGTGAGCGGGCGCCGCGTCCTCGTCATGCCGAAGTGGTACCCGTGGCCGGACAGGCCGGTGTTCGGCGTGTTCAGCCGCGAGCAGGCGCGCGCGATCGCCGCGACCAACGACGTCCGCGTGCTGGCCTTCACGCCGGAGCCGATGTCCGGCCGTGCGCTCTTCCGCCACTGGGAGGACCCGGCCGAGCCGGTGCCGACGACTCGGCTCGTCTACCGCCGCCCGCGCGTCCGGGCCGCCGGCATGGCGACCCAGCTCGTCGGCATGGAGGCCGTCCTGCGGTCGCTGCGGCGCTCGGGCTGGCGGCCCGACGTCATCCACGCCCACGTGTTCGAGGCCGGCTTTCCCGCGGTGCTGCTCGGGCGCCGGCTGGGCTGCCCCGTCGTCGTCTCCGAGCACTTCACGGCCTTCCAGCGCGGCCTCGTCCACGGCGCCGACCTCCGGCTCGCGCGCTACTGCTTCGGTCATGCCGACCTCGTCTGCCCCGTCAGCGAGGACCTGCGCCGCCAGCTCGAGGCGGTGCAGCCGCGCGGGCGCTACCGGGTCGTCCCCAACGTCGTCGACACGACCGTCTTCCACCCGCCGGCGGAGCAGCGGCCCAGCCCGCAGGGCCGGCCGATCCGCCTGCTCAACGTCGCCTCGCTGGACGAGAAGAAGCGCCACGCCGATCTCGTCCGCGCGGTCGCCGCGGCCGGCGCCCAGGGCGCCGACGTGCACCTCGACATCGTCGGGGCGGGGCGCCTCGAGGCCGAGCTGCGCGGGCTCGTGCGCGAGCTGGGCCTCGACGGCGTCGTCCGCCTGCTCGGCCCGCGCAGCCCGGAGCAGGTCGCCGAGCTGATGCGCGCGGCGGACGCCTTCGTGCTCGCGAGCCGCTTCGAGAACCTGCCGGTCGTGCTGCTGGAGGCGATGGCGAGCGGCCTCCCGGCGATCGCGACCGCGGTCGGCGGCGTCCCCGAGGTCGTCGACGACGACACCGGCATCCTCGTCGAGCCGTGCCGGGTGGAGCAGCTGGCCGCGGCGATCGTGCGCCTGACCGGCGAGCTCGACCGCTTCGACGCTGCGGCGCTCGCGCAGCGCGCACACGACCGCTACGGCATGCAGGCCGTCGGGCGGATCTGGGACGACGTCTACGACGGCCTGCGCTAGATGCCGAGCGCCGGCAGCACCCGCTCGGCGATCGTGCGGGTGATCGCCTCGCGCCGGTGCGGCGCGAGCAGCCCGTCCGCGCGCTGCGCGTAGGCGCGCAGGTCGGCGTCGCCCACCCGCGCTGCCGCGTCCACCGCGGCCGCGAGCGCGGCGGGGGAGCGATCGGCGGCGACGAGCTCCGGCGCCAGCGCGCGCGCCATCGCCAGCGCCGGATACGGCCCCGGCGACGGGACGGTGACGAGCAGCGCGCCGGCCGAGAGCGCCTCGAGCGGCGCGAGGCCGTGATCCTCGAAGTGCGACGCGTTGGCGAACGCCCGCGAGCGCCCGAGCAGCTCGAGCCAGCGCTCGCGCGGCACGATCCCGGCCCACTCGACGCCCTCCGGCTCGGCGATGCCGCGGCGGGCCAGCCAGCGGCGCGCGTGCTCGGACTCGATCCCGCCGATCACCACGCGCCGCCCGCGCGCGCCGGCCGCGAGCGCGGTGCTCAGCACGTCGAGCCGGCGCTTGTCCGGGTTGCCCGCATAGGCGAGCACGTCGATGTCGCGCCGTGCGGCGCCGGGGATCGGCTCGACGGGGACGCCGACGGGGATCGTGGGCGCCCCGGCCGGGGCCGGGGCGCCGCCCTCCGCGCTCCAGGGCAGCAGCAGGTCGGCGCGTGCGAGGGCGTGCGGCTCGACCGCCCGCTGCCAGGCGCCGCTGCCGCCGGGCCGGTTGACCGCCGCGAGCGCGTCAAAGCGGATCGCGTAGGGATGGCGGGGGCGCTGCAGCAGCACGGCGGTGATCGTCGAGAGCACGAGCGCGCGCGCCGGGGGGAGCCGCCCGGCGGCGTGGCGGGCGGCGAGCGCCTCGACGGCGTCGGTCAGCGCCGGATGCACGCGCAGCGCGCCGGCGCGGCCGATCGCGACCGGGACGACCGTGCACGTCGCTCCCGCCTCGCGCACGCCGGCCGCGAACGCCGCGTCCGCCCGGCGCCATCCGAGCGTCGACCCGGGCGAGAGCACCGCGACGTCGACGGGGGCCGGCATCCGCCGCAGGGTAACTAGGCTGCGGGGCGTGACCCTCCTGCGGCGCCGAGCCCCCGCCGAGACGCGGCTGCACTTCGGGGCCTTCGACGACGTCCACGCCGGCTGGCACAACACCGACGTCACGCCGCATCTGGCCATCGCGCGCCTGCCGGCGGTGGCGAAGCTGGCGCGGCGCCTCGGCCGGCTGTCCGACGAGCGCTGGGCCGCCTACGCGGACGGGCGCTTCGCGCGCCTGCACTACCTCGACCTGACGCGCCGGTTCCCCTACGGCGACGACACGTTCGAGGCGGCGTTCGGCGCGCACGTGCTCGAGCACCTGACGCCGGGGGAGGCGGACGCGACGCTGCGCGAGCTGCATCGCGTCCTGCGACCCGGGGCCGTGCTGCGGATCGCGGTGCCCGATCTCGACCGGGAGATCGCCGCCTTCGAGCCGGCGGCGGCCGACGCCTTCCTCGCGGGCTTCCTCCAGGGCCGTTCGCGCTCGCGCTCGCGACACCGGCACTGGTGGCACTACAACGAGGCCAACCTCCGCGACGCGCTCGAACGGGCCGGCTTCCACGACATCCGCCGCGAGGGCTTCCGCGCCGGGCGCTGCCCGGACGTCGAGCGCATCGACGTGCGTCCCGAGTCGCTGTTCATGGAAGCGATCGCCTGACCGTCAGGCAGGCGTAGTGCACCGTGAACCAGCGCTCGGCCCGCCGGGGCGCGAGCGCGAATCCCGTGCGGCGGACCGCAGCCTTGGCCAGCGCGCTCGCGCGTGCGCGCGGTGAGCTCGCGAAGAAGGCGTGATGGGCCAGCGGCAGCGGATCGGCGAGCTCGGCGACGATCTCGAGACCGGCCTCGCGGCACAGACCCTGCACGGTCGCGCGATCGAACGCGTGCAGGTGGCCGATGCGCGCCGCCTCCGCCCGCTTGGCCGGCCGCGCCGCGGAGCGGTTGGCCTCGAGCGGCACCTCGACGAGCACGTGCGACGCGACGCGGCCCGCCTCGCGCAACAGCGGCAGCGGGTCGGCGACGTGCTCGACGACGTGCGAGAGCACGGCGAGGTCGTAGGCGCCGTCCTCGGCGGGGACGTGGCGCCCGTCGTAGACCTCGATGCGCCTAGCGCGCGGAACGGCACGGCGGCGGGCCAGCTCGACCGCCGTGGGGGAGAGCTCGAAGCCGTCGAGCGCCGCGCCGATCCCGCGGCGCGAGAGCTCGGCCAGCAGGGCGCCCTCGCCGCAGCCGATGTCGACCACCGTGCGGGGCTCCAGGGCGGCCCGGCGGCACAACGCCGCGACGTGCTCGGCCTTGCCGGCGCCGCCGAGCGCGCGCCAGCGCGCGAACAGCTCGCTCTCCTCGGCGTAGCCGGCCTCGTAGAACTCGCGCAGGCCCTCGACGTCTGCGCCGTGGTCGCTCACAACTGCCGCCGAGCGTAGTGCACCCGGCTCCTGAGTTATCCTGAGCGCCATATGGCCACCTGCCTAGTCACGGGTGGCGCGGGGTTCCTCGGGTCGCACCTGTGCGACGAGCTGTTGCGTCGCGGTCACCGCGTGATCTGCGTCGACAACTTCGAGACGGGATCCCTCGCCAACATCGAGCACATCCGCGTCCCCGAGTTCGTGCACGTGCACGCGGACATCATCGATCCCTTCTTCGTCGACGAGCACGTCGACTTCGTCTACCACTTCGCCTCTCCCGCGTCGCCGATCGACTACCTGCGGCTGCCGCTGCACACGCTCAAGGTCGGCTCCTACGGCACCCATCACGCGCTCGGGCTGGCCAAGTTCCACCGCGCGCGCTTCTTGATCGCCTCGACCTCGGAGGTCTACGGCGACCCGGAGGTGCACCCGCAGCGCGAGGAGTACTGGGGCAACGTCAACCCGATCGGCCCGCGCGGCGTCTACGACGAGGCCAAGCGCTACGCCGAGGCGCTGACGATGGCCTACCACCGCCAGCAGGGCGTGGACACGGCGATCGTGCGCATCTTCAACACCTACGGCCCGCGCATGCGCCCGCACGACGGCCGTGCGATCCCGACCTTCCTGCGCCAGGCGCTCCAGGACCGGCCGATCACCGTGTTCGGCGACGGCTCCCAGACGCGCTCGTTCTGCTTCGTCTCGGATCTCGTCGCGGGCATCATCAAGCTCGCGGAGTCCGGTCACCACCAGCCGGTGAACATCGGCAACCCCAACGAGTTCACGCTGTTGGAGCTGGCGGAGGCCGTGATCGAGGTCACCGACTCCAAGTCGGAGATCGTGCACGAGGCGTTGCCGACCGACGATCCGAAGGTCCGCCAGCCCGACATCACGCTCGCCAGGCAGGTGCTCGGCTGGGAGCCGACGGTCGAGCTGCGCGACGGCCTGCGACGCACCGTGGAGGCCTCCGGGGTGGAGGCGCTCACGGGCGCCGGCCTGCGCTGAGCAGGCCGGCCGCGGGAGGTCGTTCCGCAGCCCCACGCACAAATGCCGCTACACGAACCGGTCTCGAGCGTTGACAGTCAGGGAGAGCGCCTTGGCTGACGCCCCGACCGAGATTCCACCCCGCGCGCCGTCGTCGACCACGACGGTGACGCTGCCGAGCGTCGACGTGCGCCGCAAGCGCCCGCCGGCGCTGTCGTTCGTGCTGCGCATGGAGACGGCGCGGCGCGTCGGGCGGATCGTCTCGCTGCTGGCGCTGGACTTCGCCGGCGTCTTCGCGGCGCTGCTCACCGCGCTGATGGTCAAGGCGGTGCTCCTCCAGCACGAGTGGGCGTGGGACGCCTCCTTCGAGGAGGCGCGCCGCACGGTGGCCTTCGCCTATCTGGTCACGGCGCTGCTGTTCGCCCGCTCGGGCCTCTACGCCGATCGCGCGCAGCGCCCGGGCCTGGCCAAGATCGTCACGTCGCTGTTCGAGGTGATGGTCGTCGCGCTGATCTACGCGGTGGTCAACGGCGAGCAGTACTCGAGCTACTACATCTTCTACGGCACCCTGACCTTCGGGATCATCTACGTGGGGCTCATGCGCGGGGCCTACGAGCGGGCGACGGGCGTCGTCCTGCGCGCCGCGGGCTATCGCCGCCGCGCCGTGCTCGTCGGGTCCGGCCGGCACATCGAGGACGTCGCGCACGCGCTCGGCGTGGAGGCGCGCGCGCCGGTGGAGCTCGTCGGCTTCATCTCGCTCACGCCGCGGCCCGACAACGGCCTGCGCTCGCTCGGGCAGCTCGAGGACCTCGGCGGGATCATCGACGCCCACCGTGTGCAGGAGGTGATCATCGCCGACCCGGACTTCCCGGAGGAGCGCGCCGTCGAGCTCGTCGACGTCTCGCACCGCCGCGGGGTCACGGTGCGGATCGCGCCCTCGACGATGGAGATCCTCGTCCACCGGGCGGAGTTCGTGCCCGGCTCCTCGGTGCCGCTGTTCGAGCTGCGCCCGCCGGTGTTCGACGGCTTCGACTAC
>DATBDM010000170.1:0-14815 GCA_036269915.1 Solirubrobacteraceae bacterium | reverse complement strand
GGCCAGCACGAGGAGGAGGCGAGGGGACGACATGGTCGCGAGAGCCTATCCGGCGCATCGGTCCAGCTTGCGGTGATATGACCGGCGGATGCCCGATTCGGACCTCACCCGGCGGCGCTTCCTCGGCGCCGCCGTCGCCACGGGCGCGGCGGCCGCCGTGCCGACCGGCCAGGCGGACGCCGCGCCGGCCAGGACCCGCAGGCGCCGCAGGCGGCACGCCGACGTGGTCGTGGTCGGCGCGGGCTTCGCGGGGCTGACCGCCGCGCGGCAGATCCACAAGGCGGGAAAGTCCGTGCTGGTGCTCGAGGCGCGCGACCGTGTCGGCGGCCGCGCGCGCAACCTCGAGCTCGGAGGCGGCGAGGTGACCGAGCGCGGCGCGACGTTCATCGGCCCGACGCAGGACCACATCGCCCAGCTCGCCCGCGAGATGGGCGTCGGCACGTTCGACACCTACGACAACGGCCAGAATGTCTATCTCAACGGCGGCCAGCGGCTGCTCTACTCCGACAGCGGCCCGACCGGCACCGCTCCGCCCGACCCCCTGATCCTGCCCGAGCTGACCAAGGCGGTCGCGCAGCTGGACCAGATGTCGACCGAGATCCCGATCGACGCGCCGTGGACCGCCTCGAGAGCCGCCGAGTACGACGGCCAGACGCTCGAGACCTGGGTGCAGGCCAACAGCACCACCGAGCGTTTCCGCCACATCATCCCGGTCGCCACGCGCCCTGTCTTCGGCGCCGAGCCGCGCGAGCTCTCGCTGCTGTTCACCCTCTTCTACATCGCCGCGTCGGGCAACGAGACCAACCCGGGGACGTTCGAGCGCAACTTCAACACGCGCGGTGGCGCGCAGCAGACGCGCTTCCTCGGCGGGTCGCAGTCCATCACGCGCAAGCTGCGCCGGCGCCTGGACGGGCGCGTCCTCCTCCGGCAGCCGGTCCGCCACATCCGCCAAGACCGCCACGGCGCGCACGTGATCACCGACCATCTCGACGTGAAGGCCAGGCGCGTGATCGTCGCCGTGCCGCCGACGCTCGCCGGGCGCATCGACTACCACCCGGCGATGCCGGCGGCGCGCGACCAGCTGACCCAGCGGCTGCGCCAGGGCACGCTGACCAAGGTCACCGCGATCTATGAGCGCCCGTTCTGGCGCGACGAGGGCCTCAGCGGCACGGCGCTGAACCCGGACGGCCTGGTCCAGGCCACGTTCGACGACTCGCCGCCGAGCGGGACGCCCGGCGTCGTGTTCGGCTTCGTCGGCGGCGACTCGGCGCGCGCCCACGCCTCGATGTCCCCGACCGCGCGACGCGCGCAGGTGCTCGACGAGCTCGCCGCGTTCTTCGGCGCCGCGGCGCGCCACCCGGTCAACTACCGCGAGACGCGCTGGAGCGAGGAGAAGTGGACGCGCGGATGCCCGGTCGGCATCGCCGGACCGGGCACCTACCTCGCCTATGGCCACGCCCTGCGCGAGCCCGTCGGACGGGTGCACTGGGCGGGCACGGAGACCTCGACCTACTGGAACGGCTACATGGACGGCGCCGTCCGCTCGGGCGAGCGCGCGGCGAGCGAGGTGCTCGCCGCGCTGTGAGACCTACGCGCCGGTGTTGACCGTGATCTTGGCGACTCCGATCTTCAGCCCGCCCTTGAGGGCCTTGACGCCGAAGGTCTGGTTGAGCAGGTCGGCGGCCCCGGGCTTGAGGTCGACGGTCGTGCCCTGAA
This sequence comes from Solirubrobacteraceae bacterium, assembly GCA_036269915.1. Classification (GTDB taxonomy): domain Bacteria; phylum Actinomycetota; class Thermoleophilia; order Solirubrobacterales; family Solirubrobacteraceae; genus DATBDM01. The sequence continues at coordinate 13,099 of DATBDM010000170.1, read as the reverse complement.
GCACGGCGGTGCCGTTGCTCTTGCTCGCGAGCGGCTGCAGCGTGCGTCCGTCGAGGAAGAACAGGGGCGTGCTCTTGGCGGCGACCTTGCCGTCGACGGAGACCTTGCCGGTCAGCTCCGACGTGCCCGGGTCGACGACGAAGTTCGTGAGCTTCACGGTCTTGCCGCCGCCGGTCAGTCTCAGGCCCGAGCCGGAGTGGTCGATCTTGCCCTGCACGTACGGGGAGACGCTGCCGGGCTTGTAGTAGGTGACGTTGCCGCCCGTGATCGGGAACGAGGCGACGCCGGCCTTGGAGATGCTCGCCGAGCCGACGGGGGCCGGTGTGAGCTTGAGCGTCGTGAGCGCCTTGACGAAGTTGCTGTCGAGCGCGACGGCGGTCGACTTCCCGCTCAGCGAGTCGATCTGGGCGACGGGCTTGCTGGAGCCCGAGCTCGAATTGCCCGAGCTGCTGGAGCTGGAATCGCTGGAAGTACCACAGGCGGCGGCACCGGTGGCCAGGGCGATCGCGGCGGCGACGGCCGCGGGGGTGCGGAGGTTGGTCATGGGTGGTACTGCGCGGCTGCACCTCCATCGGATGCATCTGAGGCGCAACTGTGTCCGCCGGCACACGGATTCGCCTTGTCCGGCTTCGCCGGCTTGACCTGCGCTGTGACGGGCTTCGCCGGGTGGACGGGCGCGGCCTGCTTCGCGGGCGCCGTCGCCGCGCGCTTGACCTGCCCCGGCGCGGGCGCGCTCCGGGTACGACCCGGCGCGGTCGCGCGGCGCGGCGTCGTCGGCGCCGGGTTCGCCCGCGTCGCCCCCACGCCCTGCGCCTTCGCGGCGCCGCCGGTCGGCGAGGACTTGGCGAGCTGCCCCGGCGCGCTCGCACGGCCGCGGGCAGCGGGTGTCGAGCCCCGCTTGCCCGCGGCCGCGCGCTCGCGACCCAGCGCACGCCCCTTCGCGCTCCCCCGGCGCGACTTCGCGGCGTGCGCTCGCCCGGTGGCGGCGGCCCCTTCCGGTCGGGTCGTCGCCCGGGCGGTGGACGCCGACGCCGCCGCGCGCGCGCCGGCAGCGGCCGAGCCACGGCCTTGTCCAGCGTGGGCCGGCGCGGCCGCGGCCGCGGGCTCCGGCGCACCACCCTCGCGCGCGACCTCGTGCACGACCGCGGCGCCGCCCCCAGCGGCGCCGCCCGCGATCGCCACCGTGACGAGCGCCTTGGTGACGAGGCTCCCTCCCAGGACCCCACCGCCGCTCGCGGTCGCGGCGACGCCGCCGCCGCTCGCCGCCGCGCCCCCGCCTCCCCCTCCGAGGATCCCGGCCAGCACGCCCTTCTTGAGCGGCACGACCGGCAGGATCAGCGCGAGCGCGCTCCGCTGGCGCCTGACCTCGGCCTTGAACGCCGCGCAGCCGGGGCACGTCGCGACGTGCCGCCGCAGCGTCGTCCGGCGCAGCGCGGCGCCGCGCAGGGTCGCCAGCTGCTCGCGGATCTCGCGGCAGTCGACCTCGCGGGCGCTGCGCGCGCTCATCAGCGACTCCCGCGCCTGGAAGACCAGCGCCTTGACCTTGGCCCGGCGCACGTCGAGGACCTCGGCGATGTCGTCATGCGAGAGGCCGCCGAGCTCGGAGAGCAGCAGGGCGGCGCGCTGCTCGTCGGGCAGGTCGCCGAGGTCGGCCAGCATCGCCTTGAGGTCCTGCCGGCGCTCGACCTCGTCGGCCACCGCAAGGCCGTCGGTCGAGGGCTCGCGCACGTCGTCGAGCGCGACCGCCTCGCGACGCGCGCGCAGGACCGAGAGGCAGCGGTTGCGCGCGACGGCGTAGAGCCAGGGCTTGAGGTGGACCGGGCGGTCATCGGTGCGCAGGTGACGGTGCATCGAGAGGAACACGAGCTGCAGCGCGTCCTCCGCCTCCTCACGGCTGCCGAGCATGTGGCGGCAGAAGGCGAGCAGGTCACGGTGATGGCGGTCGTAGATGACCTCGAAGGCGGCGTCGTCACCCGCGCGCAGCCGGGCGACGAGGCGCTCGTCGCCGGCGGCACGCAGCAGCGCCCGAGCCCCTCGGCGGCGTCCTGCGACAGGCAGTGCGGCTGCGTCCATACGGCGGCATCCCCTCCAACGCGCCGCGCAGGCGGCGGTTGGAGGGACATGCTGGCACGTCGGCGCCCCACGGGCTCCTGATCAGCTCGCGGAGCTGTCCTCGGACTTCTGCTTGGCCGTCGCCGAGACGCACTTGCCGAAGGCGTTGCGATGGTTGGCGTTGGTGCCGTACTTCGTGGCGAACGCCTCGGGATCGGCCTGCTTCTCGGTCTTGCAGGTCTTGGCGGCGTTGATCTCGGCGGTGGTGTCGGCCTTGACCTCCTTGGCCGTCTTCGCCTTGTCGCTGCGCTGCTGGGAGACGCACTTGCCCATGGCGTTCGAGCGGTTGGCGTTCGTGCCGTAGGTCAGCTTGAACGTCGCCGCGCCCATCGCCGTCTTCTCGGTCTTGCACTGCTTCGAGGCCGAGGGCGCCTTCGGGGTCGCCGGCTTGGCCGCACCGGCAGGAGCAGCGGCGATCGCGGCGGTGACGCCCGCGACGGTGAGCAGGGTGAGGGTCTTCTTCATGCCGCTCCAACGCCGCCCTGTGGGCGCAGGTTGGAGCCGAGTGGGACTTTTCTCAGCCCGCGGTGGGCGTGTCGTGCGCGCTCAGCGCGGCGCGCACCGCGTCCCCGCAGAGATCGCTCACCGGCCACAGCAGCGCGCGGGCGATCGCCAGGGGTTCGCGATCCTCCTCGCGCAGCCACTCCGCCTCGTCGCGCTCGGTGACGAACGCGTCGAGCGCGTCGCGCAGCGCGGTCAGCCGGGCGGCCTTGAGGACGAGCGAGATCGCGTGCCCCTCGCCGACGTGCGCGAGCTCGTCCGCGAGCGCGGTGAGCTCGCGCATGGCGAGCACGTCGTCCGTCCCCATCTCGGCGATGGCGTAACGCTCGCGGCGGACGGCGGCCATCACGTGGGCGGCGGCGAGCGCCTCCTCGCCGGTGAGATCGAGGCACGCGAGGACGACGGCGTGGCCGTCCAGGTCCCTCGAGGTCTCGATGCGGCCGTTGTGCATGGCAACCACGGTACCCCCGCGCAGCGACGAGACGAACCGCCAATCCGTCCAGCGGGCTCACCCGCGGGTGGGCAGCGGCCGTTCCTCGATGCGCAGGACGACGAGCAGGGCGATCGCGGCGAGCGGCGCGGCGACGAGGAAGACGAGCTGCACGGCGCCGACGATCCCGTCGGCGGCGCGCGCGGCGAACACGGCGCCGAGGGCGGCCGCGCCGACCGCGCCGCCGAGCGCGCGGAAGAAGCTCGTGGTCGCCATGGCGACACCGAGCCGGCGCGGGTCGACGCTCCCCTGCACGGCGACGATCAGCACCTGCCCGACGACGCCGAAGCCGAGGCCGAAGACGGCGAGGCAGAGCCCGGTCGCGAGCCGCGAGGGATGCCCGGCCACGACCGCCAGCAGCACGAGCGCGCCGGTCATCAGCCCGAGCCCGATCACCGGGTAGCGCTTGTAGCGCCCGGTGCGCGAGATCGCGCGGCCGGCCAGGTTCGTCGACAGCGTGATGCCGAGCATCGCCGGCACGAGCAGCAGCCCGGCCTCGGTCGGCGTGGCGCCGGTCGTGCGCTGCAGGAACAGCGGCACGAAGACGTTGATCGCGAACAGCGCGCCGGTGGCCAGGAACAGCGCGGCGCTCGACAGCGCGACGGTCCGCGTGCGCAGCAGGTCCAGCGGCACGATCGGATCCGCCGCGCGGCGCTCGCGTGCGACCAGCGCGCCGCCGACGCCGAGCGCGACGGCGAACAGCCCGACGATCGCGGCCGATCCCCAGGCGTAGCGCGTCCCGCCCCAGATGCAGGCCAGCATGAACGCGCCGGTGGCGACGGCGAGCAGCGCGGCGCCGAACGCGTCGAGCCGCTGCGCCGGCCGGTCGAGCCGCGGCGCCGGCAGCCGCAGCTCGAGCCCGGCGAGCGCCGCGAGGCCGAGCGGCAGGTTGACGTAGAAGACCCAGCGCCAGCTCGCGTGGTCGACGAGCAGGCCGCCCAGGACCGGCCCGACCACGGTCGCGACCGCGAAGGTCGCCGCGATCGTGCCCTGGTAGCGCGCCCGCTCGCGCGGCGAGACCAGGTCGCCGACGGCGGCCATGGCGAGCGTCATCAGCCCGCCGGCGCCGACGCCCTGCACCAGGCGCGCGACGACCAGCGTCGTGATCGACTGCGCGAGCCCGCACAGCGCGGACGTCGCGAGGAACAACGCGAGCGCCGCCTGGAGCAGCCGCTTGCGGCCGTGGCGGTCGCCCAGCTTGCCCCACAGCGGCGTCGTCGCGGCCGCCGCGACCACGTACGCGGTGACGACCCAGGAGACGTCGGTGAGGCGCCCGAGGTCCGAGGCGATGGTCGGCAGCGCCGTCGCCAGGATCGTCTGGTCGAGCACCGCCGGCAGCATCGCGAGGACGATCGCGGCGAAGGGGACGGCGATTCGGCGGTCGATGGTCATCGGAGCCTCCTCGGGGCGAAGCGGTGCGGGCGCCACCCGACGCGCCACAGCAGCAGTGCGACGAGCAGCAGGGGCGGGAACGGGTGGCCGACGGCGAGCGAGGCGAGCACGGTCGCCGCGACGCACGCCAGCGCGAGCGCGGCGAGCGACGGCGACCACCCCGGCCGCCGTCGCGCCGGCGTCACGGGCGCAGGCAGGTCGGCCTCGAGCGCGCGCAGGTCGCTCGCCACCACGGCGCGCTCGGCGCGCTCGAGGCGCTCCTCGAGCTCGTCGACGGTGAGGCGCCCGGCCGCGGCGTGCGCGGAGAGGCGCTCGGCGGCGTCCGCGCGCTCGCGGTCGCCGACGCGGATCGATTCGGATGACATCAGGGGCCTCCAGGTCGGTGGACGACAGGAACGTTAGATATCTAAAGCTTAGATGTCAAACGCTCTGGTACGATGCCGCCATGACCCGTTCTCCGGAGCTCCCGCCGATCGGCCTGCGGCTGGCCCGTACGGCGCGGGCCGTCTCGCAGGCGTTCGAGCGCGCGATGGCCGAGGCCGGCGGGTCGGCCTCGGCCTGGCAGGTGCTCCTGCTCGTGCGGTCCGGTCAGTGGGGCGCGCAGTCGCGCATGGCCGAGGCGATGGGCGTCACGGGCGCCACGCTCACCCACCACCTCAACGGGCTCGAGGCCCAGGGGCTCGTCCGGCGCTGGCGCGAGCCGGCCAACCGGCGTGTGCAGCTCGTCGAGCTCACGCCCGAGGGCGAGGCGCTGTTCGAGAAGCTCCGCGCTGTCGCCGTCGCGCACGACCGCCGCTTGCGCGACGGGTTCGGCGAGGGCGAGCTCGAGCAGCTCGCCGGCCTGCTCGACCGCCTGCAGGCGAACGTCGCCTGATCAGTGCAGCAACGCCTTGAGGATGATCAGCGCCACGGCCACCGCCCCGGCGGCGAGGCCGTGCACGAGTGACCCCAGCCACGGCCGGCCCGCGAGCCGCCCGGCGCAGAAGCCGTAGAAGGCGATGAGCCCGACCCCGGTCCACTCCGCGAGGACGAAGGCCGTGTCGCGCTCGATCGCCCCGAGGGCCGAGAGCACGAAGAACACGGCCGGGAAGCCGACGCCGAACGCCACGGCGGTGACCTCGTCGAGCTGCGGCGCGATCTCCCGCCAGCCCACGCGACGGCGCAGGCGGGTCTCCGTCCCGAGCACCTCGCTGTAGAGCTCGGCGAGCGCGACGGCGACCGCGGTGCCGAGGATGCTCCCGATCATCGTCACCGACGACGGCGGATGCGCGCGCAGCGCGACGACCAGCGCCAGCCCGATGATCGCGCCGTAGATGACCCGGGCCACCTGCCGGGTCCCGAGATGGGCCTCGATCGCACGTCGCATCCGACGACCGGACCAGACCCTAACGATGCGGCGTCGTCAGCTCAGCGCGCGAGCCCCGCGCGGCCACAGGCCGAGCAGCCGGTCGAAGCCGTACGCATAGGCCATCACGGCCGCCAGCTCGAGTCCGAGCGGCGCCGCAGCTCGGACACCACGCCGTACCCGTGCAGCGGGCCGGCCGCCGGCATGTCACCCGAGCCCGAGCCGGCGGTGCAGGTCCGGGTCGAGGAAGCCCGTGATCGCGGCGATCCGGCCGTCGCGGACCGTGAGCACATTGACCGCGCCGATCTCCACCGGCTGGAAGCAGGCGAAGCCGATCTGGCCGTTGACGCGCAGCGGCTCGAGCCGCCACTGCGTGGCGAAGATCCGCTCGGCGAAGAAGCGGCCGACCTCCTCGCAGCCGTCGAACCAGGCCGGCAGCGGGGGCATCGAGAAGCGAGCGTCCTCGGTCAGCAGCTCCTGCAACGCCGCGACGTCGGCGCGCTCCCAGGCGGCGACGAACGTCGCGACCAGGTCGCGCTGCCCGTCGTCGCCGAGCGCCTCGAGCTCGGCGCGCTGGCTCGTCTCCGGCACGCGCTCCTCGACGGTGCGGCGAGCGCGCTGCAGCGTGCTGTTCACCGACGCCGTCGAGCACTCGAGCATCCCGGCCACCCCGGCCGCGGAGTACCCGAGCACCTCGCGCAGGATCAGCACGGCGCGCCGGCTCGGCGGCAGGTGCTGGAGCGCGGCGACGAACGCCAGCTCGACGCCCTCGCGCTCCTCGTAGCGGGCCGCCGGATCCTCGCCCACCCACGGCTCGAGCCAGACCGGTCCGCGGATCGGCTCGCCGAGGTCGTCACCGGCGCGGCGCGGCGGCCCGTGGTCGGGCGAGAGCATCCGGCGCGGGCGCCGCTCGAGCAGGCGCAGGCACGCGTTCGTCGCGATCCGGTACAGCCACGCCCGCGCGGAGCTGCGGCCCTCGAACCCCCCGAGCCCGCGCCATGCCCCGAGCAGCGCCTCCTGCAGCGCGTCCTCGGCGTCCTGCACGGAGCCGAGCATCCGGTAGCAGTGCGCGAGCAGCTCGCGGCGATGGGCCGCGACGAGCTGCTCGAAGACCTCCTCGTCGCTCATCGCGCGGTGGTCTCCCCCGTCAGCAGGTCGCCGATCGCGGCGATGCCGCGCTCGACCGCAGCCTCGCTCAGGTTGCCGAACCCGAGCACCAGCTGGGGAGGATGGTCGGCGACGCCGAAGCGATAGCCCGAGAGTGGGTACACGGCGACCCCGCGCGCGGCGGCGTCGCGGGCGACGGCGTCCTCGTCGGCGCCGTCGGGGAGCCGGACCACCGCGTGGAAGCCCGCGGCGAGCCCGGTCAGCCGCGCACCCGGCGCGTGCGTGGCGAGCGCCGCCACCAGCGCCTCGCGCTTGCGCGCGTACAGGGCGCGCATGCGCCGCAGGTGACGGTCGTAGCGGCCGGACTCCATCAGCCGCGCGAGCGCGAGCTGGTCGAGCGCGGGCGACCCGCGGTCGGCGAGGTCCTTCTCGTGCGCGATCGCGGCGGCGAGGTGCGGTGGGCAGACGATCCATCCGAGCCGCAGGGCGGGTGCGAGCGACTTGCTGACCGAGCCGATCGTGACCACGAGATCCGGCGCGAGCCCCTGCAGCGTCCCGACCGCCTGACGGTCGTAGCGGAACTCCGCGTCGTAGTCGTCCTCCACGAGCACGCCGTCGCGCGCGGTCGCCCAGGCGATCGCCTCGCGGCGCCGCTCCGGGGTCATCACGACGCCGGTCGGCGTCTGATGTGCCGGGGTGAGGACGGCGGCCCGGACCCCGACAGCGGCGTCGCGCACACGGGCCCCGTCGGCGTCGACCGGGACCGCGACGGCACGCAGCCCGCAGCGCTCGGCGATCGCCGCCCAGTCGCGGTGGCCGGGGTCCTCGACGCCCAGCTGGCGGTGGCCGCTCCGCGCCAGCGCCAGCAGGACCAGGTGCAGGCCCTGCGTGAATCCGCTGCAGATCACCACCAGCTCGGGCTCGACGGACGCGCCGCGCACGCGGCGCAGGTAGGCGGCGACGACGGCGCGCAGCTCCGGCCGCCCGGCCGGCTCGCCGTAGCCCGGCGCCGAGAGCGGCGCGGTCCGCCCGACCTCGCCCAGCGCCCACGTCCAGTCGCGCATCGGGAAGCTGGCGACGTCGGGGACGCCGCTGCGGAAGTCGACCGACGGGGCCGGCGCGGCCTCGGCAGGCCGCATCCGGGACGGCACGGGACGCGCATCCTCGGTCACGCGCGTCGCCGACCCGGGACGCGCGACGAGATAGCCCTCCGCGACGAGCTGCTCGTAGCAGTCCTGCGCGAGCCCGCGCGAGACGCCCAGCTCGCCGGCCATCGCGCGCGTCGACGGCAGCCGCTCGCCCGGCGCCAGCCGCCCGCTGCGGATCGCCTCCCGCAGCTGCTCCTGCAGCTGCGCGCCGAGCTCGCCGCGGCGCGAGCGGTCGAGCCGGACCAGCAGCTCAGGCGCAAGACCGGACCACTCGACTGCCATGGAATTGGACCTTACCGAGGGTCCACTTCGGGCGTACCGTTCGGTCATGGCCGATACCACCACGCTCGAACCCACCACCGCGCTCGGCGAGCTCGTCGCCGCGATCCGCGGTGAGCTCACGGGCGGCGGCGACTGGGCCGCCGTCGCGGACCGCGTCCGCGCCGTGGTGGCCGACCCGCTCCCCGACCCGACGGTCGTGCCCGCGCACCTGCGCGCGGGATCGCCGGACTCCTACGTCTCGCGGCCGATCCACGTCGAGCCCGACGGCTCGTTCTCGATCGTCGCCTTCGTCTGCCGGCAGGGCCAGCAGACGGCGATCCACGACCACGTCACGTGGTGCGTCTTCGCCGTCCTCGCGGGCACCCCCGTCGAGGAGCTCTTCCGGCTCGACGACCAGGGCACCGCGCTGATCTCCGAGGGGCGCGAGCCGTGCGCTACCGGGAGCGTCGGGGGCGGCGCGCCTCCGGGGGACATCCATAGCCTCGGGAACCCGCACGCCGAGACCGCGATCACGCTGCACGTCTACGGCACCGACGTCTCGCGCATCGGCTCGAGCGTGCGGCGCACCTACGAGCTGCCGGTCAGCCGCCCGGCGGGGTGAACTGGCTCAGGGTGAGCTCGGCGCCCTGAGAGTCGAGGATCAGCGCGGTCCGCGTCCACTGCGTGTCCTCGGAGGCGACGATCGTCGCGCCGAGGCGCTCGGCCGCGGCGGCGGCGGCGTCGCGGTCGGCGACGGCGAAGGTGACGTGCCAGTGGTCGGGCTCCCCCGCGGGCGCCGGGGCGAGCCAGGCGATCGCGTCCTCGAAGCCGCGCGGCGCCGAGACCTCGGCCTGACGGGTGCGGATGCCGGGGTCCACGGTCGCCTCGAGGTGGTCGCCGTACCCGGGCCGGCGGATGATCGTCGCGAACCCCATGTCCTCGAGCTCCCAGCCGAACAGCGGCGCGTAGAACGACTCCGCGGCGGCGGGATCGCTCGTGTGCAGGTCGCTGAAGTTCCAGCTGCCGGGCGCGTTGACGACCTGGGCGCCGGGTCGCGCGCGCGCCTGCCAGAGCCGCAGCCGCGCACCGCTCGGGTCGGCGATGCGCGCCTCCCGCCCACCGGGCCCGGCATCGGCGGGCTCGCCCTCGACGGTCCCGCCGGCGTCGCGCACCGCCTGCGCGGACGCGTCCGCGTCGTCGACCGCGACGTAGGTGCTCCACGTCCCGCCCTCGCCGCGTCCGATCCCCGCGACGTCCGCGCCGTCGAGCGATGCGATCAGGTACGCGCCGCCGGCGACGTCCTCGAAGGTCCAACCGAACAGGTCGCCGTAGAAGCGGGCGGCCGCGTCGACGTCGGGCTGCTCGACGTCGACCCAGCAGGGGACGCCGTGGGGGTAGGTGCGCGTCTGGGTCACGCACGCCATCTTCCCATCGAGGAAGCGGTCGGGCGCGCCGAGCGTTGAGTACGCCATGAGCGTCGCGACCGTCGCGGGCCTGCTCCTGGTGACCGTCCCGCTCGCCTTCAACGCGGCCTTCGCGTTGCTCGCCGCCCGCTTCGACTACCCCGACGTCCTGCGCCGGCCGACCGCGGAGGTGCTCGAGCGCTTCCGCGCGGGCGGCAGCGGGCTCGTGCTGCTGTGGTGGGGCTTCGCGCTGACGGCGGTGCTGATGGTCCCGCTCGTCGTGCTGCTCTCGCGCGCGCTCGCCGACGTCGACGGCGCGCTGCTCGCCGTGACCACCGCGGTCGGCGTGCTGGCCGCCGCGGTGCAGTTCCTCGGGCTCGTCCGCTGGCCGTTCCTCGTGCCGATGCTGGCGCGCATGGACGCCGAGGCAGGCCCTGCTCGCCGCGACGCCGTGGACGTCGTCTTCCAGTCGTTCAACCGCTACCTCGGCGTGGGGGTCGGCGAGCATCTCGGCTACCTCTTCACGGGAGCCTGGACCGTGCTGACCGGCGTGGCCATGTGGCAGACCGAGGTCGTGCCTTCGTGGCTCGGCGACGTCGGGCTGCTCGTCGGCGTGGCGCTGATGACGTGCTCGCTCGAGTTCGTCGGTCGCTTCGAGCCCGAGGGCTGGAAGGTCGCCGAGCGTCTCACGCCGCTCGCCTACGTGGCCTGGTCGCTGTGGCTCGTCGCGACGGGCGTCGCGCTGCTCGTCTAGCGGGACACACGTTCCTCTCGGACAGCAAGAACAACCTGCGCTCAATCGCCCGGGTCGTACGCTGATGGCCCAAAATCGAGGAGAGGTTGTCGATGTCCAAGGTCACGCGCGCGGCCCTGCTCGGGCTGCTCGCCCTGTTCGCGCTCGCCCCGGCGGCCCACGCCGCCACGCCCAAGACCCAGTACCTCGTCGCGCTCGGCGACTCCTACACCGTGGGCTATCAGGACGCCCTGGGACACACGACGCACAACGGCCCGGCCGACCAGCTGGTCCCGCTGGCGCGCAAGCGCGGCTACCGCTTCAAGCTCGTCAACCTCGGCTGCGGTGGCGCGACGACGGACTCGATGCTCACCAAGATCGACTGCCCCGAGGCCGGGCGGACCCCGGGAGGGGCGGGCTACCCGGGCAAGACCCAGACCGCGGCCGCGGTGTCCTTCATCAAGCAGCACCCGGGCAAGGTCGGCCTGGTGACGATCTCGATCAGCGGCAACGACGTCACGCCGTGCATCCCGGCCGCCGATCCGATCGGCTGCATCAAGGACAAGATGAAGACCGTCCGCGCCAACCTCGAGAAGATCGTCCGGCCGCTACGGGCGGCGGGCGGCAAGAAGATGCGGATCGTCGGCTCGACGTACCCCGACGTCGTGCTCGGCGCGTGGGTGCGGCCGGACGTGTTCGGCGACGGCCGCTTCACGCTCGCCACGAACTCGCTGACATCGTTCCAGCGCTACCTCAACCCCGGGCTGAAGAAGACCTACGCGTCGGTCGGCGGCGGCTTCGTCGACGTGACGAGGGCGACCGGCGGGTACGGGAGCTTCGGCACCGTGGCCACGAAGCAGTACGGCCGCATTCCCGCGCCGGTGGCCAAGGCGTGCGAGCTGACGTACTTCTGCAGCTCGCTCGGCATCCACATGACGACGCCGGGCTACCACATCATCGCCAAGCTCGAGGCGGCGACGCTGCCCAAGCGCTAGGACGGGGCCGGAAACGACGAGAGCCCCGCGGCGGCAGGGCTCTCGTCGTACGCGCCCGAGAGGATTCGAACCTCTGACCTTCGGTTCCGTAGACCGACGCTCTATCCAGCTGAGCTACGGGCGCTCGCGCGGTCGGACAGTGTAGCCGTCCGATGGTGCAGCGGAGAGGGCGGGATTCGAACCCGCGATGGAGCTTTTAGCCCCATACTCGCTTAGCAGGCGAGTGCCTTCAGCCACTCGGCCACCTCTCCCAAACCGGGCAACGGCACGCGTACGGCGCCCGGTCGCCGGAGTGTAGAGCCTGAACACGGCGCGCGCTCATGTGCCGGGGTAGCCTCGAAGCGAATGCGCTCCGTCCGCTCGAGAGCCCTTCTCGGGCTCGTGGCCGCGGGCGTCGCGATCTCCGGCTGTGGTGGCGAGAGCCCCGGCCGGGGCGCGGCGACGACCGCTCCGACACCCGCGTCGACCGCGACGCCGGGTTCCAGCGCCGCCGCGCGCTCGAGCGCCGCTCGCCTGCGGCCGCGCGCCGGACGGATCCCGCCGCTGCTCGATCGCAGCAACGTCTACGCCGCCGACCGCGCCGGGCGCATCGCGCGCGCCGCGAGCGGCGTGCCGGCCCGGCTCTACGTGCCCAACTCGCAGTCGGACACCGTCGACGAGATCTCCCAGGCCACGGGGAAGATCGTGCGCCACTTCTCCGTGGGGGCACTCCCCCAGCACGTCGTCCCGTCCTGGGACCTCAAGACGCTGTGGGTGACCAACGACCAGGGCAACAGCCTCACCCCGATCGACCCGCAGACGGGGCGCCCGGGCAAGCCGAAGCCCGTCCTCGACCCCTACAACCTCTACTTCACGGCCGACGGACGGCGCGCGATCGTCGTCGCCGAGGCGCACCGGATCCTCGACTTCCGCTCACCGCACTCGATGAAGCTCCGGCACCGCCTCGCTGTGCCCCAGTGTCCCGGCGTCGACCACATGGACTACACCGCCGACGGCCGTAAGGCCCTCGTGTCGTGTGAGTTCGGGGGCCGGATGATCGTCGTCGACCTGGTGCACGAGAAGGTCCTGCGCACGATCGAGCTGCGCCCCGGCGCGATGCCCCAGGACGTCAAGCTCTCGCCCGACGGGCGCACGTTCTACGTCGCCGACATGGCCTCGAACGGCGTCTGGGAGATCGACGCGCGCACCTGGCGCAAGGAGCGCTTCCAGCCGACGGGTCGCGGCGCCCACGGGCTCTACCCCAGCCGCGACGCCCGCCGGCTCTACGTGTCCAACCGCGACGAGGGGTCGATCACGCTGATCTCGTTCCGCACCCGGCGGCCGATCGGGAAGTGGCGGCTGCCGGGCGGCGGGAGCCCGGACATGGGCGGCGTCTCGGCGAGCGGCCGCATGCTCTGGCTGACCGGCCGCTACGACGGCGTCGTCTACGGGATCGACACGCGCACCGGCAAGCTGCGCCACCGCATCGGCGTCGGTTCAGGCCCCCACGGCATGGCGGTCTGGCCCCAGCCGGGCCGCTACTCGATCGGGCACACCGGGATCCTGCGCTAGGCGGCGTCGCGCAGATCGCGGCGCGGCGCGGGGAGCGCGACGACCTCCGCCGGCGGATCGA
>DATBDM010000169.1:0-5855 GCA_036269915.1 Solirubrobacteraceae bacterium | reverse complement strand
CAGGCGAACGTGACCTCGGCGCCCTCGGAGCGACCGATCCAGTTGCGCTGCATGGTCTTGACGTGCGGCGGCCACTCGATGCGGTCCAGATCGTCCAACAGGCGGTCGGCGTAGTCGGTGATGCGGAAGAACCACTGCTCGAGCTGGCGCAGCTCGACGATCGAGCCGCAGCGCTCGCAGCGCCCGTCGATGACCTGCTCGTTGGCGAGCACGGTCGCGTCCTTCGGACACCAGTTGACCGCGGCCTCCTTGCGGTAGGCGAGCCCGCGCTCGAAGAGCTGCAGGAACAGCCATTGCGTCCAGCGGTAGTAGCGCGGCTCGCTGGTGGCGAACTCGCGGGACCAGTCGATCGAGATCCCCCAGGAGCGGAACGCGCGCTGGAACTGCTCGATCGACGTCCGGGTCGCCTCGCGCGGGTGCACGCCGGTCTTGATCGCGTTGTTCTCGGCGGGGAGGCCGAACGCGTCGTAGCCCATCGGGTGCAGCACCCGCTCGCCGCGCCGGCGGTGGAAGTGCGCGACCGCGTCGCCGACCGAGTAGTTCTTCAGATGCCCCATGTGCGGCTCGCCGCTCGGGTAGGGCAGCATCTCGAGGACGTAGGAGGTGTCCTCGCCTGCGACGTCGTCGGAGACCTCCCACGTCTTCTCGCGCTCCCAGACCGCCTGCCACTTGGGCTCGATGGCGGAGGGGTCGTAGCGGCGCTCGTTCGGCATGGGAGCGCGGAGGTTAGCGTCGAACCCCCGAGCTTTCCCGAGCGTGCAGGGCGTCCTGGGGGTCGTTTATCTCCGGACCGAGCCGGCGAGAAAGGGTCAGCGCGAGCGGCTACACTTCGCCGAGCAGTACCGCCTTGGGGCTATAGCTCAGCTGGGAGAGCGCGTGACTGGCAGTCACGAGGTCGCCGGTTCGAGCCCGGCTAGCTCCATCGCAGAAGGCCGCCTCCGGGCGGCCTTCGTCGTTATCGGTGCCCTACTCCTCGTCCTCGATCTCGCGCCGGGGCGCCTCACCCCAGAGCTGCTCGAGGCGATAGAACTCGCGCGCGTCCGGCGTGAAGATGTGGACGACGGCGTCGAGGTAGTCCATCAGGATCCAGCGAGCCTCCCGGGTGCCCTCGACGCGCCGCGGGAGGATGCCGTGGTCCTTCTTCATCCCCTCGTGGATGCGGTCGTGGATCGCCTTGGTCTGGCGGTCCGTGTTGCCGGAGCACACGATGAAGTAGTCCGTGTAGCCGAGCACGCCGCGCAGGTCGAGCTCGACGAGCTCGATCGCCTTGACGTCGGACGCGTAGCCCGCGATCCAGGCGGCGACGTCCTCTGGGGTGTGGGTCTGCTGGGGCAGCTGGGTCATCGGTAGAGCCGGGCGCGCTCGATGGCGGCCGCGACGGGGTCGGGGACGAGATGGCGGATCGACCGGCCGCCCGCGGCGCGGCGGCGGATCTCGGACGATGAGATGTCGATACGGGGCATGTCGAAGAAGCGGATGCGGTCGGGGACGCCGCGAAGGCCGGAGAGACGGTCGAGGATGGCATCCCGATCGACGCCGTCGCGGCCGGCGACGCCGATCTCGGCGAGCTCGAGGATTCCCTCGGGATCCCGCCACGCGGCCAGCGACTGGGCCATGTCGCCCCCCACGATGAACGTCAGCTCGTCCTCCGGACGGCGCGCGTGCAGTCTCCGCAGGGTATCGACCGTGTACGAGCGGCCCGGGATCTCGGCCTCCGCGGCCGAGACGCCGAGGCGGTCGTCCTCCGCGACGGCGAGCCGGCACAGCTCCAGCCGGCAGTCGACGCCGGGGTCGGCCTCGGCCGCCTTGTGCGGCGGCGTGTGGACCGGCAGCAGCTCGACGCGGTGCAGCCCGAGCTGGTCGAGCGCCTCGGAGGCGCACACGAGATGCGCGATGTGCGGCGGGTTGAACGTCCCGCCGAGCAGGCCGAGCTTCACGCGGCGCGGAGGCAGGCGATCACGGCCGCACCTGCCCGTCGCCCTCGACCAGGTACTTGAACGTGCACAGCTCGCGCACGCCGATCGGGCCGCGGGCGTGCAGCTTCTGCGTCGAGTTGCCGATCTCGGCGCCCATGCCGAACTGGCCCCCGTCGGTGAAGCGCGTCGAGGCGTTCACGTAGACGCAGGCGGCGTCGACGCCGAGCTGGAAGGCGCGCGCGGCGTCGCGGTCGCGCGTCACGATCGCCTCCGAGTGGCCGGAGCCGTAGCGGTTGACGTGCTCGATCGCCTCGCCGACGGTGTCGACGACGCCCACCGCCAGCTCGAGCGCGAGGAACTCCTCCGCCCAGTCGGACTCCGTCGCCTCCCCCACGGCGTCACCGGCGCGGCCGGCGGCGGCGCGCGCCCGCGCGTCGCCGCGCAGCGTCACGCCTGCGGCGGTGAGGTCGGCGAGCGCGACCGGCAGGAACTCGGAGGCGACGTCGGCGTGCACGAGCAGCGTCTCGGCCGCGTTGCAGACCCCGGGGCGCTGGGTCTTCGCGTTGAGCACGATCGCCCGGGCCATCGCGAGGTCGGCGCGCGCGTCGACGTAGACGTGGCAGTTGCCCGAGGCGGCATAGATCACGGGGACGGTGGCGACCGCGCTGAGCGCGGCCTTCAGCCCCTCACCCCCGCGCGGGATGATCAGGTCGACGACGCCGTCCTGAGTGGCGAGCTCGGTCAGCTCATCGCGGCCGCCGCCGGCGACGAGCGTCACCGCGGCGGCCGGCAGGCCCGCGCCGGCGACCGCCGACGCCGCGACCGAGGCGAGCACGGCGTTGGAGTGCGTGGCCGAGGAGGACCCGCGCAGGACCGCGGCGTTGCCGGACTTCAGGCACAGCGCGGCGGCGTCGATCGTGACGTTCGGCCGCGCCTCGTAGACGATCGCCACGACGCCGAGCGGAACGCGCACCTTGCGCACGTCGAGTCCGTTGGGCAGCCGGTGGCCGTCGATGACCTCGCCGACGGGGTCGGGCAGCGCCGCGATCTCGCGCACGCCCGCGGCCATCGCCCCGACCCGCGCGCCGTCGAGCGCGAGCCGGTCCATCAGCGCGTCGGAGAGCCCGCTCTCGCGCCCGGCCTCGAGGTCGCGCGCGTTGGCCTCGAGGATCTCCGGAGTGCGTGCCTCGAGTGCGTCCGCGAGCGCGTGCAGCGCGCGGTCCTTGAGCGCCGTGTCGGCCTGCGCGAGCACCCGCGCCGCGCCGCGGGCGGCGAGGCAGCGCTCAGCGACGGATTGCCGGGTCTCGATCGCCATGCCCGGAGTCTAGGCTCAGGCGAGCACGAAGTAGTCGCGGTGCACGGCCTCGTCGACCGCGTTGGGCAGCAGCTCGCGCACCTCGCGGGACTTCAGGCCCATCACCCGGCGCAGCTCGATCGCGGAGTAGTTGCAGATCCCCTTGCCGATCTCCGCCACCTCGCCGCGGACCTCGACGGCGTCGCCCGCGTCGAAGGTCCCCCGGACATCGACGATCCCCACCGGCAGCAGGCTCGTCCCGCCCTCGCGCAGCGCCCGGGCCGCCCCCGCGTCCACCGTCACCGTGCCCTGCGAGGGCTTGGCGTACTTGAGCCACAGCTTGAAGCTCGACTGGCGCACGGGCTGGGGATCGAAGCGCGTGCCGACGGGCAGGCCGTTCCACGCCGCGGCGAGCACGCCGGGCGTCGTGCCCGAGGCGATCACCGTGCGGATGCCCGCCGCGCCCGCCAGCTCGGCCGCCACGACCTTCGAGCGCATCCCGCCCGAGCCCAGCGGCGAGCCGGCGCCCCCGATCTCGAGGTCGGCGATCGCGTCGAGCGAGTCGACGCGCTCGACCAGCCGGGCGCCGGGGTCGCGGCGCGGATCGGCGGTGTAGAGCCCGCCGGCGTCCGTCAGCAGCACGAGCAGCTCCGCGCCGACGAGCACCGCCACCTGGGCCGCGAGCGCGTCGTTGTCGCCGAAGGAGATCTCGTCGGTCGTGGTCGTGTCGTTCTCGTTGATGACCGGGACGATCCGCCAGTCGAGCAGGCGCCGCAGCGTGCGGCGAGCGTTGACGTAGTGGGTCCGCGCGCTCATGTCGAAGAAGGTCAGCAGCACCTGCGCGGTGCGCACGCCGCGCTCGCGCAACAGCTCGTCGTAGGTGCGATAGAGCCGGCCCTGGCCGACCGCGCTGGCCGCCTGGAGGTCCTCGATCGCCGACGGGCGGACGGGCAGCCCGAGCAGGTGCATGCCGCGGGCGATCGCGCCCGACGTGACCACGACGACGTCGACCCCGCGCCCGTGCAGCTCGGCCACCTCCTCGCAGATGCGGGCGACCGCGGCGAGGCGGAGCTCGCCGGAGTCCTCGGCGACGATGGAGGATCCGAGCTTGACGACGGCGGCGGGCATGGGCTGCCCGGCAGCCTACGACGGGTCGAGCTCGAAGACGACGCCGCCGATCTCGACGTCGTCACCGGGTTCGAAGCCGCGCGCCTCGAGCGCGCCGATGACGCCCATGCGCCGCAGCCGATGCTCGACGTGCACCAGCGCCTCGTCGTTCTCGAGGTCGTGGCGCGCGATCAGGCGCTCGACCGCGTCGCCCGAGACGCGCCATTCGCCGTCGCCGACGCGCTCGACCTCGAACGCGCGCGCCGCCGCCGGGCGGAAGACCTGGAACTCGGCCTGCCCGTCCTCCCCCGCGCCCTCGGGGGCTTCCTCGAGGACCGGGACGCGGTGCAGCAGCTCCCGCCGCAGGGCGTCGAGGCCGATCGCGGTGGCCGAGGAGGTCACCAGCACCGGGACGTCCACGCCGAGCCGCTCCTGCCACGCGGCTGCGGCGGCGTCCGCCTCCTCCTCGGTCACGAGATCGGCCTTGGACAGCGCCAGGATCCGCGGCAGCGCGGCGAGCCGCTCGTCGTGCTCGGCCAGCTCGTTCTCGATCACCCGATGGTTCTCGACGGGGTCGGAGCCGTCCAGCGGCGCGAGGTCGAGGACGTGGACGAGCAACCGCGTGCGCTCGACGTGGGCGAGGAAGTCGTGGCCGAGCCCGGCGCCGGTGCTCGCGCCCTCGATCAGTCCGGGGATGTCGGCGATCACGAGCTGGCGGTCGCCGGTGTCGAGCGTGCCGAGCACCGGCTCGAGCGTCGTGAACGGATAGGCGGCGACCTTCGGCTGCGCTCGCGTCATGCGGGCCAGCAGCGACGACTTGCCGGCGTTCGGCAGCCCGACGAGCCCGACGTCTGCAAGCAGCTTCAGATGCAGCTCGATCGCGCCCTCCTCGCCGGGCAGGCCGCGCTCGGCGAGGCGCGGGGACTGGCGCGTGGAGGACTTGAAGCGCGTGTTGCCGCGGCCGCCCGCCCCACCGCGCGCGATCGTGACTTCCTGGCCTGGGCGCACGAGGTCGAAGCGGGTGCCGTCCCAGCGCCGCGCCTGCGTCCCGGGCGGCACGCCGATCACGAGCGTCGGCCCGTCGGCGCCGTGGCGCTGGGATCCCTGGCCGTGCCCGCCGCGCTCGGCGAAGAAGTGCGCGCGCCGGCGGAACGACTGCAGGTCGCGCAGCGAATCGTCGCAGCGCAGCACGACGTTTCCGCCGTGGCCGCCGTCGCCGCCGTCCGGACCGCCCTTCGGGACATGGGCTTCGCGGCGGAAGCTCAAGGAGCCGTTTCCGCCGCCTCCCGCTCGTACCTCGATGCGCGCGCGATCAGTGAGCATTCTCTAACGTCGCCGAAGGCGCCGAGCGGAGCCTGCGGAGCGGAGGCGCCTGGCAGGCCGACACGTCGCCGAAGGCGCCGAGCGGAGCCTGCGGAGCGGAGGCGCCTGGCAGGCGAAACCGTGATCAAGGGTAGCCCTCACGCCATGGCCGACGATAACGTCCTCCTCATCACCGGCGCCTCCACCGGCATCGGCGCCGCCACCGCCCGCCTCGC
>DATBDM010000168.1:0-12375 GCA_036269915.1 Solirubrobacteraceae bacterium | reverse complement strand
GTGCTCCTTCGGTCGATCGTTCGATGACCATCGTACCAGTTGGTTCGACGATTGTCGAACACACTCCCCGCCGGAACAGGATCCGCGCCGAAAATCCGCAGGATGCGAGATCGATGTGCGCCGGCCTCTTGCACGGCCGCGAGCTCCCGGTCTAGATTCACCGGCAGAGGACGCGAAGGTCCAGAGACGCAAAGAGCGAGGCCACTGAGGTGAGAGGCCCGCCGCCCCGTTCGCTGCCGGTGCTCGCACTGGCGCGGAGGGCTCTTCGAGCGGCTCCCTTCGCGTCCTCGGTCTTTTAAACGCCCGCCGCGCCGAGCAGCTTCAGCCAGATCTCGCTGCGCGTCGGGAACGACGGGGTGGCGTGGCGCAGCCGGTCGAGCGGCACCTCGCCGACGATCGCGATCGTCGCCGCGTGCAGCATGTCGGCGATCTCCGCCCCGGTGAACGTCGCGCCGACGACGAGCCGCCGCTCGCGGTCGATGACCAGGCGGCTCGTGCCGATCGCGCCGTGGCCGTAGTAGGAGCCGCCCGCGTTGCCCGACGTCGGCGTCTCGACGATCTGCACCTCGAGCCCCGCGGCGCGCGCGGTCGCCTCCGTGTGCCCGACGGCGGCCACCTGCGGCTCGGTGAAGATCACACGCGGGGACAGCGGGCCGTCGGCGCCGTGGGAGATCGCGTGGTCGTGGCCGAGCACGTGGTCGGCGGCGATCCGGGCCTGGTACTTGCCCATGTGGGTGAACAGGGCGCGGCCGTTGATGTCACCGATCGCGTACAGCCACTCGTGACCGGGAACCTGGCAGTGCTCGTCGACCCGTATCGACTCTCCGGCCGGCAGACCGAGGTCCTCGACGCCGAGCGTCGCCGTGTCCGGCACGCGCCCGAGCGCGATCAGCACGCGGTCGGCCTCGACCGTCGTCCCGTCCTCGGTCGTGACCACGACGACGGCGTCGCGCTGCTCGATCCGCGTCGCGTCCTGGCCCATGATGATCTCCACGCCGTAGCCCTCGAGGGCCTCGGTGACCTGCACGCAGGCGAACTCCTCCTCGCGCGGGAGCA
This sequence comes from Solirubrobacteraceae bacterium, assembly GCA_036269915.1. Classification (GTDB taxonomy): domain Bacteria; phylum Actinomycetota; class Thermoleophilia; order Solirubrobacterales; family Solirubrobacteraceae; genus DATBDM01. The sequence continues at coordinate 11,319 of DATBDM010000168.1, read as the reverse complement.
GCTTGCGCTCGCCCTCGATCAGCGTGACCTGCGCACCCAGCGTCTGGAAGGCCTGCGCCATCTCGCAGCCCACCACGCCGCCGCCGAGGATCGCGAGCCGGTCCGGGATCGCCTTGACCGTGGTCGCGTCGCGGTTGGTCCAGGGATCCTCGACGTCGTCCATGCCGGGGATGTCGGGGACCTTCGGGAACGTGCCCCCGGAGAGGAAGATGGCGCGCCGGGCCTCGAGCTCCTCGGTCCCGCCGTCGTTCAGGGCGACCTCGACGCGTCGCTCGCCGGTCAGGCGACCCCGCCCGCGCAGGAGTTCGATGCCCAGGTCCTCGAGCCACGGGAGCATGCCGGCGTCGTCGAGGCCATGGATGATCTCGTCGCGGCGCTCGAGGACGGCCTGGACGTCGAGAGAGCCGGTGATCGCCTCCGCGGCGCCCTCCACGCGGCGGGCCTCGGCCAGCGCCTCGTAGGGCCGCAGCAGGGCTTTCGAGGGCATGCAGGCCCAGAACGAGCACTCGCCGCCGACGAGGCGATCCTCCACGATGGCCACCTCCAGCCCGCCCGCCGCGAGCCGTCCGGCGGCCACCTCGCCGGCTGGGCCGGCGCCGATCACCACAACGTCGAATGTCCTCACGAGTTCCTCCGGCATCGATTCCACGAGCTCCTGTTGCCCTACAATGGTTCTACGCACCCAGGGGACGACATGGCTTCGACGTGGTCGGATTCGTGGGGGCGGTTGCGAGTCGAGGTTCCCGGTGGCCTCGTAAAACCCCGGGAAACAAATAAGTGCGAAGTCTCACGACTTCACGCTCGCCGCTTAGCCGAAACTAGGTGACGAGCCTCGGCCCCCGGAGCCCGCGCCGGGGTCAGGCTGAGTCAGAAGCGGGATCACCCCGTGAGGTGCGCCTCAGCCGATCGGGGAACATCTTCTGAGGCTGGCCCTTCCAGACCTCGCCGGTGATAGCGACGGAAGGGCGAGACATAGAGCACCGGATACGCTCGTAGAAGCCGTCTTTCACGCGATCGCGGACGTGGGTTCGATTCCCACCGTCTCCACTGGGATAGTTATCCCAACAGTTGTTCTTAGGCCCCGCGCGAGCGGGGCCTAAGTCGTTTCTAGGCGCTCTTCGGGGCGATCAGGCCGCCGCGGACGCGGGATCGAGCGACCACGTGGTGCGGGCGCGCCTCGAGAACACGAAAAGCCCCAGGGGCAGTCGGCGCCTGGGGCTCGGGTCAGGGACTGGGAAGGGAGTTCTAGAAGGAGGCGTCCTCGTCGCCGTCGGGCGGCGGTGACGGTGCCGGCTGCGGTGGCTTGGGCGGCGGCAGGTCGCTCTTCTTGCGCTTGCGGATGCCGGCGAGACGCTCCGCGCGCTCGGCGGCGAGCTCGAGCTGGCGGCGCTCCCCTCTCCGCCTTGCGCTTGGCGGCGAACACGCGCGACGGGATGTCCGGCGAGAACTTGGCGTCGGCGGCGTGCGCGGCGGGGCCATAGGGCGCGGCGAGGCCGATCTGGTCACGGAACAGGGCGAGATCGGTGGCCGGCATCCCCGCCGGCCTTCTGCCAGTCGGCGGGGCGGTCGACCTTGTGCTTGCGGTTGCTGCGCGCGGAGCCCAGCCAGCCTTGCGGTGGCAGATGCGCAGCCACTCGGCGATCAGGCCGCACGTCGCGCGCAGGCGCTGCCAGCCGGCGCCGCGGCGCTTGGGTCGGATGCCGAGGTCGTCAGCGGCGACGCGGTAGCGCGAGCGCCAGTGTTGTGGGTGTGCTCGTAGTGGCCGAGCCGGAGCTGCGCGCGACGCAGCACGGACGAGGTCACGGGTCGTATAAGAAGGTATAGGCGGGTATGTGGCTCTCGCCTTATACCCGTGTATATTTCCCTACAGATCGTGGACAGGTTCTCGAACCCATACACCCCTGGAGCGGGTAGCCGGCCGAAGGAGCTCGCCGGGCGCGATGCGGAGATCTCCCAGTTCGACACGCTCCTCGGCCGCCTGGAGCGCGGCAACCCAGAGCGCAGCATGATCGTGAGCGGTCTGCGCGGTGTCGGCAAGACCGTCTTGCTCAATGAGTTCGAAGAACGCGCGGACGCGCGCGGCTGGGGCTACGCCTCACTCGAGGCACGTGCGAACGAGCTCGACGTACGCGACGAGGTCGCACGCATGGCGCAGAACGCGCTCGTCGAGATCAGCCTCAAACACAAGGCGAAGGAGTCACTTCGTAAGGTGGCGCGCATCCTCAAGGCGTTCACCATCACCGCCAACGAGAGCGGAGAGCTCGAGGGTTCGTTCGACCTGGCGACCGCGTTCAGCGGGCCGGAGGGCAGCCTTGAGCACGACCTCGTGCACTTGTTTCAAGAGCTTGGACGAGCGGCCGCCGACCACGACACCGGGGTTGTGTTCTTCATCGACGAGATGCAGCTGATCCCTCGCCCGGAACTCGAAGCGATCATCGCGGCCGTCCACCGCGCCGGACAGCGCAATCTGCCGATTGCGATCGTCGGCGCGGGCTTGCCCGTCCTCCCCGGCAAGTTGGCGGAGGCCAAGTCCTACGCCGAGCGCCTGTTCGCGTACCCGCATCTCGGCCCGCTACCTGCGCCAGCGGCCCGTCGTGCGCTCGAGCGACCCGCCGAGATCGCGATCCCTGACCGGTCCGTCCGTTTTGAGCCGGATGCCGTCGAGGCGGTGCTCGCCTTCTCCGAAGGCTATCCCGTCTTCCTCCAGGCCCATGGCAAGCACGCGTGGAACCTTGCACCAGAGGGCAACGTCATCTCGTTGGACGATGTCGAGCGCGCACGGCCGGACGCGCTCGCAGAGCTCGATCGCGAGCTCTTCCTCAGCCGCGTGCAACGCGCTACCCCACGAGAACGCATCTACCTCGCTGCGATGGCCGGCCTCGGCGACGGCCCGCAGAGGACCGGCGAAGTCGCCCGACGCGCCGGGTACAAGACGACGCAGCAGGTCGGGGTCCTGCGGCAGGGGCTCCTCGACAAAGGGCTCATCTACGCACCCGACCACGGGAAGGTCGCCTACACCGTCCCGCACTTCGGCGATTTCATGCGGCGCACTCATCCACTCGAGTCCCTGCTGAACTCAGAGCGGTAGCAGGGCCGATCGCGCCGCGTGCATTCTGCCGCTGAGCGCGTGTACAAACGCTGCTGGCGACCGCGCCAGATCCCAGACGCACAACTAACGCAAACTCTCCCACTGGCAGGATCTGCAGAAGGATTCGTAGGACGCTTCAGCTTCCAGATCGGAGGCTGGAGCGTCTTGCTTCGTTGGGGGGCGTCACGCCACCGCCGGATCGAAGGTCTCCCAAGTGTCGCCGAGGTACGGGAAGCCGGCCCCGCCGGCCGGTGTCGCGCCCGCTCCGCCGAAGAGCACGTACCGGCTCCGGACGGAGTCGAACGCGAGTCCGGCCGCCATCCGCGCGAGCGGGCCCATGTCCTGGCGCTGCGTCCAGTGCTGACCGTTCCACTGCCAGGTGCCGCCGAAGGGTGAGAGGGGCCCCTTCGTCGCGACGCCGCCGCCGAAGAGCAGCACGGTCTGCCCGTCGCACTCGGCCGAGGCCGCCATGGCCGCGGGTGGCCCGAAGTGCGCCACCTCGGTCCACGTCCCGCCGTCCCATGCCCACGTGTCGCCGATCTCCGCTTGCACCGGGGGTGCGCTCAGGCCACCGAAGATCAGGACGCGCTCGCCGGCGACATCGAACGTCATGGCGTGGGTGTACCGGGCCGGCGGGCCGGTCGCGGCGAGCTCCGTCCACTGCGTGCCATCCCAGCCCCACGTGTCGGCGAACACGTTGCCGCCGCTGTCGGCGCCCCCGAGCATGACGACCTGCTCGCGCACGGCGTCGTACGCCAGCCCCATCAACGCCCGCGGGCCGGGGCCGGTGTCGGCGACCTGGGTCCACTCGCTCCCGTCCCATTCCCACGTGTCCGAGAGCGCTCCCGTGGCGGATACGCCGCCGAGTAGGACGACCCGCTCGCGCGCGACATCGAAGGCCATCGCGCAGCCGACTCGTGCCGATGGGCCCATGTCGGACACCTGCGTCCAGTCGGCGCCGTCCCACGACCACGTGTCCGCCGTGTTGTCGCCGACCGCCACCTGACCGCCGAAGAGCACCACGCGTGCGCGAGCCGCGTCGAACGTCATGGCCGGGAAGATCCGGCCGGCCGGACCGACGTCCTGCTTCTGTGTCCAGAGCAGCGCCATCGCTCCCCGCCGAGCCTACCTCGGTCGCCCGGCTCTGCCTAGGCGCCGCGGGTTGGAGCGCCGGCCATGCGCGGCCTCGTGGCCGGGCCTCTCGCAGCTCGGGGCAACTGCGACAACGACGGCCGCCGGATGATTGAGTGACGGCATGTTCCGTCGAAGCGGTGTATTGGGATTCGCGGTTGCCGTCGCGTTGGTGCTGGTGACCGGAACGGGCGCGGCCGAGGCGTTCGACGCCCACGGGAGCGCGCGCCAGGTCTACGCCACCGGACTGGCGCCCAAGGCGAAGGCGTCGTTGGTCAAGAGCGGCCACAAGCTGCAGACCAAGCGTGCCGACGGCCTCGGCGGCCTGCTGTTCCGCAACGTGAAGCCGGGTCGCGGGTACCGCGTCCGCCTCGCCGCGGGCGGCGCGAGGTCGGCGGCGCTGCGGGTGCTCTCGACGCGGCCGGCGCCGCCGAGCACGAAGGTGTACGACCAGTCGATCCCCTCGAGCGGCTACGGCTACCTGACCACCCGCGACGGCACCCAGCTCGCCATCGACGTCCATCCTCCGCAGGACCTCGGCGGGATGCTGCCGGCCGGCGTGGACCCGCAGGACCTCACGAAGCTCCTGCCGCCAGGCGTGCCGCTGCCCGGCCCGTCCCCGTCGGGCGCGAACCCGACGCTGATCGAGTACTCCGGGTACGGCTACGCCGACCCGTCCGGGCCGCAGAACGGCATCGCGGTGATCGCGAACCTGATGGGCTTCACCGTCGTCGACGTGAACATGCGCGGCACCGGCTGCTCGGGCGGCGCGTACGACTTCTTCGAGCCGCTCCAGAGCCTCGACGGCTACGACGTGATCGAGACGATCGCGCGTCAGCCCTGGGTCTCGAACCACAAGGTCGGGATGATGGGCATCTCCTACGGCGGCATCAGCCAGCTCTTCACCGCGGCGCTGCGCCCGCCGAGCCTGGCCGCGATCTCGCCGCTGTCGGTGATCGACAGCACGCAGACGACGCTCTACCCCGGCGGCGTCCTCAACACGGGCTTCGCCGTCAACTGGGCCAAGGAGCGCATCCACGACGCCAAGCCCGCCTCGGCCGACGGCGGCCAGGCGTACTCCTACGAGCGCGTCCAGGGCGGCGACCAGACCTGCAAGGCCAACCAGGCGCTGCACGGGCAGGCGGTCAACCTGCTCAAGAAGATCCGGGCCAACAGCCATTACCGGCCGAAGGTCGCCGATCCGCTGGCGCCGCAGACGTTCGTCAAGAGGATCGACGTCCCGGTCTACATGGCCTGCCAGTGGACCGACGAGCAGACCGGCGGCCATTGCCCGACACTCGCCCGCGCCATGACGGGCACGCAGCGCAAGTGGTTCACGTTCACGAACGGGACGCACGTCGACTCGCTCGACCCGGAGACGCTCAACCGCTGGTACGACTTCCTCAAGCTCTACGTGGCGAAGGAGGCGCCGATCACCGACTCGGCGGCGATCCGCGCCGGGGCGCCGGTGATCTACCAGGAGGCGATGGGCATCTCCGGCGTGACGCTGCCGCCGGATCCGATCCAGCAGCAGCCGACCTACGACACGGCGCTGAGCGCGTTCGAGCAGCTCCAGCCGATCCGCCTGCTGTTCGACAACGGTGCGGGAAGCCCGCAGGCCGGATCGCCGGTCCCCGGCTACGAGCACTCGTTCACCCGCTTCCCGGTCCCGGGGACCAAGGCGCGCTCCTGGTACCTCTCGGCGGGCGGCGCGCTGCGCGCCGCCAAGCCGAAGCGCGCCAGGATCGACGCGTTCCGCTCGAACGCGCGCAACCGGCCGCCGACCGACTTCACGGGCGACACGGCGGGCGGGACGAACGGCCTGTGGACGGCGACACCGCCCTACCAGTGGTCGCAGAACCCCGCCGGGAGCGCGCTCTCCTACCTGACGGCCCCGCTGAAGTCGGCGACGACCGTGCTCGGCGCGGGCGCGCTGCACGCGTGGATCCGCTCCTCGAAGCCGAACGTCGACCTGCAGGTGACGATCACCGAGGTCCGGCCCGACGGCAAGGAGACGTTCGTGCAGGGCGGCTGGCTGCGGGGCGACGCGCGCAAGCTGGACCGGCACAAGAGCCGCAAGCTCGAGCCGGTGCTCAGCCTGCGCAAGTCCGACGTGGCCGCGTTGCCGCGCAAGCGCTTCGTCGCAGCAACGATCCCGCTCTACTACCAGGGGCATGCGTACCGGCCGGGCTCGCGTATCCGCGTGATCCTCAGCGCCCCCAACGGCGACCAGCCGATCTGGGCGTTCGGTCAGGCGCGCCCCAAGCGCACCGCGGCCGTCGCGCTCGCGCACGCCAAGCGGCGGCCGTCGAAGCTGACGCTGCCGGTCGTGCCGGGGCTGCAGGTCCCGACGGCGCTGCCGCCGTGCCCGGGCCTGCGCGGCGAGCCCTGCCGCGACTACCAGGCGTACGCGAACAAGAGCGTCAAGCGCTGAGCACGCGCTGGATGTCACGCCGGGGACGGGACGCGTCGGTCCCGTCCTCGAGGTGCCCGACCAGTGTGATCAGCGCCTTCCACAGCGCCCAGCCGCGGCCGCGGGACCAGGTCGCCGCATCGAGGCCGAGCGCGGCGCGGAACGCGTCGCGGCCCGGGCCGTCGAGGTAGGTCCAGGCGATCACGACGTCGCAGGCGGGATCCCCGACGCCGGAGGACCCGAAGTCGAGCACCGCCGCCAGCCGGCCGTCGCGGACGAGCAGGTTGCCAGCGGCGACGTCGCCGTGGACCCACACCGGCGCCCGCTCCCAGGTCGTCGCCATCGCCTCCTCCCAGACGCGCAGGATCGCCTCGCGCGGGATCTCGTCCCCGAGCGTCTCGACCGCGGCGAGGGCCTCGGCCTCGTAGGTCGCCAGCGGGCCGCCGCGGAAGAAGTTGTGCTCGCCGGGCGGCGGGCCGCCGGTGGCGTCCGCGGCGCGCAGCGCGACGAGGAAGCGCGCCAGCGCCGCGCCGAAGCCGGGCAGGTCGTCGACGCGCGTCCGCTCGGCGATCTCGCCGTCGAGCCAGCGGTAGACCGACCACGCGTACGGATAGCCGTCGCCGGGCTCGCCCCGCGCGACTGGCGCCGGGATCGGCAGCGGCAGGTGCGGGGCCAGGCACGGCAGCCAGCGCTGCTCCTTGGCGACCTGCTGCGCGTACCAGTCGCCCGTCGGCAGCCGGATGCTGAGCGCGTCGCCGAGCCGGAACGTGCGGTTGTCCCAGCCGTCGTGGGCGACCCGCTCGATCGGCAGTGCGGCCCACTGCGGGAACTGGGCCTCGATCAGCCGGCGGGCGAGCGCGGCGTCGATCGCGTCGCGGTTCACGCGTCCGTCACGGGCTCGCCGCCAGGAACAGGAACGCCGCGAAGAGGACGAGGTGGACGCCGCCCTGCTGCAGCGTCGCGCGGCCCGGGACGACCGTGAGCACGCCGACCACGACGGTGATCGCCAGCAGCACCATCTGCGTCGCGCCGAGCCCGAGCTCGAGCGGGCCGTCGAGCCAGATCGAGGCGACCGCGATCGCCGGGATGGTCAGACCGATGCTCGCCATCGCCGAGCCGAGCGCGAGGTTCAGGCTGGTCTGCACGCGCTCGCGGCGGGCGGCGCGCGCCGCGGCGACGGTCTCCGGCAGCAGCACGAGCAGCGCGATGACCACGCCGACGGCCGAGGGCGGGAAGCCCGCGGCGTCGACCCCGTCCTCGATCGCCGGCGACTCGATCTTCGCCAGCCCGACGACCGCGACGAGGGCGAGCACCAGCAGGCCGACGCTGGTCAGCGCCTCGCGGGCGGTCGGCGGCGCGGCGTGCTCCTCGTCGACGACCGCGCCGTCGGCGGTCACCGGCAGGAAGTAGTCGCGGTGGCGCACGGTCTGGACGAACACGAACAGCCCGTAGAGCGTGAGCGACGCGACGGCGGCGAAGGCCAGTTGGCCCGGCGAGAACTCCGGCCCGCGCCGCGACTCGGTGAAGTTCGGCAGCACGAGGCTGAGCGTCGCGAGCGTCGCGACGGTCGCCAGCGCCGTGCCCGTGCCCTCCGCGTTGAACGTCGCGACCCGCCGGTGCAGCGCGCCGAGCAGCAGGGAGAGGCCGACGACCCCGTTGCACGTGATCATCGCCGCCGCGAACACGGTGTCGCGCGCGAGCGTCGCCGTGTCCTTCCCGCCGGAGACCATCAGGGTCACGATCAGCGCCACCTCGATCACCGTCACCGCGACGGCCAGCACCAGCGAGCCGTACGGCTCCCCGACCCGGTGTGCGACCACCTCGGCATGGTGGACCGCGGCCAGCACGGCGCCGATCAGCACCGCGCCGATGAGGATCACCAGCGGCGTCGCCGGATGGCTGCCCCAGCTCAGCGCCAGGACGATCACCGCGACCACGGGCACGGTCACCGTCCAGCGCAGCACGGAGATCCGCTTCAGCGAGGCCACGTACATAGGCTGGCAGGCGATGGCCGAGCGGAGCGGTCACGGCATCGCCCCGGCGTCGCGCGCGCGGACGAAGCGGGCGACCGCGTCGCCGCGCAGCGGCTGGTTCGCGCTGCCCAGCCGACGCAGGATCCGTCCGTCGGGCGTGGTCACGATGCGATCGCGCACCGCCGGCACGACGATCAGCGTCAGCGCCGCGCGGCCGACGCGCAGCGGGCGCACCGTCACCTCGACCTGCGTCTCGTGCGCGACGAGCGCGATGCGGTCGAGCGTGGCCTGGTCGGGCGCGCAGCCGACGAGCCGGCGGTCGTCGGCGACGCCGAGCACGATCGTCCCGCCGCCCGCCATCGCCATCGCGACGACCGACTCGTGCACGCGCTGCGCCGAGCGCTTGAACTCGAGCCGCTCGTGCTCCAGCCGGCCGTAGCGGCGCCAGAACGCGCGCGCCGAGAGCCGACGGGCCGGGAGCGGGATACGGGGGTCGCGGCGGTGCATCGTGCTCAGCAACTTAGCGGCGCCGCCGGACGGAACCGCTCAGCGTCTGAGCGCCCTGCCATCATCGTCGATCATGCCGCGCGCCCGCCCCGATCCCGCCACGCTGGGCTCGGTGCTGCGCGCCGCACGCGGCGAGGCCGGGCTGAGCCTGCGCGAGGTCGAGCGCCGAACCGGCCTGAGCAACGCGCACCTCTCCCAGATCGAGACCGACACCATCGTCAAGCCGGAGATGTCGATCCTGTGGGAGCTCGCGGCGCTCTACGGGCTCGACTTCGGGCGGCTGCTGGCGCTCGCCGGGCACGCGGGCGATGGGGAGACGTCCGGGCGCCAGCGCCAGCGGATGACGGTCGCCCTGCGGGCGATGAGCGAGCTCTCACCGCGCGAGCAGGCGGACGCGTTGCGCTACATGGCCGAGCTGAAGGCGCGCCGCGACGATGGCTGAGCCCGCCGCCTTCACCCTGCGCCGGCTCGAGCGGATCGCCGACGACGCGCTGCGGGCCGCCGGCGTGCTCGGCGTCGTGCCGACGCCGCTCGACGCCGTCGCCACGGTCGCGGGCGTGCGCGCGATCGCTCCGATGCCCGCGCTGCCGGACGTGGTGCGGACGCCGGGGCGGCGGCTGCTCGGCGCGCTCTGGTTCGAGGAGCGTACGCTGTTCATCGACCCGGGGCAGTCGCGCGTGCGCCGGCGCTTCACCGAGGCGCACGAGCTGATCCACGCCCTGTGCCCCTGGCATGAGGCGGTGCTGCGCGAGGACACCGAGGAGGAGCTGTTCCGCGACACCCGGGCGGCGCTGGAGCTCGAGGCCAACGCCGGCGCGGGGATGCTGATCTTCCAGCGCGCGGACTTCGCCGCCCGCGCCGCCGAGGGACCGTGCTCGATCCGCACCGGCCTCGCGCTCGCCGAGCGCTACGGCGCGTCGCGCCACGCCGCGCTGCACCACTACGTCGCCACCCACCCGTCGCCGCTGGCGCTGCTCGTCGCAGGGCGCTTCCCGCGCCGCGACGGCAGCCTGCCGGTCTGGCGCGCGATCGAGTCGGCCGCCTTCGCCGCCCGCTTCGGCGCCGTCGCGGCAGGGTTCGCGCAGGGCATCGCGCCGAGGACCGGCCTGCGCGAGCTCGCCGAGGCCGCGCGCACGACCAGCGATCCGCCGTCGGCCACCGTCGCGCTCGGCGGCGCCGCCTTCCGCGGCGAGGCGTTCAACAACCGCCACGCGGTGCTGATCGCGCTCGCGCCGGTCGCCGCGCGGCATCCCGTGAGGTCGGCGGCCTGACCTCGAGCCGCTCGCCGCGGCTCGTATCGTGGAGGGGGTGGCAGACGAGCGTGAGGATCGCCGCTCGCCGCTCGAGCGGCTCGTCGTACGCGACATCGAGGAGCAGACGGGGCGCCCGCTGTCCGCGCGGGCCCGCCAGACGCAGCGCGCGGTCGACAGCTACCTGAAGGCCGGCGCGGCGCCGCGTTGGATGCAGCGCGTCAACGAGATCGAGCGCGGCATCGCGCGCCAGCGCCGCCGCCTCGAGCGCGCCTACCGGGCGCTGCGCGAGGAGCACGGCGACGATCCCGACGCGTTCGCGCGCCGCTGGAGCGCGCTCGCCCGTTCGTGGCGCTTCGACGAGCTCAACGAGCTGATCCGGATGCACAACGAGTGGTATCCGGTCGAGCGCGACCTCCCGATGGACCTGCGCACGCGCGACTACGTGCGCGTCAACGGGCGGTCCTACCGCCGCCCGGAGCTCGGCCCTGAGTGGGTGCTCGAGCAGTTCCCGGCGCATCCGTGACCGGCTGGCTGCCGGGCTAGCGCTCCCCCTCGCCCTGGCCGGTGCCGGACGGCAGCGGCCCCGACATCGCTCCACCGCCGTCCATCGTGCTGTCCGTGCCCGCCCGGCCGGGGGCGTAGTAGCGGCGCAGCCACGCAGCGAGGCCGTCGAGGCCCGGCATCAGCACTCGCTCGGTCACGTTGCCCTGGTCGAGCCGCTCGCGGATCTCGGCCTTCGCGACCGGAGGGATCCGCCAGGCGTGCCAGGCGTGTGGGTGGGCGTCGAGCCAGTCGTCCATGTGATGGCGAGGATCGGAGATCGCCGACAGCAGCGCCGACTGGTTGACGATCCGGTCGTCGAGCGACGGCGGCTCGAAGAACAGCGCGAACGGCCGGCCCTCGCCGAGCGCCTCGAGCGTGCCGAGCGTCGGCGCGTGCGCGGCGAGCAGCTCG
>DATBDM010000167.1:0-3867 GCA_036269915.1 Solirubrobacteraceae bacterium | reverse complement strand
CCGCCGACCTGCTGGGAGGTGTTGATCAGCCCGGAGGCGAGCCCCGCCTCGTCGGGCCGCACCCCGGCCACGGCGGCCACCGTCATCGAGACGAAGGCGAACCCGAGCCCGACCGCCGCGAGCAGCGACGGGAACAGGATGTCGCCCAGGTAGGTGCCGTTCGCGGAGACCTGGGAGAACCAGATCAGGCCGCCCGCGGTGAGCACCAGCCCGGCCACGAGGATCGGCTTGAAGCCGAAGCGGGTGACCAGCGCCGAGGCAACGCCCGCCGAGACGATGATCCCGCCCGCCAGCGGCAGGTAGGAGAGGCCGGCCTTCAGCGCGTCGTAACCCAGCACGTTCTGCATGTAGAGCGACACGAAGAAGAACATCGAGAACAGCGCCATCGCCACGAACAGTGCGGTGATGTTCACGCCGGTGATCGTCCGGATGCGGAAGATGCCCGGGAACGGCACGAGCGGCGCCTTCGTGCGCAGCTCGATCACCACGAAGCCCGCGATCAACGCCAGCGAGATCGCGCCGAGCCCGAGCGTCTGGGTCGAGCCCCAGCCGGCGTTGTTGGCGTCGACGAGCGTGTAGACCAGCAGCGAGAGGCCCGCGGTGATGGTCACCGCGCCCGCCACGTCGAAGTGGCGCGGGCCCTCGTTGCGCGACTCGGCGAGGATGCGCAGCGCGGCGGCAGCGGCGGCGAGGCCGATCGGCACGTTGACGAACAGCACCCACTCCCAGCCGGCCCACTGGGTCAGCATGCCGCCGAGCAGCACGCCCGCGGCGCCGCCGGAGCCGGCGACCGCGCCCCAGACGCCCAGCGCCTTGTTGCGCTCGGCGCCCTCGGTGAACGTGGTGGTGAGGATCGACAGCGCGGCCGGGGAGAGCAGCGCGGCGCCGAGGCCCTGGACGGCGCGGGCGGCGACCAGCCAGCCCGAGCTCTGCGCGAGCCCTCCGGCTAGCGAGGCCACGGCGAAGAGGATCAGGCCGACCACGAACAGCCGGCGACGACCGAGCAGGTCGGCGAGCCGGCCGCCCAGCAGGAGGAAGCCGCCGAAGGTCAGCGTGTAGGCGTTGACGACCCACGAGAGGTCGTCCGGGGAGAAGTGGAGGTCGCGGCCGATCGAGGGCAGCGCGACGTTCACGATCGAGGCGTCGAGCACCACCACGAACTGCGCGAGCGCGAGCAGTGCGAGGGCGAGTCCCTTGCGCTCCGATGTGGATTGATCCTGAGTCAAGACAAGTCTCCTGTGCGGGTCGAGCGGCGGTCTTCGGACATCGTGTCCCACGAGGGGCGCGCCCACATCGGGAGATCGGAGCCGATCGGCCCTTAGCCCGGCGGCGGCACCCCTTAGGGGCGGGTGTGGAAGCTGAAGTCCGGTTCCGCTTTTGACGATACGGAATTGACGTTCCGATTGTCAAGGGCTATCTTCACCGTCATGTCACAGGTCGTCGTGCCTCCCGGCGACGTGGCGAGCCGTCCCCTGCGGGCGGACGCCCGCCGCAACCGCGAGAAGGTCATCGCGGCCGCCCGCGCTGCCTTCGCGGAACAAGGGCGCGAGGCGCAGATGGACGACGTGGCGCGCCGCGCCGAGGTCGGCGTCGGCACCGTCTACCGGCACTTCCCGACCAAGGAGGCGCTGCTCGAGGCGCTCTCCGAGGACACCTTCGCCCGGATCGCCGAGCGAGCCCGCGGCAAGCTCGACCGCGAGGACGCCTGGGCGGCGTTCGAGGAGCTCATGTGGGAGGCGGGCGACTCGCTGGCCGGCGACCGCGCGCTCACCGAGGTGATGGCCGCCCGCGCGCCGGGCGCGCCGTGTCCGGGCCAGCTCGAGCTCACCGACATCGTCGCCGAGCTGATCCGCCGCGCGCAGGCGACCGGCGACATGCGCCCGGACGTGGTCGTCGAGGACGTCCCGATGCTCATGTGCGGCGTCGGCAGCGCCACGTCGCGGCCGCACCCGTGCGAGGAGGCGTGGCGCCGGCACCTCGCGATCCTCATCGACGGACTGCGCGCGAGCGCCGCGTCCGGCCGGCTCGCACGCTGATCGAACTATCGTGTCGCGGATGAGCGCGACCGACGCCACCGATCCCCAGCTCGCCGCCGTCGCCTGGGACCTGAGCCACCTGTTGAACGGTGCGTCCGGGCAGGATCCGGCCGCCGCCGTCGACGCGATGCTCGAGGAGGGTCAGCGGCAGGCCGACGCGTTCGCCGAGGCGCACGCCGGCAAGGTCTCAGAGCTTGACGGCCCGGGCCTCGTCGCCGCCATGCGCGCGCTCGCCGACCTGCAGGACCTGCTGGGCCGCGCGGCCTCCTACGTGATGCTCTCCTTCTCGGAGAACACCGCCGATCCCAAGCGAGGCGCGCTGCTGCAGCGCATGCAGGAGAAGGCGACGGCGATCGAGACGCGGCTGCTGTTCTTCGAGCTCGAGTGGGCCGCGCTCGACGACGACCGCGCCGAGGAGCTGCTGGCCACCGACGGGCTCGAGTTCGCGCGCCACCACCTGCGCACGGCGCGCCGCTACCGCCCCTACCTGCTCTCCGAGCCCGAGGAGAAGATCCTCGCCGAGAAGCAGCTCACGGGCCGCGGCGCCTGGACCCGGCTGTTCGAGGAGCAGGCCTCCTCGATCGAGGTCGAGCTCGACGAGGGGCAGCCGGCGGTCTCGCTGGAGGTCGCGCTCTCGCGCCTCTTCTCACCCGAGCGCGAGGTCCGGGCGCACGCGGCCGAGCGCGTCACCGCCGCGCTGCAGCCCGGCCTGCGCGTGCGCGGCTACGTGCTCAACACGCTGCTCGCGGACAAGATGGTCGACGACCGCCTGCGCGGGTACCCGCACTGGCTCGCCAGCCGCAACCTCTCCAACGAGGCCTCCGACGAGTCGGTCCAGGCGCTGATCGACGCGGTGCGCTCGCGCTACGAGGTCCCGCGTCGCTGGTATCGCCTGAAGGCCCAGCTGCTCGGCGTCGACCGCCTCGCGGACTACGACCGCATGGCCGCCGTCACGCAGGAGGGCGAGCGCGTGGAGTGGGACCAGGCGCGCTCGATGGTGCTCGAGTCCTACAGCGCCTTCTCCCCCGAGCTCGGCACGCTCGTCCAGCGGTTCTTCGACGAGCACTGGATCGACGGGCCCGTGCGCCCGGCCAAGCGCGGAGGCGCGTTCTGCGCCTACACGGTGCCCTCCGTGCACCCGTACGTGCTGCTCAACTACACCCACCAGCGCCGCGACGTGCTGACGCTCGCCCACGAGCTCGGCCACGGGGTCCACGCCGCGCTCGGCGCGCGCCAGGGCGTCTTCCACATGTCGACGCCGCTGACCATGGCCGAGACGGCCAGCGTGTTCGGCGAGACGCTCGTGTTCGGCCGGCTGCTCGAGCAGGCGCAGACGCCGGAATCTCGGCTCGCGCTGCTCGCCGAGAGCATCGAGGGCTCGATCGCCACGGTCTTCCGGCAGGTCGCGATGAACCGCTTCGAGCATCTCGCCCACACCGAGCGCCGCGAGGCGGGCGAGCTCAGCGTCGATCGGATCGGTGAGCTCTGGGCCGACTCCCAGGAGGAGCTGCTCGGTGACGCGGTCGAGGTCACCGACGGCTATCGCTCGTGGTGGTCCTACGTCCCCCACTTCGTGTCCACGCCGGGCTACGTCTACGCCTATGCCTACGGGCAGCTGCTCGCGCTGGCGGTGTACGGCCGCTACGAGGAGGAGGGCGATGCGTTCGTCCCCGCCTACCTCGAGCTGCTCGGCGCGGGCGGCTCGCGCAGCCCGGAGGAGCTCGGGAAGATCGTCGGCGTCGACCTTGCCGACCCCGCCTTCTGGGACAAGGGCCTCGCGCTCGTCGAGCGCCAGCTCGACGACGCGGAGGCGGCCGCGCGCGAGACCGGC
>DATBDM010000166.1:0-18921 GCA_036269915.1 Solirubrobacteraceae bacterium | reverse complement strand
TCGGACCGGGCGGTGCTCGTGAGCGGGACGGGGACGACGCTGGCCGGGCGGATGTCCGCCGCGCTCGCCGGGGCGATGGTGACGCCGACGCCCACGCTGACGAGGTGGAAGACCGTGACCCAGCTCGTCGCCTCCTGGACGATGTCGGGCTCGTAGCCGGCGTCCGCGCAGGGCTGGAGGTTGCGGCGGTGGGCGAGCTCGCCGGCGGTGCGCGGGTAGAGCACGAACGGCTCGTCGCGGAGCACGGCGGCGTCGAGCCGCTTCGCGCCCGCGTGCGGATGGTGCATGGGGAGGACGGCGACGTAGTCCTCGGTCGCCAGCGTGGCGGTGTCGAGCCCCGGGGCCGGCTCGGCGTCGCGGACGATCCCGAGGTCGACCTCCCCGCGCAGCAGCCGGGCGACGGTGACGGCCGTCTGTCCCTCGTGCAGGCGGGTGTGGACGGCGGGGAAGCGCTCGCGGAACGTCTGGATGCGCTCGGGCACCCCGAGCGTGATCGCCGAGGAGACGAAGCCGACGTCGAGCGTCCCCTCCTCGCCGCGTCCGATGCGCGCCGCCTCGTCGAGGCTCTCCTCGGCCTGGGCAAGCAGCCGCCGCGCCCGCGCCAGCAACGCGACGCCGGCCGGCGTGAGCGCCACCGAGCGGGAGGTGCGCAGGAGCAGCCGGCTGCCGACGATGTCCTCCAGGCGCCGGATCTGCTGCGACAGGGGCGGCTGCGCCATGTGCAGCCGCTGCGCGGCGCGGCCGAAGTGCAGCTCCTCGGCGACCGCGACGAAGTAGCGCAGGTGCCGCAGCTCGAGATCCATAGGGCCACGATATCGATCTTGCGCATCTAGATATTGGACATCCTGATCGGCTGTGGCGATCATGGCCCCATGGTCACCGTCACTTCGATGCGCACGCCGGAGGACGCCGTCGCGTTCGCCCGGCTCAACGAGGAGTGGATCCGGGCGTACTTCGACTTCGAGCCCAAGGACCGCGAGACGATCGCCGACCCGTTCGGCCACTACATCGAGCCGGGCGGCGACGTGCTCCTCGCCCGCGACGAGGACGGCCGCGTCATCGGCTGCGTCGCGCTCGAGCCGACCGGCGACGGCGTCTTCGAGCTCTCCAAGATGGCCGTCGCGCCGGGCGAGCGCGGCCGCGGCACCGGTCGGCGGCTGATGAACGCGGCGATCGAGCGCGCCCGCGCGCTCGGCGGCACCTCGCTGTTCCTCGGCTCCAACCACCGCTTGGAGGCCGCCGTCGGCCTCTACGAGTCCGCGGGCTTCCGCCACGTCGCCCGCGAGCGCGTCGGGCCCCTGCCCTACACGCGCGCGGACGTCTTCATGGAGCTGGAGCTCGCCTAGAGGTCCTTGAAGACGTTCAGGCCCAGCGAGTCGAGCGCGTCCTGGGCCTTCAGGTTGAGCTGCGTGAGTTCGCCGGTGAGCAGCAGCAGGCCCATCGCGATCAGCACGAGCCCCGAGAGGGCGGTGATCACCGCGTAGTGGTCGCGTAGCCAGCGGAAGGCGGTGGTCATGCGCGTGAACGCGACGGCGGTGAGCAGGAACGGCACCGCCAGGCCGGCCGAGTAGAAGAGCAGCAGGATCGCGCCCTTGGCGACCGTGTCCTGCACCGAGGCGGCGGTGAGGATCGAGCCGAGCGTCGGGCCGACGCAGGGCGTCCAGGCGAAGGCGAACGCGGCGCCGGCGACGAGCGGCCCGCCCGACCCGGCGCGGCTGATCAGCGCCTCGGGGCGCCACTCGCGGTTGAGCTTGTCGACGAACGGCGTCAGCAGGAAGAAGACGCCGAGCGCGATGATCACCAAGCCGGCGATCGTGTCGAGCGTCCCGCGCGAGTCGCGCAGCGCGGTGCCGATCCCCGTCGCCGTCATGCCGAGCGCGACGAACACGACCGTGAAGGAGAGGCAGAAGACGATCGCGGGCATCAGCACGCGCGAGAGCCGCTGCTCACCCTGCTGGATCTCCGCCAGCGAGACGCCCGAGACCGCCGACAGGTAGCCGGGGACGAGCGGCAGCACGCACGGCGAGATGAACGAGATGAAGCCGACCGCGAAGGCCGCGACGACGGTGGTGTCGACGCCGCCGCTCACGAGTCGAAGGCGGAGAGCTCGGCGTCGAGCCGCCGGGCCTCGGCCGGATCCAGCGCCTCGGGCTCGCGCTCGGGGGCCGGGGCCTCGGCAGCGCCCTGGCGGCGCCAGCGCCGCGCGGCGAACGCGGCGCCGAGGGCCGCGAGCGGCACGAGGATCGCCGGAACGAGCCAGACGGCGGTGTTCACGCCGCCGCCCTGCGGGTCGGCGAGCACGGCGGCCCCGTACTCGGCGACTAGCGAGTCCTTGATCTGCTGCTTGGTCTTCCCCTGCGCGATCTCGCGCCGGATCAGCGCCCGCTCCTGGTTGGCGACGGGCGACTGGGAGACCTCGAGCGGCGTGCCGCACTCGACGCACATGACCTCGTCCTCGATGTCGGGGAGCGAGGTGCGCGGCGTCGCGGCGAGCGCCGCGCCCGGCACCAGCAGCAGCGAGAGCGCGGCGACGACGGCGGCGAGCCGGCCGGTCACGAGCGCGTCCTGAGGATCTTCGGCAGGTTGGCGTCGAGCCACTGCTGGGTGACCGGCCCGCGGTTGAGCGCGACGATCCTGCCGCGGCGGTCGATCAAGAACGACTCCGGGTAGCCGGTCACGCCGAGCGAGTGCACGTAGGCGCGATCGCGGTCGCGCAGGCTCGGGAAGGTCACGCCCTTGGCGCGCAGGAAGCGCAGCGCGCTCGTGCGGTCGTCCTGCACGTCGATGCCCAGCACGGTCCCGCCGGCGGCGGCGATGCGCTGATGGGTGCGCTCGAGCAGCGGCATCTCGCCCTTGCACGGCGGACACCACGAGGCCCAGGCGTTGAGCAGCACCGGCTTGCCGCGGTACTGGGCGAGCGAGCCGGCGCCTGCGCCGTTGAGGCGCGGCAGCGTCGCGACCGGGGCGGCCACCGTCCTGCCGTCGGCGATCGCCTGGTCGATCGAGGTGTCGGACCCCTTGGCGACGAGCCCGTACGCGAGCAACCCGATCAGCGCGGCGGCGGCGATCGTGATCGGCCAGTAGTAGCGGGGGCGCACGAGCCCGAGGATAGTGCCGCGCCCGTGGGTCCCGTGAGCTGCGATAGCCTTCGCGGCGCGTGCGGCAGTAGCTCAGTTGGTAGAGCGCAACCCTCCCAAGGTTGAGGTCGCCGGTTCGAACCCGGTCTGCCGCTCTCTCGGCATGCCCGCGATCACCCTCCACCTCGGCGACATCACCACGGACGCCGACGCCGACGCGATCGTCAACGCCGCCAACTCGAGCCTGCTCGGCGGCGGCGGGGTCGACGGGGCGATCCACCGGGCCGCCGGGCCCGAGCTGCTCGAGGCGTGCCGGCCGCTCGGCGGCTGCGACACCGGCGACGCGAAGCTCACGGGCGCCGGACGCCTGTCGGCGCGGCACGTGATCCACGCCGTCGGGCCGGTCTGGCGCGGCGGTCGGGACGGCGAGCCGGAGCTGCTGGCCTCGGCGTACCGCCGCGCGATCGAGCTCGCCGCCGAGCACGGCGACCGCCGCGTCGCCTTCCCGGCGATCTCGGCCGGCGTCTACGGCTATCCGCTCGAGCGGGCGGCGCGCGACGCGATCGACGCGGTGCGCGCGGCGATGGACGCACACCCGGAGGTCGAGGAGGCGCGCTTCTGGCTGTTCTCGCAGCCCGCCTACGACGCCTTCGCGGCGGCGCTCGGCTGAGCTACCAGGCCTGGGTGGTGCCGCAGCGCGGGCAGCCGACGGTCGTGGAGACCGAGGCGCGGAACGAGTGTCCGCAGCCGCAGCGGTAGAGCGCGCGATCCTCCGGGCCGCCCGAGCGCTTGGCGCGGGCCTGGGAGTGGAGGACGGAGGCGCGCGGGCCGGCGTTGCGGGGCTGGCCGGCGCGGGAGGGGAGGGTGCTGGTCGTTGCTGGGGCCATCTTCGACTGAGTAACGCGGGAGTACGTACGAGGTTTCTCGACATTTCGTTGAGAACCTTTATGTGCACATACGCACGTGGCCCGGACGGAAGCGCATATGAGGCGGCGCGAAGTCCTGTCGTCCGCGCGGCATAATGGCTGCCGAATGGATCCGAGCCGCAAGCGTCGCGTCCGTCTCGTGGCCGCGCTCACCACCGCCGTCCTGCTGGCCGGCGCCCTCGTATGGACGAGTTTCGGCTCTGCCGCGCAGACGCGCACCCCGAGCCAGCTGCTCGCGTCCGCCAGCGCCGGCCAGAGCTACCAGCTCACCGGCAAGGTCGTGCCGGGGTACACCCGGGACGGCACAGTGACCAACTTCCGGGTGCGTGACCGGACCGGGACCGCGTCGGTCCCCGTCCGCTACGCCGGCGAGCTGCCCGACCCGTTCCGCGGCGGCCGCGAGGTGATCGTCAACGTGCGCAAGCAGGGCGGCGTGTTCGTGGGCGAGAAGGACACGCTGGTGACGAAGTGCCCCTCGAAGTTCTCGGCCGCCAAGCCGAAGAGCCAGTCCTGACGTGCTCGTCGCGGGCAAGGCGTGCCTGATCCTCGCGTTCGTCACGTGCCTCTACGGCGCGGGCGCCTCGATCTACGGCGGTCGCACCCGGCGGCGTGACTGGGTGGCGTCGGGCCGGCGCGCGGTCTACGCGCTGTTCGGCACCGTGCTCGTCGCCTTCGTGATCCTCGAGGCGGCGTTCCTGCGCTCGGACTTCTCCTTCGACCTCGTCTACGCGCACTCCTCGACGACGACGCCGACCTTCTACCGGATGGCCGCTCCGTGGTCCTCGCAGGAGGGATCGCTGCTGCTCTGGCTGCTCCTGCTGAGCTTCTGGTCGAGCCTGATCCTGCACTTCTCCAAGGACCGGCTGCGCGAGGTCGCGCCCTACGCGACCGCCGTACTGCTCGGCTTCGGCACGTTCTTCGCCGGGCTGCTCGTGTTCATGGAGTCGCCCTTCCAGTCGCTGAGCGGCTTCGTCCCGGCCGAGGGCGTGGGCCTGAACCCGCTCCTGCGCCACCCGAGCATGATGATCCACCCCCCGATGCTCTACTCGGGCTACACGCTGTTCACGGTGCCGTTCGCCTTCGCGGTCGGCGCCCTGCTCACGCGGCGCCTGAACACGGACTGGATCCGCTCGACCCGCCCGTTCGCGCTCGCCGCGTGGCTGTGCCTCGGCGTCGGCATCGTGCTCGGCGCCCGCTGGTCCTACCAGGAGCTCGGCTGGGGCGGCTACTGGGCCTGGGACCCGGTCGAGAACGCGTCGCTGATGCCGTGGCTGACCGGCACGGCGTTCCTGCACTCCGTGATGATCCAGGAGAAGCGCGGGATGCTGAAGGTCTGGAACGTGTCGCTGGTGCTCGCCACCGGCGTGCTGGCGATCCTCGGCACCTTCCTCGTGCGCTCGGGGATCCTGCAGTCGATCCACGCCTTCGGGGCCTCGACGCTCGGCATCCCGTTCCTGATCCTGCTGATCGTGATGATCGGCGGCTCGATCGCGCTCGTCGCCTCGCGCTCGCGCGAGCTGCGCACCGAGCACCGGCTCGACTCGCTGTTGTCGCGCGAGGCGGCCTTCCTCGGCAACAACCTCGTGCTCGTGGCGATGTGCTTCGTCGTGTTCTGGGGCACGTTCTTCCCGCTGATCTCCAAGGCGATCAGCGGCAGCGAGTCCTCGGTCGGCCCGCCCTGGTTCGACCGCTACACCGTCCCGCTGGCGCTCGTGCTCGTGCTGCTCTCGGGCGTGGGGCCGCTGATCGCCTGGCGCCGCGCGACGTTCGCGAACTTCCGCCGCAACCTGCTCGTGCCGACCGGCGTCGCCGCCGTCGTGCTGCTCGCGGTCGCCGTGTTCGTCGGCCGGTCGGCGACGGCGCTGGCGATGTTCGCGCTGGGCGCGTTCGTGCTCGCGGGCGTCGGCCAGGAGCTGTGGCGCGGCGTGCGGGCGCGGCGAGCCATGAACGGCGGCTCGCTGCCGCGCGCGCTGGTCACGCTCGTGCAGCGCAACCGCCGCCGCTACGGCGGCTACCTCGTCCACGCCGGCGTGGCGATCCTGTTCGTGGGCATCGCCGCCTCGTCGAGCTTCCAGCAGGCGCGCGACGTGAAGCTCACCGCCGGCCAGAGCGCGCGGGTCGGCGACTACACGCTGACCTACATGCGCCCGACCTCGCGGCTCGTCGCCGCGGGCAACGGCCGGCTCGAGCGGATCGACTTCGGCGCCGACGTGCGCGTCGTCAAGGGCGGCAAGGTGCTCGAGACGCTGCACACCCACCGCTCCTACTACCCGTCGATCGGCCCGATGCTCGGCCCGGTGTCGCGATTCTTCGAGGGCGAGACGGAGAGCCAGGTCGGCCTCGACGCGGGCTTCTCGCGCGACGTGTGGACCGCGGTCGCGCCCGATACGTCGCTGCTGCGGCCGGTGATCCGCCAGGGCGACAGCGTCTTCGAGGGCCCGGGCGCGAAGCTGCCGCAGGCGCAGCGCGACGAGCTGCTGGCCAAGACGCTCGTCGGGCTCACCGATCGCTACGTCCGCGACACGCCGCCGGCCACGTTCAGGATGCTCGTGTCGCCGCTCGTCAACTGGATCTGGTTCGGCGCGATGATCGTCGCGCTCGGCGGCCTGATCGCGATCTGGCCCTCGCCGCGGACCGTCGGCCGGCGCGTGAGCGCCGCCTACGCCGCGCGGGTCGGGCGCGAGGCGCGTCAGCCCGTCGGCGTGTAGGTCTCCCGCCATGGAGTACCTCGTCGTGCTGGTCGTGCTGCTCGTCGTCGTGTTCGTCGTGAGCGCGCCGCTGCGCCGGCGCGGCGTCCAGGAACCGGATGTGGACGCCCTGCGCGAGGAGCTCGAGGCCGAGCGCGACGCCAAGTACGGCGAGATCCGCGACGCCGACCTCGACCGCCGCACGGGCAAGCTCTCCGACGCCGACTGGCGGACGATCGACCGCACGCTGCGCGGCGAGGCGATCGAGATCCTGCGCCGCCTCGACGAGCTCCCCGAACGCTAGATCGCTACCCTTCGGGACCCATGCACGCCGTCCTCGCCGTCCTCCAGGTCTTCATCGCGGTCATCCTGATCTTCCTGGTGCTGCTGCACTCGGGCAAGGATGCGGGCATGTCCGGGGCCTTCGGCGTCGGCACCGCGGGCGGCACGTCCGGCGGCTCGCTGATGGAGCGCAACCTGGACCGCTGGACCGTCTTGTTCGCCGTGCTCTTCGTGGCGAACTCGATCGCGCTGCTCAAGACCTAGCCGCGCGCAGCTCGGTCAGCAGCTCGGCCCAGCGCGGGCCGATGGCGTCCATCGTGTAGTCGTGCGCGGTCTCGATCGCGGCGGCGGCGCAGCGGCGACGCAGCCCCTCGTCCTCGATCATCTCCTTGAGCGCGGCGGCGAAGGCGTCGACGTCGCGCGGCGGGACGAGCAGCCCGTTGCGGTGGTCGTCGACGACGTCCGAAGGGCCGGTCGGGCAGTCGAAGGCGACCACGCCCATGCCGGCGCTCATCGCCTCGAGCAGGATCAGCGGGAAGCCCTCGAAGCGCGAGCTGAGCGCGTAGATCGAGGACTGCTGCATGCGCAGCGGCAGCTTCTTGGCGCCGAGGTAGACGATCAGCTGCTCGTCGCCGAGCCCGAGCTGCTCCTTGAGCTCGAGCAGCGCGGGCCGCGACTGGCCGTGGCAGTAGAGCCGCAGCGTCCAGTCGGGATGCTCGGGCGCGACCTTCGCCCACGCGCGGATCAGCAGGTCGAAGCCCTTCTGCGGCGTCGCGCGGCCGGCGGCGAGGATCAGCTTGGCGTCGAGGTCGGACTTCTCCTCGGGGATCGTGTGGACGGTGTTGGGCATCACCGCGATGCGCGGTGCCTTGTCGCCGAGCAGCTGCAGGTACGCCTGGCGGTCGGCCTCGGTGAGCACCGCGAGCACGTCGAGGTGCTCGTAGCGGCGGGCGATCTCGCGCCGGACGCCGCGCGAGTGGCTGTTGAGGTTCATCTGCTCCTCGCCGAGCTTGATCCAGCCCGGCAGCCGCAGGTCGGCGAGCAGCAGGTTCAGGCCCGGCCGGGTGCCGATCACCACGCCGGCGCCACCCCGCAGCCGCCCCACGAGCTGGATGTCGCTGTAGATCGTGAAGCCGGGGTAGCCGGCCTCGTCGGCGGGGTCGACGAGCACACTCGGATAGCGGCGCAGCCAGGCGGCGATGCGGGCGCCGAGACCCGTCTGGACGCCGTCGCGCTGGTCGTCGAGCGCCGTCACGGCCAGCCCGGGCGGGAACTCGCCCATGAACGGGGCCTGGCGCCGCCGGTGGGCGCTGAGGACCTCGACGTCGTGGTCGGCGTCGAGATAGCCGCCCAGGTTCAGGGCGGCGCGGATCGTGCCGCCCATGCCCCAAGCGCTCGCGAGCAGGATCACGACGCGGCGGTCCGCTCCGGCCAGCGCCTCGCGGCTCGGGCGCGCGCGGGCGGCGCGCAGCAACAGCGCGCGGACGAGTTGACGGACGCGGCGCGTGGCGCGCGCGCTCAGGGATCGCTGGGCGCGCCGCGGCAGCGCGCTGATGGACTCGGTCAGGCTCATGGGAGCGGAGGGAGCCGGACTCTTTCATGCACGCCCGGCGGCGTGCGGCGCGGTGCTCAGTCGGGGTGGCGGACCGCGTGCTCGGGCCGCGCCTCGTACCACGAGAGGGCGTAGCCGGGGTCGTCGAGCTCCCGCGCCAGCGTGGTGAGCTTCAGCGGCCGGAACGTGTCGCACATGACCGCCAGCTCGTTCGTCTGCTTGACGCCGAGCGAGGCCTCGACCAGCCCTGGCTGCGGGCCGTGCGGCAGGCCGGAGGGGTGCAGCGTGATCGCCCCGACGCCGACGCCGCGGCGGGCCCCGTACTCGCCGTCGACGTAGTACATGACCTCCTCCGACTGCACGTTGGAGTGGTGGTAGGGCAGCGCGATCGCCTGCGGGTCCCAGTCGAGCATCCGCGGGCAGAACGAGCAGATCACGAAGTTCGGGCCCTGGAAGGTCTGGTGCGCGGGCGGCGGCTGGTGCAGGCGCCCGGCCTTGGGCTCGAAGTCGGCGATGTTGAACGTGTACGGGTAGACGTAGCCGTCCCAGCCGACGACGTCGAGCGGGTGGTAGTCGAGGACGTAGTCCTGGTAGCCCCCGCGGACGCGGACCTTGACGTGGTGCTCGCCGCCGTCGCGGTGGGTGTGCAGCTCGGCCGGCGGGTGGAAGTCGCGTTGCGAGAACGGCGCGTGCTCGAGCAGCTGGCCGTAGCGGTTGCGGTAGCGGTTCGGCGTCTCGATCTCACCCGGCGTGTAGAAGGTCAGCCAGCGCTGGGGCGTGTCGAAGCGGAAGCGGTAGGTCGTCCCGCGGGGGATCACGACGTAGTCGTGCTGGCGGTAGGGGAGCGTGCCGAACGTCGTCTCGAGCACGCCCTCGCCCTCGTGCACGAAGACGACCTCGTCGCCCTCGCCGTCGCGGAAGAAGTAGTCCGCCTCGGCGTCGGGGACGCAGATGCCGATCTCGACGTCGGCGTTGTACTGCAGGACGCGCCTTCCGAGCACCGGGTCGCCTTCCGGCTCGAGCCCGAGCGTGTTGGTCAGCCGGTGCACGTGCGTGTCCGGCACCCACTCCTCGCGCTCGATCGGCGTGAAGGCGCCGACCTCGGCCACCCGGCACGGCGACCACAGGTGGTAGAGGATCGACTCGTTGCCCGAGAAGCCCTCGAAGCCCATGACCTCCTCGACGAGCAGCGGGGAGCTGCCGTTGCCCGAGGAGGCGTCCGGGTCGCGGAACTGGACGTGGCGCTTGGCCGGGATGCGGCCGAGGCTGTGGTAGCGCATCAGGCGATCTCCTCGGGGTCGTCGCGAATCGCTGCGCCGGCCGCCTCCCGCGCGGCCGGCGCGTGTCCCTCTCCCGCTCCCCGCTGACCCCTGCGCACGACGATCAGAGGTTCCCGCGCCGTTCCTGCTCGCGCTCGATGGCCTCGAACAGCGCCTTGAAGTTGCCGTCGCCGAAGCCGCGGGCGCCGTGGCGCTCGATGACCTCGAAGAAGATCGTCGGGCGGTCGCCGACGGGCTTGGTGAAGATCTGGAGCAGGTAGCCCTCGTCGTCGCGGTCGACGAGGATCCCGAGCCGGCGCAGGTCCGCGAGGTCCTCGTCGATCGAGCCGACGCGCTCGGGCACCTCGTCGTAGTAGGAGTCGGGCGTGCGCAGGAACTCGACGCCGCGGTCCATCAGCTCCTCGACCGTGCGGACGATGTCGCGCGTCGCGACGGCGATGTGCTGGGCGCCCGGGCCGCCATAGAACTCGAGGTACTCGTCGATCTGCGACTTGCGCTTGCCCTCGGCCGGCTCGTTGAGCGGGAACTTGATGCGCCCGTTGCCGCTGGTCACCACCTTCGACATCAGGGCGGAGTACTCCGTCGAGATGTCGTCGTCGGTGAAGTGGGTCATCTCCCGCATCCCGAAGACGTCCTCGTAGTACTTGACCCACTTGTCCATCGCACCGAGCTCGACGTTGCCCACGATGTGGTCGATGGCGAGCAGGCCGGCATCGGCCCCGTTGCCGTCGCGGCCGTCGTAGCCGGGCAGGAACGCGCCGCGGTAGCCGCCACGCTCGACGAAGGTGTGCAGCGTCTCGCCATAGGTGGCGATCGTCGCCATGCGCACCGTGCCGCGGTCGTCGGAGGCCTCCCATGGCTCGCGGACGCCCGTCGCCCCGCGCTCGACCGCCGTGGCGTAGGCGGCCGCCGCGTCCGGCACCGACAGGGCGATCGTGCGCACGCCGTCGCCGTGGCGGGCGTGGTGCAACGCGATCTCGTGGTCGGGGCGCAGCGCGCCGGAGAGCACGAGGCGGATCCGCCCCTGGACGAGCACGCGCGAGGTGCGGTCGCGGACGCCGGTCTCGAGCCCGGCGTAGGCGACCTCGCGGAAGCCGAAGGCGCGCGAGTAGAAGTACGCGGCCTGCTGGGCGTTGCCCACCCACAGCTCGATGTGGTCGATGCCGTGCAGTGGCATGAAGTCGCCCGCGGTCTGGGCGCCGGGGGCAACGACGGGCTGGGTGCTCACGCGGGCCTCGCTGGGGATCGGGAAAAGGTGATGCCTTCATGATCCTCACCTCCATGTGACCTCTCAAGGGCGATCTGTTGCGAAAGCGTGACAAGATGGTGCCGAATGGACGACATCGACCGGCAGATCGTTGCGCTCCTGCGAGAGGACGCCCGGCGCTCCTTCCAGAGCATCGGGATGCGCGTCTCGCTGTCGGCGCCGGCCGTCAAGCGGCGGGTCGACCGGCTCGAGGCCGACGGCGTCATCCGGGGCTACTCGGCGCAGATCGACCCCGGCCGCTTCGGCTGGGGGACGCACGCCTTCGTCGCCCTCTACTGCGAGGGGCGCATGGCCGCGGCCGAGGTCCGCGACGCCGTCGAGCACCACCCGGAGGTCGAGGCGGCCTACACGGTCGCGGGCGAGGCGAGCGCGATGCTCCACGTCCGTGCGCGCGACACCTCGCACCTCGAGTCCGCGCTCGAGCGCATCCGCGACCATCCCGGCGTCACGCGCTCCCAGACCCAGATCGTGTTGTCGACGCTGTTCGAGCGCCCGTTCGAGGAGTAGGCGGCCGGCGCTCAGCCCGCGGCCAGCCGGCGATACACCGCCGCCGTCTGCTCGGCGATCGCGCCCCAGGCGAACGCCGAGACCGCCCGCGCGCGGCCCGCGCGGCCCATCTCCGCGGCGCGCGCCGGGTCCTCCACGAGCGCGTTCAGCCGCTCCGCCAGCCCCGCCACGAAGCCTGACGGGTCCGCCGGCTCCGGCGAGCCGTCGCCCGCCGACGAGAACGGCACCAGCAGGCCGGTCTCGCCGTCGATCACGACCTCCGGGATCCCGCCGACCGCCGAGGCGACGACCGCCGCCTCGCAGGCCATCGCCTCCAGGTTCACGATCCCCAGCGGCTCGTAGATCGACGGGCAGGCGAACACCGTCGCGTGCGAGAGCAGCTGGATGACCTCGCGCTTGGGGAGCATCTCGTCGATCCAGAAGACACCGTCGCGCGTCGCGCGCAGCTCGTCGACCAGGCGTGCGACCTCGGCCCCGAGCTCCGGGGTGTCCGGCGCCCCCGCGCACAGCACCAGCTGGGCCTCCGGAGCGAGCGAGCGCGCGGACTGCAGCAGGTACGGGACGCCCTTCTGGCGCGTGATCCGCCCGACGAAGACCACACTCGGCCGCTCGGGATCGATGCGGATCCGCTCGAGCACGTCGACGTCGGAGTCGGGCCGGTACTCCTCGGTGTCGATCCCGTTGTAGATGACCTCGACCCGGTCCTCCGCGACCGCCGGGTAGGCGGCGAGCACGTCCGCCCGCATCCCCTCGGAGACCGCCACGACCGCGTCGGCCGCCTCCAGCGCCACGCGCTCGCACCAGCTCGAGAGGGCATAGCCGCCGCCGAGCTGCTCGGCCTTCCACGGGCGCAGCGGCTCGAGCGAGTGCACGGTCACGACGTGCGGGATGTCGTAGGTCAGGGCGCTCAGGTGGCCGGCGAGGTTCGCGTACCACGTGTGCGAGTGCGCGACCTCGGCTCCCTCCGCCGCCGCGGTCATCGTCAGGTCGATCGACATCGCGCGCAGCGCGGCGAGATGCGGCGCGCCGCCCTCGAGCGCGTCCCACGCCTGATGGCCGACGACGGTCGGGCCGCCGTGCTCCTCGCGGATCGCGTGACCCCACTTGTGGACGGTCACGTCCTCGAGTCGTGCGAGCTCGCGCGCCAGGTACTCGACGTGGACGCCCGCGCCGCCGTAGACGTCGGGCGGGTACTCGCGCGTCATCAGCGCGACGCGCATCAGGGCTCCACCACGGTGCCCTTGCCCAGCACGACGACGCCGCTGTCGGACACGGTGAAGCGCTTGCGGTCGGCTCCGGGATCCACGCCGATGCGCACGCCGGGCCCGATCCGCACGTCCTTGTCGAGGATCGCGCGATGCACCACCGCGCTGCGCGAGACCTCGGCGCCGGGCATCAGCACGGAGTCCTCGACCTCGGCGTAGGAGTGGATCCGCACGCCCGGCGAGATCACCGAGCGCCGCACGGTGCCGCCCGAGACGACCACGCCGGCGCAGACCATCGAGTCGGTGGCGACGCCCGTGCGCCCCGGATCCTCGAAGACGAACTTCGCGGGCGGAAGCGGCTCGACCCAGGTGTGGATCGGCCACTCGCGGTTGTAGAGGTTGAACGAGGGCGTGACCGAGATCAGGTCCATGTGCGCGTCGTAGAAGGCGTCGAGCGTCCCGACGTCGCGCCAGTAGCCGCGCTCGAAGTCCGTCGCGCCGGGAACCTCGTTGTCGGCGAAGTCGTAGACCTGCGCGTCGCCGCGCGCGACGAGCATCGGGATCAGGTCGCCGCCGACGTCGTGGCGCGAGCCGGGATCGCCCGCGTCCGCCGCGACGGCCTCCATCAGCACGTCGGCGCTGAACACGTAGTTGCCCATCGAGGCGTACACCTGGTCGGGCGCGTCGGGGAGCCCCTTCGCGTCCTTGGGCTTCTCGCGGAAGGCAGAGATCGTGAGGCCGTCGTCGGCGGTCTCGATCACCCCGAACTGGTCGGCCTGCTCGATCGGCGCGCGCAGCGCCGCGACGGTCACGCCGGCGCCGCCCTCGATGTGCTGCTCGACCATCTGCCCCGGATCCATCCGGTAGATGTGGTCGGCGCCGAAGACGATCACGTAGTCGGGCCGCTCGTCGCGCAGCAGGTTGAAGTTCTGGTAGATCGCGTCGGCCGACCCCTGGAACCAGTGCGGCCCGCGGCGCATCTGCGCCGGCACCGGCGTCACGTAGTTGCCGAGCAGCGGCGAGAGCTGCCAGGTCATCGAGACGTGGCGGTCGAGCGAGTGGCTCTTGTACTGGGTGAGCACCACGATCCGGCGGAAGCCGGCGTTCGCGAGGTTCGAGAGCGCGAAGTCGATCAGGCGGTAGTTGCCGCCGAACGGGACGGCGGGCTTGGCGCGGTCGGCGGTCAGCGGCATCAGGCGCTTGCCCTCGCCGCCGGCGAGCACGATCGCGAAGACGTGTGAATCGGCCATCGCTACGCGTGCGCCCGCTGGAGCGCGTCGTGGACGATCCGCTGCGCCTCCTCGACGATCTGCGCGAGGTGCTCCGCCCCGCGCAGGCTCTCCGCGTAGACCTTGTAGACGTCCTCGGTCCCGGATGGCCGGGCCGCGAACCAGCCGTGCTCGGCGACGACCTTCACACCGCCGATCGGCGCGCCGTTGCCGGGCGCCTCGGTCAGCACCGCCTCGATCGGCTCGCCGGCCAGCTCGTCGGAGGAGACCTGGTCGCGATCGAGGCGCTTGAGCACGTCCTTCTCCTCGGCGCTCGCGGCGACGTCGATGCGCGTGTAGGCGGCCTCGCCGAAGCGCTCGGTCAGTCCGCGGTAGACCTCGCCGGGGTCCCGGCCGGTCACCGCCTTCATCTCCGCGGCGAGCAGGCATGGGATCAGCCCGTCCTTGTCGGTGCTCCACGGCGTCCCGTCGCGGCGCAGGAACGAGGCGCCCGCGCTCTCCTCGCCGCCGAACCCCAGCGTCCCGTCGATCAGCCCCTCGACGAACCACTTGAAACCGACGGGGACCTCGACCAGCCGGCGGTCCAGCGAGCTCGCCACGCGATCGATGATCGAGCTCGACACGAGGGTCTTGCCGATGCCGACCTCCTCGCCCCAGTCCCGATCGCCGCCGAACAGGTACGCGACGCAGGCCGCGAGGTGGTGATTGGGGTTCAGCAGGCCCGCCGACGGCGTCACGATCCCGTGGCGGTCGGCATCGGGGTCGTTGGCGAAGGCGACGTCGAAGCGGTCGGCCAGCTCGCGCAGCCGCGCCATCGCGTAGGGCGAGGAGCAGTCCATGCGGACCTTGCCGTCCCAGTCGAGCGGGACGTTGGCGAACCGCGGGTCGAGCGTGTCGTCGACGATCTCGATGTCCAGCTCGTGACGCTCCGCGATCGCGCGCCAGTACTCGAGGCTCGCGCCGCCGAGCGGGTCGACGCCGAGGTGCAGCCCCGCGCCACGGATCGCGTCGAGGTCGATCACCGCGCCGAGGTCGTCGACGTAGGCCGAGACGTAGTCGCGCCGCCGCACGAACTCGCCGGCGGCGGCCTCGTCGTAGGGGATCCGCGGCATGTCGCCGAGCCCGGACTCGAGTAGCGCGTTGGCCTCGCGCTCGATCCAGCCCGTGACGTCGGTGTCGGCGGGGCCGCCGTGCGGCGGGTTGTACTTGAAGCCGCCGTCGTCGGGCGGGTTGTGCGAGGGGGTGACCACGACGCCGTCGGCGCGCGGGCCGTCTCCGGCACGGTTGTGGGTCAGGATCGCGTGCGAGATCACCGGCGTCGGGGTCGCGCCGTCGGCGGCGTCGATCACCGTCTCGACGCCGTGCGCGGCGAGCACCTCGACGGTCGTGCGCGCGGCCGGCGTCGACAGCGCGTGCGTGTCGCGGCCGAGGAACAGCGGGCCGTCGATCCCCTGCCCGGCCCGGTAGCGGCACACCGCGGCGCTGATCGCGATCACGTGCGCCTCGTTGAACGTCCGCTTGAGCGAGGACCCGCGGTGCCCGGAGGTCCCGAAAGCGACGCGCTGCGCCGGGTCGGAGGGATCGGGTGCCTCGTCGCCGTAGGCCGCGAGCAGGCGGTCGACGTCGACGAGGTCTTCTGGCCGCGGCAGCTGGCCCGCGCGAGGGTCGACGCTCATGGGACATCATTGCCCGGTGGGGCGGGCTTTGCATCCTGTAACGTCGCGCGCCCCTCGATGCCCGCCAGCTCGCCCGATCCCGTCATCCTCGTCGCCGGCGAGGCGCTCTTCGATCTCGTCCTCGCGGACTCGGCCGAGCTCGCCGCGCATCCCGGCGGGGGACCCTTCAACGCTGCGCGCACGGTGGCGAGGCTCGAGCAGCCGACGGCGTACCTCGGACGGCTCTCCCGCGACCGCTTCGGCTCGCGCCTGCGCTCGCTGCTCGCCGACGACGGCGTGCGGCTCGACACGGTCGTCGACACCGACGACCCGACGACGCTCGCGCTCGCCGAGATCGACGAGCACGGCGCGGCGACCTACCGCTTCTACGCGCGCGGGACCTCGGCGTTCGGTCTGACGGCCGAGGCGGCGCTCGCCGCGCTCCCGCCCGCCGTCGGGATGCTCCACGCCGGCACGAGTCTGGCGCTCGAGCCGGTGGCGAGCGCGCTGGAGGCCGTGGCCGCGCACGTCGCGGGCGAGGCGCTCGTCATGCTCGACCCGAACTGCCGGCCCACGGTCATCGAGGACCTCGACGCCTACCGCGCCCGGATCTGGCGCGTGCTGGCCAGCACCGACGTGGTCAAGGTGTCCGAGGAGGACCTCGCCCTGCTGGATCCCGGCGCCGCACCCGTCGCGGCCGCGCGGCGGCTGCTCGAGCCGGGCGCCGCCGCGGCGCTGCTCACGCTCGGGGCGGAGGGCGCGATCGTCATCACCCGCGACGACGAGGTCAGCGTGGCTGCGCCGCGCGTCGAGGTCGTCGACACGATCGGCGCGGGCGACGCGTTCGGCGGCGGCTTCCTCGCCTTCTGGCGCCGTGAGGGCTACGGCCGCGAGCGCCTGGCGAACCTGGAGGCGCTGGTGGCCGCGACCGAGTTCGCCTGCCTCGTCGCCGGCCGCACCTGCGAGCGGCCGGGCGCCTGGCCGCCGCGGCTCGACGAGCTCTAAGCGGCTTCGGCGCAGGCCTTCGTCGCGCGCCGGCGAGCCGACCGGGCCTTGGCCGGATCCGGCTCGATCGCCACGACCGCGATCACCACGGCGACGGCCATCAGCACCGCGCCGACGAGGTAGGCGAGGTGGAACCCGCCGTTGAGCGCGGACAGCGCGGGCTCGCCGGCGGCGTGCAGCGCGCCGGTGCGGGTCGAGGCGAGCGTGGCCAGCAGGGCGAGCCCGAGGGCGCCGCCGACCTGCGCGGACGTGTTGACCAGGCCGGAGGCGAGCCCGGCGTCCTCGTTGGTGGCGCCCGACATCGCGAGCGTCATCAGCGCGGGGAAGGACACGCCGGCGCCCGCGCCGAGCAGCACCATGACCGGCAGCACGTGCTCGGCGTAGTCGCCGTCCACCGGCGCGCGGGTGAACAGCACCAGGCCGCCGACGATCAGGACCAGCCCGCTCACCAGCGCGCGCTTGGCGCCGACGCGCGTGATCAGCGACTCCGAGTAGCGCAGCGAGAGCGTGCCCATGATCACCGTGACCGGCAGGAAGGCCAGCCCGATGTCGAGCGCGCCGTAGCCGAGCACGCGCTCGAGGTAGAGCGCACCGAGGAAGAACATCGCGAACATCCCGGCGACCGAGAGGGCCTGGATCGCGTTGGCGCCCGCGACCGTGCGCGAGCGGAAGACGCGCAGCGGCATCAGCGGGTTCGCCGCGGTCGCCTCGCGGGCGACGAACGCGCCGAGCAGGGCGAGCGAGCCGGCGGCGAGACCGAGCGTGCGCGGCGCGCCCCAGCCGTGCTGGGCCGCCTCGCCGACGATGGTGTAGACGAGGAGCATCAGCGCGCCGGTGATCAGCGTCGCGCCGAGCACGTCGGCGCCGGCCTTCAGGCCGAGGCCGCGGTCGCGCTCGAGCAGGCGCAGGGCGAGCAGCGCGGTGGCGACGCCGATCGGCAGGTTGATGAAGAAGATCCAGTGCCACGAGATCGCCTCGGTGAGCACGCCGCCGGCCAGCAGCCCGATCGAGCCGCCGGCGGAGGCGACGAAGGCGTAGACGCCGATCGCCTTCGCCTGCTCGCGAGGCTGCGGGAACATCGTCACGATCATGCCGAGCGTGACCGCGGACGCGAGCGCGCCGCCGACGCCCTGGACGAAGCGGGCGCCGACCAGCAGCGCCTGGTCGTTCGCCAGTCCGCAGACGAGCGAGGCCACGGTGAAGACCCCGAGCCCGGTCAGGAAGACCCCGCGCCGCGAGATCAGGTCGCCGAGACGGCCGGCGAGCAGCAGCAGGCCGCCGAAGGCGATCAAGTAGGCGTTCACGACCCACGCGAGGCTCGACTGCGAGAACCCGAGGTCGTCCTGGATCGAGGGGAGCGCCACGTTCACGACGGTCGCGTCGAGGACGATCATCAGCATCCCGACGCACAGCACGACGAGCGCGGCCCAGCGGTCTTCGAGGTGGCGTGTCATGCCCTTAACGACTTGCGCCAGGGCGGGAACTCATCGCTCGCTGCGAACCGCGAGCGCGACGGCGGCGACGATGATCGCCGCGCCGGCGATCGTCACGGGGGCGACGACCTCGGAGAGGATCAGCCAGCCGAGCACGATCGCCACGACCGGATTCACGTACGCGTAGGTGGCGACCTTCGAGATCGGCGCGTTCTGCAGGAGCCAGACATAGGCGCTGAAGGCCACCCACGAGCCCATGACGATCAGGTAGAGCAGGGCGAGCAGCGAGCGGGTCGAGAAGGCGGCGGGATCGACCTGCGGCCCCTCGCCGGCCAGCAGCCCCGCGATCAGGCAGGCGATCCCGCCGATCAGCATCTGCCAGCCGGTGGAGACGAGCGGGTGGCGCGGCAGCTCGACGCGGCCGGACGCGAACGAGCCGGACGCCCACATGACCGCCGCGGCGACGCACGTGAGCATCCCCACGATCGACGCGTCGGCCGACTGCGGGCCGGGGCGCACCAGCAGCGCGACGCCGACGAAGCCGACCAGCACGGCGACGCCGCCCGCGCGCGTGATCGTCTCGCCCGCGAGGCGCCGCAGCAGGATGACCCACAGCGGAATCGAGGCGATCAACAGCGCGGCGAGGCTGGACGGCACGTGCTGCTCGGCGACGGAGACGACCGCGTTGGCCCCGGGGAGCAGCAGCCCGACGAGACCCGCGCCGAGCAGGGCGCCGCGGGTGGGGCGGATCGCGGTCCAGCCGAGCCGGAGTCCCAGCACGAGCAGCAGGACGACGCCGGCGATGGCGAAGCGCGC
>DATBDM010000165.1:0-2253 GCA_036269915.1 Solirubrobacteraceae bacterium | reverse complement strand
TGCGCGTGATGGAGCCGCTCGACGAGCCCGCCCGCGACGCCTTCGTGCAGGTCACGCCGGAGGGCGACCCGTACCTGACCGACGAGCTCTACGTCAACGGCGAGGAGAACCACGTCCCGTCCGATCCCGAGGAGCAGCGCCACTTCTTCCACGGGCTCATGGACGCCGAGCTGTGCGCGGCCGAGCTGATGGCGCGCAACTCGCACGAGCATCCGGAGATGCCGTGGGACTTCCACGTCGACATGGCCCGCCAGTGCTGGGACGAGATCCGTCACGCCGAGATCCACGACCGCCTGATGGCCACCGAGCTCGGCTGCCACTGGGGCGACTACCCCGTCGGCTTCGGCTACTTCAAGTCGATCTACGCGCTCGACCTGCTCGGCCGCCTCGCGCTGTTCAACGGCACGAGCGAGCAGAAGGCGATGTGGCGCCACTCGCACCGGCGCAAGGTGCTGCTCGAGATGGGTCAGCTGACGGTCGCGCGCGTCTTCGACTACCTGCTGGCCGACGAGGTCCCGCACGTCCACAACGGCGTGCGCTGGGGCACCCACCTGCTCGGCGGCGACGAGCAGGCGTATCGCGAGAAGGTCCGCGAGCTGCGCGCCGGGCTCGACGCGACCGGCGCTCCCGCCGCGGCGCCGTCCTAGAAGGGCATCTTCGAGCGGCCGCGCCGCCCGGTGCTGCCGCTCTTGGAGACCGCGCGCGAGGACGAGTCGAACGGCTTGCGCAGCCAGCGGCCGAGCTTGCCCGGCGCCTTGCCGGCACCGCGGCCGCCGGTGTTGATCACCTTCTGGCCGCCCCGCTCCGGGTAGCGCGAGAGCCGCGGCACCAGGAAGGCGAGGATCAGGATCAGCACGCAGAAGGCGATGACGGCTCCGATGATCATGGAGCCGTCCTACCCCGCGCGCACGGGGATCAGGCGTGGCCGACGAGCTCGCGCAGCGGCTCGATCAGCCCGGGCGGGGCGATCAGCAAGCCCTCGGGCATGATGCCCTCGGCCGGCAGCTCGACCAGCTCGAGGCCGGCGCGCAGGCACAGCAGCTCGCCCGCCGCGCGGTCCCAGGCCTTCAGTCCGCGTTCGTAGAACGCGTCCATGCGCCCGGCGGCGACCCAGGCGAGGTCGAGCGCGGCCGCCCCCAGGCGGCGGATGTCGCGCACGCGCGGCAGCAGGTCGGCGGCGAGCTCGCCCTGCCGCGCGCGCACGGCGCTCTCGTAGCCGAAGCCGGTGGCGACGAGAGCCTGCTCGAGGTCGGCCTTGCGCGAGGCGCTGATCGGCGCGCCGTTGCAGGTCGGCGTGCCGTCGCGATCGGCGCTCCAGAGCTCGTCGCGCATCGGGTCGTACACCGTCCCGGCGAGCGGCCCGTCCGCGTCCTCGCAGGCGACCGAGACCGCCCATTGGGGGATGCCGAAGAGGAAGTTCGTGGTGCCGTCGAGCGGGTCGACGATCCAGCGCACGCCGCTGGTCCCGGGGGTGTCGCCCTCCTCCTCGCCGAGGATCCCGTCCTCGGGGCGCGCGCCCGCGAGCCGGCCGCGGATCAGCGCCTCGGCGGCCTCGTCGGCCTCGGAGACCATGTCGGTCGGGCTCGACTTCGCGCTCACCTCGAGGTCCCCGCGATCGAAGCTCTCGCGCAGCTGCGCCCCCGCCTCGCGGGCGATGTCCTCCGCGAGCGCGAGCAGCTCGGACGGGCTCATTGTGCGATCGCCGGCACGTGCGCCGCCCACTCACGCGCCCGCTCGAGCTGGGCCGCGAGCGAGAGCAGGACGTCCTCGTTCTGCGGCGCGGCGATGAGCTGCACCGAGAGCGGGAACCCGTCGCCGGCGAAGCCCGCGGGCACCGCGGCGGCGGGCTGGCCGGTGTGGTTGAAGAGCCCGCACCACGGGACGAAGCGGACGGAGCCGGCCAGCGTCCACATCGCGCCGCGGCCCTCGTACTCGCCGACACGCAGGGGCCGGCGCGTGAACATCGGCGTCATCACGACGTCGAAGCCCTCCTCGAAGACGCCGTTGACCACGGCTCCGTCGCTCTCGGCGGCCGCGACGGCGCGCCGTACGACCGCCGGCGGGAAGCTGCGCCCGATGCGCATGAATCCCTTCGTGCGGCGCGAGAGCCGCTCGGGGTGCGGCTTCGCGCGCGCCTCGACGTAGATGCCGTTCAGGTAGCGCGCGAGCACGTTGGCCGCCGCGCTCGTGGGGTAGTCGAGCGGGCGCTCGACGACCTCGTGCCCGAGCTCGCGCAGCAGCGACGCGGTGCTC
>DATBDM010000164.1:0-11464 GCA_036269915.1 Solirubrobacteraceae bacterium | reverse complement strand
CCTTCGAGGCGACGCGCAACGCGCACAGCCTGGACGGCCTCCCCGCGGTGCCGGCCGCGTTCGGCGAGAGCTGCTAGGCGATCTCGGCCGCGCGCTCGCGCAGCCACTCGGCCATCGACGCGGGCAGCTCCGGCGCCTGTGCCGCGCGGGCGGCGAGGTCGTCGTCGAGCAGGATCGCGTCGCCGACGAGCCCGACGGTGATCCCGTGCGCGGGCCGCGAGACGATCTCGACCGCGTCGCCGGCGCCGAGCTCGCCCTCACGCACGATCCGCAGGTAGGCGCCGGGCCGGGCGGCCTCGCCGAAGCGACGCACCATCAGCGGGTCGCCGAAGCGCAGCCCGAGCTTGGCGCACGGCAGCCGCGGCTGGCAGACCTCGAGCTGGACGGTGCCGATCCTCCAGCGCTCGCCGACCACCGCGCCGGAGACGTCGATGCCTTCGGTGGTCAGGTTCTCGCCGAACATGCCCGGCCCGAGCTCGCGGCCGAGCTCGCCCTCCCACCAGCGGGTGTCCTCGATCGCGTACGCGTAGACCGCCTTGTCCGGGCCGCCGTGGACGCGCCGGTCGGCCTGGTCGTCGCCGGCCAGGTTGACGCCCTCGACGCGCACGCGGCCCTCGACGGGCGCCTTGCCGATCGCGCTGTGGATCGGGCGCCCTCTGCGGACGTGGATCTGCCGCGGTCGGCCGACGTTGACGGAGAGCAGCCGTGACACGTCCACCTAGCCCACCACGAGTCGCTCGAGCGCCGCGCGCAGCGGTCCCGGGATCTCCGCCGGCCGCCGCAGCTCGCGGTCGACGAAGACGTGGACGAACCAGCCCTCCGCGGCGGGCCCGCCGTCCTCGCCGCGGAACAGGCCGATCTCGTAGCGGACGCTGCTGCGCCCCAGCGTGCCGACGCGCAGCCCCGCGTGGACGGTCTCCGGGAACGCGAGCTCCGCCTTGTAGGCGCAGTGCGACTCGGCGCACACGCCGATCACGTCGCCCGCGTGGATGTCGAGGCCGCCCTCGGTGATCAGGTACTGGTTGATCACCGTGTCGAAGTACGAGTAGTACTGGACGTTGTTGACGTGGCCGTAGACGTCGTTGTCCATCCACCGCGTCGGGATGGCGAGCACGTGCGGGTAGCCGGCGCGGCCGCTCACACCGCCGCCTGCCCGGCGGCGGTCAGCCGGTCGGCCTCCAGCGCGGAGAGCTCGAGCTCCGCCGAGGGCAGGATCTCGGCGAGCTGCTCCGGCGTGCGCGCGCTGGCGATCGGCGCGACGACGCCCGGACGGGTGCGCAGCCAGGCCAGCGCGACGGCGGCGAGCGAGACGCGGCGGTCGTGGGCGATCTCGTCGAGCGCCTCGAGCACGGCGATCCCGCGGGGGTCCTCGAGGTAGGCGCCCGCGCTCTGGGCCCGCCGGCTCTCCACCGCGTCGCCTCCCGGACGGTACTTGCCGGTGAGGAAGCCCTTGGCGAGCCCGAAGTACGGC
This sequence comes from Solirubrobacteraceae bacterium, assembly GCA_036269915.1. Taxonomy (GTDB): domain Bacteria; phylum Actinomycetota; class Thermoleophilia; order Solirubrobacterales; family Solirubrobacteraceae; genus DATBDM01. Next base: position 9,993 of record DATBDM010000164.1, on the reverse strand, counting down.
GCCTCGACGAGGCCGTGCGCGGCGACCACCGGCGCGAGCGCTTCCTCGTAGCCGCGCTCGAGCAGGTTGTAGTGGTCCTGCAGGACGCGGATCGGGGCGAGGTCCTCGCGCTCGGTGATGGCGATCGCCTCCTCGATCTGCTCGGCGGTGTGGTTGGAGAAGCCGATGTGGCGCACGACACCCTCGCGGACGAGCTGGTCGAACGCGCGCAGCGTGTGCTCGAGCGGCGTCTCGCGGTCCTGCTTGTGGGCGTAGAGCAGGTCGATCCGGTCGGTCCGCAGTCGCCGCAGCGAGGAGCGCACGGCCTTGGCGACGTGGTCGGGGCTGAGGCCCTCCTCGCCAGCGATGTTCTCCTTGGAGGAGCCGACCTTCGTGGCGAGGACGATCTGGTCGCGGTTGCCGCGGTCGGCCATCCAGTCGCCGATGATCGTCTCCGACTCGCCGCCCTTGACGAGGTAGGAGTTGGCGGTGTCGACGAAGTTGCCGCCGGCCTGCGAGTAGGCGTCGAGGACGGCGAAGGAGCCGCGCTCGTCCGCCGTCCAGCCGAAGACGTTTCCGCCGAGGCAGAGGCCGAAGACGTCGAGATCAGTCTGTCCGAGTCGTGGCATGGGACTCCTCTACCCGTGGGGCAGCTCGAAGGTCGCGAGCACCGCGCCGTCCTCGTCGAGCACCCAGCGATGCGGACCGGACGCGGCGATGCGCGCGGGCCCCGCGCCGCCCGGCGCGCGGTGCTCGACCGTGGCCCGAAAGCCGTCGCCGGGGTCGCGGCCGGCCAGCTCCTCCTCGGCGACGGCCCAGTAGGTGGCGTTGTTGACGTGGCGGGCCATGTCGAGGTCGGCGGCGCGGAAGGTCCACGGCGTCGCGGCCGCGTCCTGGGGCGGGGCCGCGGGGTGCTGCAGCCGGGCGCGGACGCGGCGGCCCTGCGCGGCGGCGCCATAGACGGCCTCGAAGCCCTCGGGCAGCGGGCGCGGTCGCGCGCCGTCGGGGTCGAGATGCACCCACAGGGCGACCGTCTCGACCAGGCCGCCCTCGGCCCCGCGGACGGTGGTGCGGCGCTCGGCCCACAGCGGGCCGGTGCCCGAGCAGAAGGTCGCGACCTCGAGCGGCTCCCAGAAGCGCGGGAAGCGCTCGACGAGGACCTCCATGCGCCGCACCACCCAGACCCCGCCGTCGGGGATCCCCGAGTCGACGACGTCGGCCCAGGCGGCGTCCTGCAGCCAGCGCGCGATCGCGTCGAGGCGCGCTCGGCGGTCGGGCGCGACGTCGCCGAGCCCGGGGATGACGGGATGCGTGTAGACGCGCCCGGAGGCCGGGGGCGGGACCATGACGGCGTCGGCGGGAGCCACGACGCATCAGTCTGCCGATCTGTAGCGTGGCGCGCCTGATGGCCGACCACGAGACCGTCTTCACGCTCGAGGCGACGCCCGTCAAGTACGGCGCCGGCGCCGTCGCCGACGCGGGTTGGGAGCTCAAGCGCCTCGGCGTCACCCGCGCCCTGCTGGTGACCGATCCCGGCGTCGCCGCGCTCGGTATCCCCGACCGGGTGCGGGCGTCGATCGAGGCCGAGGGGATCGCGGTCGTGGTCTACGACCGCGCGCGCGTCGAGCCGACGATCGAGTCCTTCCAGGCGGCGGCGGACTTCGCGCGCGACGCGGACGTCGACGGCTTCGTCTCGGTCGGCGGCGGGACGGCGATGGACACCGCGAAGGTCGCCGACCTGATCGTCTCCCACCCCGCGCCGGTGATGGACTACGTCAACCCGCCGGTCGGCGCAGGTCGCAAGCCGCCGTCGCCGCTGCGCCCGCACCTCGCGATCCCGACGACCTCCGGTACGGGCTCGGAGGCGACGACCGTGGCCGTGCTCGACGTGCCCGAGCTGCGCCTGAAGACCGGCATCTCGCACCGCTACCTGCGCCCCGCGCAGGCGATCGTCGATCCCGAGCTGACCCGCACGATGCCGTCGCAGGTCGCCGCCGCGACCGGGCTCGACGTCGTCTGTCACGCGGCCGAGTCGTACCTGTCGCGGCCGTTCGACGCCCGGCCGCGGCCCGCCTCGCCCGACGACCGGCCGCCGTATCAGGGCGCGAACCCGGTCGCGGACGTGTGGTCGGCGAAGGCGCTCGAGTACGGCGGGCGCCACCTGCGCCGCGCGGTCGCGGACGCCGAGGACCTCGAGGCGCGCGGCACGATGATGCTCGCCGCGACGATGGCCGGCGTCGGGTTCGGCTCGGCCGGCGTCCACATCCCGCACGCCTGCGCGTATCCGATCGCCGGGCTCGCGCCGTCCTACCGGCCGGAGGGCTACCCCGACGACCATCCCTTCGTGCCGCACGGCTTCTCGGTGATCGTCACCGCGCCGGCGGCGTTCCGCTTCACCTACGAGGCTGCGCCGGAGCGCCACGAGCACGTCGCGCGCCTGCTCGCCGGCGAGGACGCCGGCACCGGGCCGGACGCGCTCCCGGACGTGCTCCGCGCGCTGATGCGCGACGTCGGCGCGCCGGCGGGCGTCGGAGAGCTCGGCTACGTCGAGGAGGACCTCGACGCGCTCGTCGAGGGCGCGCTGAAGCAGCAGCGGCTGCTCGTGATCGCCCCGCGCGAGCCGAGCGCCGGCGATCTCGCCGCGATCATCCGCGCTTCCTGGTGACCGGCACGTCCCACGCGTAGAACGCGTAGAAGGCGCGTGGGTCGGCGGCGATCCGGTGCGCGTAGCGCGACACCGCGGTGACGTAGAGCGGCGACGGGTTGTAGCGGTAGAGCGCCTGGCGCGGGTCGCTGCGCGCCCCGCCGGCGGCAAGGAAGCGCGCGGCGCCGAGGATCGCGTCGCGCGGGTCGTGGACGTCGCCGCCGCGTCCGTAGCTCGCCCACGTCGCGGGGATGAACTGCATCGGGCCCTGGGCGCCGGCGATCGAGTCGTTGCGCAGGCGGCCGAAGTGCGACTCGACGAGGTTGACGGCGGCGAGCAGGCTCCAGGGGACGCCCGAGCGGCGGGCGCCCTCGCGGTAGTGGGCGAGCAGGTCCGCCGCGGGCTCGGCCGGCTGCAGGCGGACGGCGCGCTGCGCCCTCGCGGTGCGCTGGGGCGCGTTGAGGACGTGCAGCGCGCGCTGCGCCGCGATCACGTCGCGGGCCTCGGCCCGCGTGGCGCCGTCGTGGATGCGCGCGATCACGCGCGCGGCGAGCCGCGGGCGGGTGGCGAGCCCGCGGTAGAGCGCCTGCGCCCGGCGGGCGGGCCGCTGGACGGCGGGCGGCGCGTCGCCGCGGTGCGTGTCGCCGGTCCGGCGCCAGGCGTCGACGGCGCGGGCCGTCTCGGCGTGGGCAGCGGACAGGGCTGACGCGATGCCGCCCGGTGTCGAGGTGTCGACCCGCGCGGGCTCGGGCGCGGCGCCGGCCGTCGGGCTCGGCGTGCGCCGCGGCGCTGCAGGCCGGTCCGCGCCGCCGCACCCGGCGGCGACGATCACCGCGGCGAGGGCGAGGGCACGGCGCATCGGATCCAGTGTGGCGTGCCCGCCGCACCGGTACGGTCAGCTCGTGCTCCATCCCAACGACGAGACGATCGTCCGCTTCTACGACGCCTTCACACGGCTCGACGGCGCCACGATGGCGGGCTGCTACGCCCCGGACGCCCACTTCGAGGACCCGGTCTTCACCGACCTCGACGGGGACGAGCCCGGCGCCATGTGGCGGATGCTGACCGGGCGGGCGACCGACCTCGCGGTCCGGCTCGAGAGCCACCAGGCCGACGACGCCCGGGGCAGCGCGCACTGGCTCGCCGACTACACGTTCTCCACCGGCCGGCGCGTCCACAACGACGTCCGCGCGACCTTCCGCTTCGACGACGAGGGCCGCATCGCCGAGCATCGCGACGACTTCGATCTCTACGCCTGGACGCGGCAGGCGCTCGGCCCGGCCGGCCTCCTGCTGGGCTGGACATCGGTGCTCCAGGGCAAGGTCCGCCGCCAGGCCCGCGCCCAGCTCGACGACTTCAGTCGAGCAGCGTCCAGGGATCGAAGCGCTCGATGGGGATGATCCGGACGCGCGGAAGCGAGACCGTGAACGCCCCGACGTCGTCCTCCAGGTCGTAGACCTCCAGGCGGGACAGGTCGCTCAGCGCGCCACTGACCAGCTCGCGGAACCCGATCAGCCCGACGCGGCGCCCGTCCTCGGCGAGCAGCGCCTCGAGTCCGATCGCGAAGTCGCCGTCGTGGCTGGCCAGCAGCACGTCGCCGGAACCGCGCTCGAGCAGCGCCGCCAGCGTCCGCTGGATCGCGAGGTCGACGACCTTGACCTCGGGCGGGCCCGAGAGCAGCACGGGCCGGAAGCCCATCGCCACCAGCGCCTGGACGAAGGACATCGGCAGCCGCGTCGTGCCGTTGAGGAAGAACAGGCCGCGCACGGGCTGATCCCAGGCCGCCCGGGCGTGCTCGAGGACGCGGTCCCAACGCGGGCGCTCCTCCGGCGCGGGCCGGCGGCCCAGCAGGCTCCCGCCGAGCGTCGCGTCGATGTTCTCGCCGTCGACGAGCAGGAAGGTCTCGGGAGCGGGCACCGCGCGGAAGGCTACTCAGGCGTACGGTCGGGGCATGACCGCCTACGTGATCCCCACCATCCGCGTCAGCTCGCGCGCCGTGCTCGAGCACTGGGTCGAGGCCTTCGGCATCGAGCTGCAGGTCGTGCACGGCGAGGGCGACGTCGTCGAGCACGCGCAACTGCGGCTGGGCGACGGCCGGCTCATGTCCGGCACCTCGCGCGAGGAGGACGTCGGCAAGCCGCCCGGCAGCGCCGCGATGTACTGGGTGCTCGACCGCGACCCGGACGTCGACACCGTGTACGAGCGCGCCGTCGCCGCCGGGGCGACGTCCGTGCGGGCGCCCGAGGACCAGGGCTACGGCGGCCGCGGCTGCACGCTCGCCGACCGCGACGGCAACCTCTGGTCGTTCGGGAGCTACAAGCCGGCCGGCTAGCGCTTCGGCGGCTGCAGCACGCTCATCGCCAGCCGCAGCAGCGGGCGGGGGGTGCGCTCGGCCATCCGCAGCCCGGCCATCCCGGCGCGCGAGCGCGCGGGCGTCCCGCGCCCGAGCGAGCGCGACAGCGGCGGCCCGGAGAACCTCTTCCCACCCACCCCGTGGTGGTGCAGCGGCAGCTCGCCGGAGGACTCCGCCAGCGCGCGGCCGATCACGAGCCGCTGGATCTCGCTCGTCCCCTCGAAGATCGTGTAGAGCTTCGCGTCGCGGTACCACTTCTCGACCGGGTGGTCGGTGATGTAGCCCCAGCCGCCGCAGACCTGGACCGCTTCCGTGGTGATGCGCTGGGCGACCTCGGACGCGCGCAGCTTGGACATCGAGCCCTCGCCGTTCTGGAACGGGATCCGCTGCGCCGCCATCCACGACGCGCGCCAGGTCAGCAGGCGCGCTGCGTCGAGCTCCGACGCCATGTCGGCGAGCGGGAACGCGATGCCCTGCTTGTCGATGATCGGCCCGCCGAACGCCTCGCGCTTCGTCGCGTAGTCGACCGCGTACTCGAGCGCAGCGCGGGCGATGCCGAGCGCCTGCGCGGCGACCATCGGCCGGGTCTGCTCGAACGCGCCGAGCGTTGCCGAGCTCTGGCCCTCCGCGCGGCGGCGCATCCGCTCCTCGCCGCCGAGCAGGTGGTCGAGCGGCACGCGGCAGTCCTCGAAGCGCAGCTCGGCCGTGTGCGACGCGCGGCAGCCGAGCTTGTCCAGCTTGCGCACCAGCTCGAGCCCGGGCGTCCCGCCCGGGACGATGAACAGCGCCTGTCCGCGATGGCCGGCCTCCGGGTCGACGGTCGCGTTGACCACGTGGACGTCGGCGATGCCGCCGTTGCCGATCCAGATCTTGTGGCCGTCGATGACCCACTCGTCGCCGTCGCGGCGAGCCGTCGTCTGCAGGTTGCGCACGTCCGAGCCGCCCTGGGGCTCGGACACGCACAGCGCCGCGAGCTTGAGCTTCCCCGGCTCGCCGAAGCACTCAGGCGCCCAGCGCAGCAGCTGCTCGGCGGTCGCCGCCTGCGCCATCGCCGACAGCGCGAGCGCCGGCATCACGATGCTCAGCCCGATCCCCGCGCAGCCCCAGAACAGCTCCTCCATGAACAGCGGCAGCGAGAGCCCGGTCGGGTCGCCGATCAGGTCGCGGTAGAAGAGCGGGTTGTAGAAGCCCTCGCGAGCGGCGGCCTCGAGCACCGCCCAGGGGAACTCCTGGGTGGCGTCGTGGTGCGCCGCCGCCGGCCGCACGACCTCCTCCGCGAAGCGGTGGGTGCGCTCGACGAGGTCCTGCTGCGCCGGGGTGAGCCGGAGGTCGAAGGTCATCGCTCGAGGATCGCCACCACGCCCTGGCCGCCGGCGGCGCAGATCGAGATCAGCGCGCGGCCGGAGCCTCGCTCGGCGAGCTCCTTGGCGGCGCTCGCCAGGATCCGGCCGCCGGTCGCGGCGAACGGGTGCCCCACGGCCAGCGAGGAGCCGTTGGGGTTGAGCTTGTCGCGGTCGATCGCGCCGAGGCCGTCCTTCTCCCACGCCTCGAGCGTCGCGAGCACCTGGCCGGCGAAGGCCTCGTGGATCTCGTAGAGGTCGAAGTCCTGCAGCGCCAGGCCGTTGCGCTCGAGCACGCGCGGGACCGCATAGCGCGGCGCCATCAGCAGGCCCTCGTCGCCGTGGACGTAGTCGACCGCCGCGGTCTCGGCGTCGACGAAGCGCGCCAGCGCGGGCAGCCGGCGCTCGGACGCCCACTCCTCGCTGGTCAGGAGCACGAGCGCAGCGCCGTCGGTCAGCGGCGTCGAGTTGCCGGCGGTCATCGTGGATCCCTCGCCGAACACCGTCCCGAGCTTCGCGAGCTTCTCCACGCTCGAGTCCGGGCGCAGGTTCTGGTCGCGCTCGAGCCCGAGGTAGGGGGTCACGAGGTCGTCGAAGAAGCCGCGCTCGTAGGCGGCGGCGAGGTGCTGGTGGCTGGCCGCGGCGAGCTTGTCCTGCGCCTCGCGGGTGATGTCCCAGTCGGCGTTGGTGCGGGCCGAGTGCTCGCCCATCGAGAGCCCGGTGCGCGGCTCCTCGTTGCGCGGGATCTCCGGCACGAGCTGGCCGGGACGCAGCCGGGTCAGCAGCTTCAGGCGGCCCTGCACGCTCTTCGTCCGGTTGAGCTCGAGCAGCAGCTCGCGCAGGTCCTCGTTGACCGCGATCGGCGCGTCGCTGGTGGTGTCGGTGCCGCCGGCGATGCCCGAATCGATCTGCCCGAGCGCGATCTTGTTGGCGACCGCGACCGCCGACTGGATGCCGGTGTCGCACGCCTGCTGGAGGTCGTAGGCCGGGGTCTCGGGCGACAGCGCGGAGCCGAGCACGGATTCGCGCGTGAGGTTGAAGTCCCGGGGGTGCTTGAGGACCGCGCCGGCCACGACCTCGCCGAGCCGCTCGCCCTGCAGCCCGAAGCGCGCGACGAGGCCGTCGAGCGTCGCGGTGAGCATGTCCTGGTTGGACGCCTTCGCGTAGGGGCCGTTGGAGCGGGCGAAGGGGATGCGATTGCCGCCGACGATGACGGCGTGTCCTGGGGCCGGGGCCATGGGTACTCCTCGAGAGGGCGTTTCCAGATGAACGTTTCCGTCCATCATGACACGAAACGATGTAACGTAAACGAGGACGATGAGCCCCGAGACCGACACCTATCAGCGCCTGACCAACTCCCAGCCCGGCAAGCTGCTCGCCGGCCGCCTCGGGCTGCCGAAATCGACGCCGCTGCGCCGCTATGAGCCGGGTCAGGAGCTGCTGACCGGCCCGGCGCTGATCGGTGCCGCGCCCGGCGGCCGGCTCGACGGCGTCGTCGCGCTGCTGCTGCGCGAGTGCGGCGCGGAGGTCGCGACCTCCGCCGACGAGGACACGCGCTACGGCGCGCTGATCTTCGACGCCTCCGGCGTCGAGGACTCGACCCAGCTGCGCGCCGTCTACGACTTCCTGCACCCGGTGATCCGCCACGTGCACGCGAACGGCCGCGTGCTCGTGCTCGGCACCCCGCCCGAGGCGGCGGCGACGCCACGCGCCGCGACCGCGCAACGCGCGCTCGAGGGCTTCGTCCGGTCGATCGGCAAGGAGATCGGCGGCGGCGCCACCGCGCAGCTGCTCTACGTCGCGCCCGGCGCCGAGACGGCCGCCGAGTCCTCGCTGCGCTTCCTGCTCTCGTCGCGCTCGGCCTACGTCGACGGCCAGGTCGTCCGAGTGGGCCACGGCCCGGCGACCGCCCCGGTGGACTGGGCGCAGCCGCTCGCCGGTCAGGTCGCCCTCGTCACCGGGGCCGCTCGCGGCATCGGAGCCTCGATCGCCGAGGTGCTCGCCCGCGACGGCGCCGAGGTCGTCTGCCTCGACGTCGGCGCGATGGGGGAGGAGCTCAGCCGTACCGCCAACCGCATCGGCGGGAGCGCGCTGCAGCTCGACATCACCACGCCGGACGCGCCCGCGACGCTCGCGACCCACCTGCGCGAGCGCCACGGCGGCGCCGGGATCGTCGTCCACAACGCCGGCATCACCCGCGACAAGACGCTCGGGCGCATGACTGGCGACGCTTGGGATGCCGTGCTCGGCGTCAACCTCTCCGCCCAGGAGCGCCTGACCGACGCGCTGCTCGCCGACGGCGGGCTGGTGGCCGACGGCAGGATCGTCTCCGTCTCGTCGATGAACGGCATCGCCGGCCAGCGCGGGCAGACCAACTACGCGACCTCGAAGGCCGGGATCATCGGCATGGTGCAGGCGCTCGCGCCGGTGCTGGCCGAGCGCGGTGGGACGATCAACGCCGTCGCCCCGGGCTTCATCGAGACGCAGATGACGGCGTCGATGCCGATCGGCACGCGTGAGGCCGGACGGCGGATGAACTCGCTGGCGCAGGGCGGACGGCCGGTCGACGTCGCCGAGACCGTCGCGTGGCTCGGCAGTCCGGCCTCCGGCGGCGTCAACGGCAACGTCGTGCGCGTCTGCGGCCAGAGCCTGCTGGGCGCATGAGCCGCCTCGAGCTGCCCGAGTCCCCCGGCCTCACCGGCCTCTACGCCCGCGCGCTGCAGCGCCAGCTGCCGTTGATCGGCGGCGGTGGCGGCGACGCGCTCCCGGATACCGAGCTGGTGCTCGACGGCGCCGAGATCGACCGCGACCACCTCGCCGCCTACGACGCGGTGTGCGGGTTCCGGCTCTCCGACGTCGCGCCGCCGACCTACCTGCACGTGCTGGCGTTCCCGCTCGCGATGCGGCTGATGACCGACGAGGACTTCCCGTTCGGCGTCATGGGGCTCGTGCACATCGCCAACCGGATCGACCAGCAGCGGCCGGTCCGGGCGGGCGAGGCCGTCGAGCTGCGCGTGCGCGCAGATGACCTGCGCGACCACGATCGCGGTCGCCAGTTCGATGTCGTGGGGGAGGCGTGGGCGGGCGACGAGCTCGTCTGGGAGGACCGCTCCACGTACCTGCGCCGCGGCGGTGGCGGCGGCGGGTCTTCCAAGCCCCGCGGCGACGACCCGGCGCCCCTGGCCGGCGGGGCGGTCTGGTGCGTGCCGGGCGACATCGGCCGCCGATACGCCTCGGTGTCGGGTGACCGCAACCCGATCCACCTGCACGGCGTGACCGCGAAGCTGTTCGGGCAGCCGGCCCCGATCGCCCATGGCATGTGGCTCAATGCGCGCTGCCTGGCCGCGCTCGAGGGCCGCTACGGCGAGCAGTGCTCCGTCGCGGTCCGCTTCAAGCTGCCGGTCCGGCTCGGGTCGAAGGTGGCCTTCACCTCGTCGGTCTCCGCCGACGGGGAGCGCGCGTTCGAGGTCCGCGGGGCGCGCGACGGCAAGCCGCATCTGAGCGGCACGCTCTCGGCGGGCTGAGCGCTTCACCCGGGATATCCGCGAGCGGCGGCTGCTTTCGAATCGGCGTATGGGCCGTGGAGTGAGAGGATCGGCTGCCCATGGAGCTCGCCGTTCACTTGCCCCTGATGGAGTTCGGGAGCGAAGGGCAGTCGCTCGCACGTATCGAAGGTG
>DATBDM010000163.1:0-10097 GCA_036269915.1 Solirubrobacteraceae bacterium | reverse complement strand
GGCCGAGACCGGGATCATCTACATCGACGAGGTCGACAAGATCGCCCGCAAGGCCGACAACCCGTCGATCACGCGTGACGTGTCCGGCGAGGGCGTCCAGCAGGCGCTGTTGAAGATCCTCGAGGGCACGACGGCCAGCGTCCCGCCGCAGGGGGGCCGCAAGCACCCCCACCAGGAGTTCCTGACCATCGACACCACCAACGTGCTGTTCATCTGCGGCGGCGCGTTCGCGAACCTCGACAAGGTCATCGAGCGGCGCATCGGCCACAAGGGCGTCGGCTTCGGCGCGGAGATCCAGACGAAGGCCGACAAGGACACCGGCGCGGTGTTCGATCAGGTCCTGCCCGAGGACCTCATGCAGTACGGGCTGATCCCGGAGTTCATCGGCCGCCTGCCGGTCGCCTCCGCCGTGCACCAGCTCTCGCGCGCGGACCTGATCACGATCCTCACCGAGCCGCGCAACGCGATCGTCAAGCAGTTCCAGCGCTTCTTCAACTTCGACGGGATCGAGCTGGTCTTCTCCGGCGACGCCCTGCGCGCGGTCGCCGACCGCGCCGTCGAGCGCGAGACCGGCGCCCGCGGCCTGCGCTCGATCATCGAGGAGATCCTGCTCGAGGTGCAGTTCGAGCTGCCCTCGCGCCGCGACGTCAAGAAGTGCGTGGTGACCAAGGAGACCGTCGATCGCGGCGTCAAGCCGACGCTCGTCACCGAGGCGCCGGACGACGGCGAGTCGCCGGCCGCGAAGTCCGCCTAGCGCTTCGCGGGCCCGCCCGTCAGCTTGACCGACGCGATCGCGCCGGTTCCGCCCCAGCTCACCATCAGGACGTCGCCCTTGCGCAGCGTCCAGTCGGTCGTGTCGGCGCGCGCGAACGCCCCCCGCCAGCGCACCACGTGGTGCGAGCAGGTGGCCTTGACCCGCATGACGCCCAGCTTCCTGGAGCCGCCGTGCACCGTCGCACGGCGCGCGCCGTGCTCGGTGCAGCGCTCGACGCGCTGCAGCAGCGTGACCGTCGCCCGCACGCGCGAGACCACGCCGTGGTGGACGGTCCAGTTGGCCAGCATGCAGGCGCGGTAGCCCGAGGCCGGGGCGGGGCAGCCCGCGGCAGGCGCCGCGGCGGGCACGGCCAGGGCGAGCGCGCAAGCTGCGAACGCGGCTGCGGGGGCGAGGGCACGGAACATGAGCGCCGGATGGTACCCAGTGCGCCGGAAGGAGGACCGACGGCCTGGACGTCAGGCCAGGGCCGGCTCGCCGAGGCGCGCGCTCGCCTCGAGCACCGCGTCGCGCCACGCCGGGACGAGCCCCGCCCGCGTGCGGCGGTCGGCGAGGTCGGCCGCGCTGAGCACGAGCTCGTGGCGCAGCGCGTGCAGCAGCTCGGCGCCGCACCACGGCACCCCGGGGGCGACCGGGTCCAGCAGCTCGGGCCGGCCGTCGGCCAGCGCGACCACGGCGGGCGCCTCGGTGCCGTAGCGGCGCACGAGCCGCTCCGGCGCGGCGACCGCGCGCAGGGCCGCCGGCGGCGCCGCGCCCACGAGCGGCAGCCGCGCCGTGCGGCCGGGCCGCGTCGTGAGCCGGTCGACGGCGTCCTCGGCCATCGCCCGGTAGGTCGTGAGCTTGCCGCCGACCACCGCCAGCGCGCCGGTGTCGGGATCCTCGACCACCGCGTGGCGGCGGGAGAGATCGGCGCTGGCCGCCTGTGCGCCCGCGAGCAGCGGCCGCAGGCCCGCGTAGCGGCCGACGACGTCCTCCGCGGTGAGCCGGACCGCCAGTGCGGCGCTCGCGAGCGCGAGCAGCTCCGCCTCCTCCTCGGGCGTCGGGCGCGGCTCGTCGCTGAGCGCGTCGACGGGGACGTCCGTGAGCCCGATCGCCACCAGGCCGTCGGTGCGGGGGAGGGCGAAGACCCAGCGGCCCTTCTCGGCGGGGACGGGGACGTTGACGGCCGCGCGCGGAGAGCCGAGGCGCTCGGCGCAGACCAGCAGGTGCGAGCCCTGGCTGGGCCGCAGCGCGGCGGCCGCGCTCAGCTCGCCGGTCCAGACGCCGGTGGCCAGCACGACGCGCCCCGCGCGGATGCGCAGCGCGCCGCCGCCGGTCTCGTCGATCGCGTCGGCGCCCTCGGGGTCGACGCCGGTGACCCGCACGCGGGTCAGCACGCGGGCGCCGTGCGCCGCCGCGGTGCGCGCGACGGCGATCACGAGCCGCGCGTCGTCCTCGAGCTGGCCGTCCCAGGAGAGCAGCCCGCCGCGCAGGCCGTCCTCGGCCAGCGCGGGCGCCAGGCGGCGCGCCTCCAGCGCGCTGATGCGCCGGGCGGGCGGCAGCAGCGAGCGCCGCGTGCGCGCCCCGGCGCGCATGCCGTCGCCGATCCGCAGGCCGGCCATGGCGGTCATCGTCGTCGCGCGGCTGGTCCCGGCGGCGAGCGGGATCACGAACGGCAGCGGGCGGACGAGGTGCGGCGCGACGTGGCCCATCAGGGTGGCGCGCTCGCGCGCGGACTCCCAGGCCAGTCCCCACTCGCCGTGGGCGAGGTAGCGCAGGCCGCCGTGGACGAGCTTGGAGCTCCAGCGGCTCGTGCCCTGGGCGAGGTCGCCGCGCTCGACCAGCGCGACCGAAAGGCCGCGGCTCGCGGCGTCGAGCGCGATGCCCGTGCCGGTGATCCCGCCGCCGACGACGAGCACGTCGACCCGCTCGCCCTCGGCGAGCGCGGCCAGCTCCTGCGCGCGGCGCGCGGGGGTCAGGGACGCGGAGCTCACGGGCGCAGGTAGCCGCCGACGGCGCGGCCGAGCTCGGCCCACGGGTCGAGCGGCGCGTCGTGGTCCGCGTGCGCGGCGAGGACGAAGCCGCGCGCGATCAGCTCGATGCCCGAGGCCAGCACGGCCGGGCTCCCGGCGCGCACGGAGCCGTCGCTCGCCCCGCGCTCGAGCTCGGCGGTCAGATCGGCGATCGCCAGCCGCTGCATGCCACCGAGTCGCTGGGTCACGTAGGGCAGCAGCAGCTCCGGGTCGAGGTCGAGCAGGCGCGCGAAGAGCGGGTCGCGCGCGAGCGCGCTGGCGCCGTGCACGGTCACCGCCACGACTCGCTCGCGACAGCTCGCCTCGCCGCGGGCGGCGCCGCGCGCGGCGGCCACGACGGCGCCGAACTCGTAGGTCATCAGCGCGGCCAGCAGTGCGTCGAGGTCCGGGTAGCGGCGGTAGAGCGTCATCCGGCTCACGCCCGCGCGCCGGGCGACGTCGGAGAAGGTCGTGCGGCGCACTCCGACGGCGAGCACGCAGGCGCGCGCGGCGTCGAGCAGCCCGTCGCCCGCGGGTGCGGCTTCGAACTCGGTGCTCGCGAGACGTTGTGACATCTTGTGTCGAACTGTAACAGCGCTTCGACGCCCTAGACTCACCGCCCGCAGATGGCCCCCGCCGACCTCGAGAGCCGCACCCGCTACGACCCCGCCGAGACCGAGGAGCGCGTGTTCGCGCGCTGGCGCGACTCGGGCCTCTTCCACCCGGTCCCCGAGGGGACGCCGGAGGAGAACTACTCGATCGCGATCCCACCGCCGAACGTCACCGGCGTCCTGCACATGGGGCACGCGCTCAACGGCGCGATCCAGGACGCCCTGATCCGGCTCAACCGCATGCGCGGCAAGCGCACGAAGTGGATCCTCGGCACCGACCACGCGGGCATCGCGACGCAGAAGCAGGTCGAGCGCCTGCTCGAGACCGAGGGCACCTCGCGCGAGGCGCTCGGCCGCAAGGCCTTCGAGGAGCGCGTGTGGCGCTGGCGCGAGCAGTACGGCTCGTCGATCATCGACCAGTACATGCGCCTGGGCGCCTCCGTCGACTACGACGAGGAGCGCTTCACGCTCGACGAGCGCTACGTCGACGCGGTCCTGAGGGTCTTCGTCGAGCTCTTCGAGAAGGGCTACATCTACCGCGACAACCGCATGGTCAACTGGGACCCGGGGCTGCGCTCGGCGGTGTCGGACCTCGAGGTGGAGGAGCGCGAGGTCACCGACACGCTCTACTACGTCGACTATCCGCTCGCTTCGGGCAACGGCTCGCTGACGGTCGCCACGGTGCGGCCCGAGACGATGCTCGGCGACACGGCGATCGCGGTGCACCCGGACGACGACCGCTACACGCGGATGATCGGCGAGACGGCGATCCTGCCGCTGATCGGGCGGCGCCTGAAGATCATCGCCGACCCCTACGTCAAGCCCGAGTTCGGCACCGGCGCGCTGAAGATCACCCCCGGCCACGACCCGAACGACTTCGACATCGGCCGCGAGCACGGCCTCGACGAGATCACGGTCATCGGCGAGGACGGGCGCATGACCGAGCACGCCGGCGAGCGCTTCGCGGGCCTGACCACGCTCGAGGCGCGCGACGCCGTCGTCGCCGCCCTGCGCGAGGAGGGCCGGATCGCCCATACCGAGCCCTACGTGCACAACGTCCCGTTCTCCGAGCGCTCGGGGGAGCGGATCGAGCCGCTGATCTCGCTGCAGTGGTTCATGCGCATGGACGAGCTCGTCACGCCCGCCGTCGAGGCGGTCACGGACGGGCGCATCGCGATCCACCCTGAGAACTGGACGCGCGTCTACCTGCACTGGATGGAGAACATCCGGCCCTGGTGCATCTCGCGCCAGCTGTGGTGGGGCCACCGCATCCCCGTCTGGTACCGCGGCGACGAGACCTATGTCGGCGTCGAGCCGCCGCGCGGGTCGGGCTGGGAGCAGGACCCCGACGTGCTCGACACGTGGTTCTCCAGCGGCCTGTGGCCGTTCGCGACGCTCGGCTGGCCCGACCAGACCGAGGAGCTGAAGGCGTTCTACCCGACCGACGTGCTCTCGACGGGCCGCGAGATCCTCTTCCTCTGGGTCGCGCGCATGATCATGCTCGGGCTCGAGTTCGCGGGCGACATCCCCTTCACGGACGTCTACCTGCACTCGATCATCCAGGCCCCCGACGGGCGCCGGATGTCGAAGTCGCTGGGCACGGGCGTCGACCCGCTGGCCCTGATCGACGGCGGTCCTCGCCCGCCGGTGTTCACGCAGGGCGGGGACTTCCCCGCCTACGGCGCCGACGCGGTCCGATTCGGGCTGCTGGCCATGTCCTCGACCCAGGACGTCCGCTTCAACGAGGAGAAGGTCGCGCAGGGCCGCCAGCTCGCGAACAAGCTCTGGAACGCCTCGCGGCTCGTGCTGCTGCGGCTGCCCGCCGGGCTCGAGCTCTCCGACGTGGCGCCGCGGCCGGGGGCGGTCGAGGACGCCTGGATCCTCTCGCGCCTGCAGGCCGCCAAGGCCGACGTCGCGCTCGCCCTCGACGAGTTCGAGTTCCACCGCGCCGTGCTGCGGCTGTACGCGTTCATCTACGACGAGCTGTGCGACTGGTACCTCGAACTGGTCAAGCCGCGGCTCTACGCCGAGGGCGACGACTCGGGCGCGGCCGCGGTCGCGCTGCACGTTCTGGCCGAGACGCTCGCGCTCGCGCATCCGATCATCCCCTTCGTGACCGAGGAGATCTGGGGCCACGTCCCCGGCTCGGACGGCCTCCTGATGGCCCACGCGTGGCCCGAGCCCGATCCGGCGCTCGCCGACCCCGCCGCCGAGGACGAGGTCGGCCGCGCGATCACCGCGGTGCAGGAGCTGCGCGGCTGGCGCGACCGCGTCGGCGCCGCCGCGGGGGCGACCGTCCCCGGCCGGCTCGACGCGTCCGGCTTCGAGCGCACCGCGGCCGCGGTCGCCCGGCTCGCGCGCTTCGAGTGGCAGTCCGACGGCGGCCGGCCGGTCGCCACCGTCGGCGTGCCCGGCGGCTCGATCGTCGTGCTTGAGTCCGAGGCGGTCGACGCCGACGCCGAGGCGCGCCGCGCGCGTGAGCGCCAGGATCTGCTGCGCAAGGAGATCGCGCGCGCCCAGGGCAGGCTCGCCAACCAGGGCTTCGTGGCCAAGGCGCCCGACGCGGTCGTCCGGGCCGAGCGCGACAAGCTCGCCCGGCTCGAAGCAGAGCTGGACGAGTTGCGCATATGAGGCGCTCCGGTTCGACAGCGGCGTGCGCGGAGGCGTTGCCATGCGGAGCGGAGGCATGAGCTGGAGCCTGGACGAGGCCGAGGCCCACCTCCTCTCGCTCGAGCTGTTCGGCATGCGCTTCGGGCTGGAGCGCATGCGGCGCCTGCTGACGGCGCTCGGCAGCCCCCAGAAGGCGTTCGCCCCGATCCACGTGGTCGGGACCAACGGCAAGTCCTCGACCGTGCGCTTCACGGCCGCGCTGCTTCAGGCGCACGGCGTCCGCGCCGGCGCGTTCCTCTCGCCGCACCTGACGTCGTTCGCCGAGCGCGTGCGGATCGGCGACGCGGACCTCGAGCCCGCCGCCTTCGGCGCCGCCGTCCAGCGCGCCGCGGCCGCCGCGGCGAAGGTCGACCGCACCCTGCCCGACGGCGAGCGCGTCACCCAGTTCGAGCTCGTGACCGCCGCGGCGTTCGACGAGCTGGCGCGGCGCGGGGTGGAGGTCGCCGTGATCGAGGCCGGCCTCGGTGGCCGCCACGACGCCACCAACGTGCTCCAGGCGCCCGTCTGCGTGCTCACTTCGGTGGGCCTCGAGCACACGCGCTGGCTCGGCCCGACGGTGCGCGACATCGCCCGCGAGAAGCTCGCCGTCGTGCCCGAGGGCGCCACCCTCGTGCTCGGCGACGTCCCGCCCGAGGCCGAGGAGGAGGCGCTGGCGACCGGCGCGACCATCGTCCGCGCGCTCGACACCGGCGTGACGCTCCCCGGCTACCAGACCCGCAACTTCGCGCTCGCCGCCGCCGCGGCCCGCGCCCAGCTCGGCGCGCTCGACCCGGACAAGGTCGCCGTCGCCGCGGCGCACGCGCAGGTCCCGGGCCGCCTCCAGGTCGTCGGCGAGGCGCCGCTGACCATCCTCGACGGCGCCCACAACCCGTCGGGCGTCGCCGCGCTCGTCGAGGCGCTCGACGGGGTCGTCGGCGACCGCCCGCTCGTCGCCGTCGTGTCCGTGCTCGACGACAAGGACGCCGCCAGCATGCTCGGCGAGCTGCTCGGCCGCTGCACGGGGCTCGTCTGCACGCGCTCGGCCAACCCGCGCGCGCTCCCCGCGGCGACGCTCGCCTCGCTGGCGGGCCAGCTCGGCGGCGTGGGCGGCGGCGGTCCGGTCGAGGTCGTCGCGGCGCCGCGCGCCGCCGTCGAGCGCGCCCGCGAGCTCGCCGGGCCGGACGGCGCCGTGCTCGCCACCGGATCGATCTACCTCGTCGCCGACCTGCTCACGCCGGAAGGCGCGCGCCGGGTGAGCGCGCTGTGAACGAGCGCGGGCCCGGCGTCCTCGCCATGATCGCGCTCGTCGCGGTGGTCGTCGCGCTCGTCATCCTCGTGTTCTTCGCCATCGGGTACGGCTTCGGCCGGGCCTTCCTCTAGCGGACCGAGCGCTTCCCGCCGCCCCGCCTACTACGCTTCCGGACGAAACCATGCTCCTCTTCGGCGTCTTCGGGATCAACAACGACGGTGTCAACACCGCCATCAACGTGTTGATCCTCGTCCTCATCGTCATCTGGGCCGCGCTGGTCTTCTGGACCTACGCCGACGCCCGCCGGCGCATCGACGACCCCATGCTGGTCGCCTGTGCGACGGCCGCCTCGCTGTTCCCGTTCGTCGGGACGATCGTCTACACGATCGTTCGGCCGCCGGAGTACCTCGACGACGTGCGCCTGCGCGACGTCGAGATGACCGCGGCGGAGGCGCGGCTGGCCCAGCTCGACTACCAGCTGTGCCCGCACTGCGACTACGAGGTCAAGGCGGACTACCTGCGCTGCCCGAGTTGCATGCGCCGGCTCAAGGAGCCATGCTCGAACTGTGGCAAGCCCGTCGACCCGCAGTGGCGCATCTGCCCGTACTGCGAGGCCGAGACGCCGGCGGGCCGCGAGGCCGCGGCGAGCGGCTCGCGCCGGAGGCGGCGCAGTCAGACGTCCGAGGAGCCGGCGGTCACCGAGGCCGCGCCGGCGCAGTCGGGATCGCGGTCGCGATCCCGCGCGGACCGCTAGCCTCGCTCGCCGGTCCGGCCCCCGGCCGGCACGTCACCCTTCGAAAGGACCACTCCGTGGAGAGAACCCTCATCCTCGTCAAGCCCGACGCGTTCGCCCGCGGGCTCACCGGCGAGATCGTCGCCCGCTTCGAGCGCAAGGGCCTGACGATCGTCGCCATGAAGCACATGCGGGTCACCGAGGACCTCGCCAAGCAGCACTACGCCGAGCACGACGGCAAGCCGTTCTTCGGCGAGCTCGTCGACTTCATCACCTCCGGCGCGATCGTCGCGATGGTGCTCGAGGGCGAGTCGGCCATCAAGGCCGCCCGCCAGGTGATCGGCGCCACCAACCCGCTCGAGGCCACGACGGGCTCGATCCGCGGCGACTTCGCGGTCGAGGTCGGCAAGAACATGGTGCACGGGTCCGACTCGCCCGAGTCCGGCGAGCGCGAGGCCAAGCTCTTCTTCGGCGACCTCTAGCCCGGGTCGCCGGTGCCCCGACGCCTGATCCTGGCCTCGGCCTCGCCGCAGCGGCGCGCGATCCTCGAGCAGGTCGGCATCGCCTTCGAGGCGCGCCCGGCGGACGTCGAGGAGGCGAGCGAGGGCGATCCGTCCGCGGTCGCGGAGGGCAACGCGCGGCTCAAGGCCGAGGCGGTGGCCCGGGCGGGGGAGCTCGTCCTCGGCGCCGACACGCTGGTGTCGATCGGCGGCGAGATCCTCGGCAAGCCCGCCGACGAGGCGCAGGCGCGCACGCACCTCGAGGCGCTCGGCGGCCGCACCCATGCCGTCATCGGGGGCTTCGTGCTCGCCGAGGACGGCGACGTGGTGCTGACCGGCGTCGAGAAGACGCTCGTGTCCTTCCGGCCGCTGACCCCCGGCCTGGTCGACTGGTACCTGTCGACCGGCGAGTGGCAGCGGCGCGCCGGCGCGTACGCGATCCAGGGTGCCGGCGCCGCGCTGGTGACCGGGGTCCAGGGCGACTACCTCAACGTCGTCGGGCTGCCCCTGGCGCGTCTGCTCGACCTGCGCCCCGACCTGCTGCCCGCGACCTAGGGTCGATACACTCGACCACCGGCGCGCGCCCGGCTCGAAAGCCGCTGCGACGCGCCGCGTTGCTGTATGGGCTTCTTCTCCTACCTCACCGGGTTCGGCGGCCGCGACATGGCCGTCGATCTCGGCACGGCCAACACGCTCGTCTACGTCCGTGGACGCGGCATCGTGCTGTCCGAGCCCTCGGTGGTCGCGATCGACCAGCGCACGGGCGAGGTCCACGCCGTCGGCATCGAGGCCAAGCGCATGCTCGGCCGCACGCCCGGCACGATCTCCGCCATCCGGCCGCTCAAGGACGGCGTGATCGCCGACTTCGACGTGACCGAGGAGATGCTGCGCCACTTCATCCAGAAGGTGCACCAGAACCGCTGGGCGCATCCGCGGGTGGTCGTCTGCGTCCCCTCGGGGGTCACGGGCGTCGAGAAGCGCGCGGTCGAGGAGGCCTGCCTCTCGGCCGGCGCGCGCACCGCCTACCTGATCGAGGAGCCGATGGCGGCCGCGATCGGCGCCGGCCTGCCGGTCGGCGAGCCGACGGGGAACATGATCGTCGACATCGGCGGCGGGACCTCCGAGGTCGCGGTCATCTCACTCGGCGGCATCGTCGTCTCGCAGTCGGTGCGCGTCGGCGGCGACGAGCTCGACGAGGCGATCATCAACTACGTCAAGCGCGAGTACAAGCTGCTCATCGGCCAGCAGACGGCCGAGGAGGTCAAGCTCGAGATCGGTTCGGCGTACCCGCTCGAGGAGGAGGTGCAGGCGGAGATCCGCGGCCGCGACCTCGTCTCGGGCCTCCCGAAGACCGTGGTGCTCACCTCCGAGGAGGTGCGTGCCGCCCTCGAGGAGCCGCTGGTGCAGATCATCGACGCGATCAAGGAGACGCTCGATCGCACGCCGCCCGAGCTCGCCTCGGACATCATGGACCGCGGGATCATGCTCGCGGGCGGCGGGTCGCTGCTGCAGGGCCTCGACGAGCGCCTCCGCGACGAGACGCAGATGCCCGCGCACCGCGCGGAGTCGCCGCTGACCTGCGTGGCGGTCGG
>DATBDM010000162.1:0-7726 GCA_036269915.1 Solirubrobacteraceae bacterium | reverse complement strand
GCGTGGGCCGACATGGTCGACAACTTCCAGCGTGCCGCGCTGGCCACGCCGCTGCACATCCCGATCCTCTACGGCATCGACACCGTGCACGGCGACGGCAACATGTACGGCGCGACCGTGTTCCCGCACAACATCGGCCTGGGCGCGACGCGTGACCCGGCGCTGGTGGCCCGCGTCGAGCACATCGCCGCCGAGGAGACGCGCACGACCGGTCCGCAGTGGGCCTTCGCCCCGTGCATCTGCGCGGCGCGCGACGACCGCTGGGGCCGCACGTACGAGTCGTTCAGCGAGAACCCCAAGCTCGTCGAGAAGATGGAGACCGCGATCGACGGCTTCCAGGGCAAGAACGGCAAGGGGATCGACAAGCCCGATCGCGTGCTGGCCACCGCCAAGCACTTCGCGGGCGACGGCCTGACCACCTACGGCACGGGCTCCAACTCGCAGACGACCGGCAACTACCCCATCGATCAGGGCGTCGACGAGGTCAGCCACGACACGTTCTACCGGCTCGCCCTTCGCCAGTACGTGCCCGCGGTCCAGGACCACAAGGTCGGCAGCGTGATGCCGTCCTACTCCGACGTCGACTGGACCGAGGACGGCCTCGGCAACCCGATCAACATGCACGGCAACAAGGACCTGATCCAGGGCTGGCTCAAGGATCAGGAGGGCTTCGACGGGTTCGTGATCTCCGACTACAACGGGATCGACCACATCGACCCGAAGACCGGCACGTTCGCTTCGCGCGTCGTCTCGGGCGCCAACGCCGGCATCGACATGTTCATGCAGCCGTCGAACTTCGAGCTGTTCGAGACCACGCTCGCCGACGCCGTCGCCTCCGGCCAGGTGTCGCAGGCGCGCATCGACGACGCGGTCAGCCGCATCCTCACCAAGAAGTTCGAGATGGGGCTCTTCGAGCACCCGTACACCGACCGCAGCTTCATCGACCAGGTCGGCTCGGCGCAGCACCGCAAGGTCGCCCGCCAGGCCGTCGCGAAGTCGCAGGTGCTGCTGCGCAACCAGCGCGGAGCGCTGCCGCTGTCGAACCGCACGAACCTGTACGTCGCGGGCTCCAACGCCGACAACATCGGCAACCAGGCCGGCGGCTGGACGTTGACCTGGCAGGGCGGCTCGACCAACCAGATCCCCGGCCAGACGATCCTGCAGGGGATCCGGCAGGCGTCCAAGGCCGGCGTGACCTACAGCAAGGACGCCTCGGCGCCGATCCCGAAGGGCGCGACCGGCGTGGTCGTGGTCGGCGAGACGCCGTACTCGGAGGGCTTCGGCGACGTCGGCGGCCCGCAGTGGGGGTTCGACCCCGGTGACCACGGGGTCCTGCGTCCGCAGCAGACGATGCAGCTCAACGACAACGACACGGCCGCGATCGACAAGGTCTGCGCGCAGGCCGCCAAGTGCGTCGTGGTCGTCGTCTCCGGCCGCCCGCTGATCATCAATCCGGCCCAGCTGGCGAAGATGGACGGCCTCGTCGAGGCCTGGCTGCCCGGCTCGGAGGGCGAGGGCGTGTCCGACCCGCTGTTCGGCCGCACGCCGTACGCGGGCAAGCTGCCGGTCACCTGGCCGCGCACGCTCGCGCAGGAGCCGATCAACGTCGGCGACGCGAACTACAACCCGCTGTTCGCCTACGGCTACGGGTTGAAGACCAAGTAGCGCCCGCGGCGCCGCGACCGCTCCGGCGGTCGCGGCGCGCCCGCGGTTCAGAACGCGTACTGCCGCGACTGGCCGCCGGGGACGGTGACCTGGCGCGCCTCCCCGGTCCGCGCGCGGGTCAGCACGAGTTGCGCCGGATGCCCCGCCGGAGCCGTCAGCCGGACGGTCCCGGGGTCGATGACCTCGGCCACCACTCCCGCGGGGACGGCGTCGCCGTGGCGGTCGGCCAGCCGGAACCGGACCGGCTCGACGCGGCTGGTCGCGGCCGCCACCTGTGCGTCGTAGTCGATGCCGCTAGCCGTCACGGCCTGGCGCCCCGCGTACAGGCGCCGCCCCTTGCCTCGCTGCGCCACGGAGACCGTGCCGGACACGTCCGCGCCCGAGAGGTCGAAGACGCTCAGGTAGCCGCCCGCGTCGGAGACGCGCAGCGCCTCGGGGCCGCCGGTCACCGGCGCCCGCCCCGCGCGGCGGCGGGTGGCGTTCGCCTTCAGGCCGGGATAGCCCTCGACGAGCATGCCGCGGGCATCGCTCGCAGGACCGTCGGAGAGCGTGATCCGATCACCCGACACCGTGATGGGATTACCCGATCCCCGCACGACGAGCCCGGCGCGGCCATCGACCTCGAGCCAGTTCCCGGTGCTGCTCAGGTCCGGGTGGGGGTAGCGCGCGACGTCGGTCCAGGTGGTCCCGTCGAGCGACGTCTGGACCCGGTACGCACTGCCCGCGGCCGTCTCCCAGAACAGCGCGACGCGGTCGAGCTCGTGCGGCGTGCCCAGGTCCACGGCGATCGACGAGTCGCCGCGCTTGCGGTCCGCGACCGACACCGCCCAGCGCGTCGAGTACGAGCCGTCGTCGACGTTGGCCGGCGGCTTCGTCGGGTCGAACGAGCTCGCCGTCACGGCGCCGCCCCGGGCGAGGTTCGCCCCGTCGGCGCCGTCGCGGGCCTCGAGCTCGAACAGCGAGTAGCCGTAGGTCGGGTGCCCGGTGACGCCGAGCATGCGGACGTAGCGCGCGGTCGTCGGCGCGAAGGTGAGCCGGTCCACGCGGGCCACGCCGGCGGGCGGGGCCTCGCCCTGCCCGGCGTCCTGCGCGGGCACGGTCACGGCGCCGTCGGCGCTGCGATAGCGGCGCGTCCCGTCGAGGCCCGCCACGCCGGGCATGGTGAGGTTGTCGACGCCGAGCACGCCCTCGCCCGCGGCGGTGCCCGAGGTCGCGTAGACGATGGCGCCCGACGGCAGCGTCGTCAGCCCGGCGTAGCCCGAGCCGAGCGAGAGCAGG
Source organism: Solirubrobacteraceae bacterium (assembly GCA_036269915.1). Taxonomy (GTDB): domain Bacteria; phylum Actinomycetota; class Thermoleophilia; order Solirubrobacterales; family Solirubrobacteraceae; genus DATBDM01. The sequence continues at coordinate 4,783 of DATBDM010000162.1, read as the reverse complement.
CTCGCCGCGGCGTCGAACCCGTCCCGCGCGCGGTCGTAGGTGCGCACGGCGCGGCCGGTCACGGTCTGGGCCGTCGACGGCAGCAGCGACGGCGACGTACCGCCGAGATCGAACAGCCAGTCGTCGTGTCCCGGCTGCCACGCGAACTTGACGAAGCCCGGCTTGGTCACCGTCGCGGCCCATGCCCTGCGCGACTGCTGGGCGACGAGCCCCGGCCCGGCGCCGAAGTCCTTCGCCGCTTGCGCGTCGGCGAACAGGCGCCGCTCCGGGACGGGCTTGACGGGCGCACCCTGCGCGTCGCGCCACTCGTGCAGCAGGTAGGAGATCGCGACCTCCGCCCGCGCCTCGGGCTCGTACTTCGGCTCGCCGGAGAACTTCGTGATGCGATCCGTGGGCGGGTAGGCCTGGTAGGCCTCGAGGCGGTCGGCGAGGTCGGCCTCGGCGCGGGCGGCGTCGCGGTCGCCCTGCACCTGCGCGAGGAAGGCGAGCGGGATCACGTCGCGGCCGTAGAGGTGCTCGCGGTCGTCGACCATCGGCATCAGCGGCTCACCCGCGTCGCTCATCACCGCGAGGATCGTCTTCCATAGGCCGGCGGCGTTCGGCTGGTGCGTGAGCACCTCGGGCAGCGGGCGCCCGGCGAGCAGGAAGTGGATCGCGTTGCGCGCCGACGTGCGCCACAGCTCCTCCTGGTAGTGCGGGCCGAATGAGCCGTGGTTCTCGACGATGTAGGTGTCGTAGAGGTTGTGCGCGGTGTTCTCGGAGACCGGCACGCCGTCCACCACGTCGGGGTTGTCGGCGTCGGCCGACGGCAGGCCCGTCTCGTTGCGGCTCCAGCGCCCGAACCAGTCGCGCCAGCCGCCGGCGCCGGGATCGTCGGACGCCCAGGCCAGGCCGGGCGCCAGCGACTGCGCGTAGACGCCCATCTCCTCGAGCTTGGTGTCGCCCTGGTAGCCGCCGAGCAGCCCGTTGGGCGTCCAGCCACCGGAGAGCGGATCGTTGCCGGCGCCGAGCGAGGTCGTGTAGTCGGCCTGCGCGCGCACGATGTGGTCGACGTTCGCCTGCGTCGAGGGGTCGAGCTCGTTCCAGAGCAGGTGGGCGGCGAGCACGAAGTACGACTGGAAGGTGGTGTCGAAGAACAGCGTCTTGCCCCACTCCGTCCCGCCGTTGAGCCGGTTGGACGCGGCGAAGTGGCGGATCGTGGCGAGCGTGTGCTCGCGCAGCGTGGCCTCGTCGACGCCGGCGGCCGCGGCGTCGTAGCCGGGATGCGTGAGCAGCACGGCGTTGCCGAGCACCACGGCGAAGTCGAAGTCCTGGGCCTTGTAGTGACCCGCCGCCGCGTCCCACTGCTGCTCGGCCCAGCGCGTGTGGCGCAGCAGCACCCGCTGGTAGGTCGCGGCCACGGGGTCGGGCGCCGCGGCGGCGGCCGCCGCGGGAACGGCGGCGCCGAGCGCGCACAGAGCCAGGACGGTGGCGACGAGTCGCTGCATCAGATCTCCTCCTGCCGCGATGACAACGTTGTCATCCCTCTCGTTGGTGAGGCTATCACCGGAGATCCCCGACTGCCAACCGGGTGGTGGCGGGCAGGGTGTCGGAATGACGTCCCTGCGCGCCACGCTCCGGGATCCGGTCCTCTGGACCGACGCCTCGCAGCTCGCGAAGACCGTCGCGGCGGCGGTCATCGCCTGGGTGCTGGCCAACCACGCGTTCGGCATCGCGCAGCCGTTCCTCGCCCCGTGGGCCGCGCTGCTGACCGTAAACGCCACCGTCTACCGGACGTTCGCCCGCGGTGCCCAGCAGGTCGGCGCGACCGTGCTGGGCGTGCTGCTCGCCTTCGCGGTCGGGAACGTGCTCGGCGTCAGCGCCTGGTCACTCGGGCTGATGCTCCTCGTGGCGATGCTGGCCGGCTCCGCGCGCGGGTTGCGCGGCGAGTCGACCACGGCGGCGGCCACCGCGCTGGTCGTCCTGCTCACCGGCTACAGCGCCAACGACCACATCCTCGGCGCGCGGCTGCTCGACACCGTGATCGGCATCGGGGTCGGGCTGCTCGTCAACCTCGTCGTCTGGCCGCCCCTGCGCGACCGCGCGGCGGCCCGGCGCGTGGACCGCATCGACGACGAGCTCGGGGCACTGCTCACCGACATGGCCGACCGGCTGCACGAGCGCGACGACGGGGACGCTGTCGACGACTGGGTCGAGCGCACGCGCGACCTCGACCACGACATCGACGCCGCCTGGGCGACGGTCCGCCAGGCGCGCGAGAGCGGGCGGCTGAACCCGCGCCTGAGCGCCGCGGCGCGGATGCGCCGCTCCGACGCGTTCGGCGACGTCCTCGGGCGGCTCGAGCAGGCCGTCGCCGAGACCCGCAGCATGGCCCGGACGATCACGCGCGCAAACTCCTCGGTCGGCGGCGACGACGACTTCCGCGCGCGCTGGACCGATCTGCTGCGGCGCGCCGGCGCCGCGGTCAGCGACGCCGACTCCGCCGCCATCGGCGAGATCCGCGTGGACCTCGAGGCCGCCGCCGAGGGCGAGCACCGTCCCGCGCGCGGCGCGCTGCTCGTCAACCTGCACAACATCCTCGACGCGATGGACGCGGTCGCCGACGCGCAGCCGGTGCGCGCCGACGTCCGCCATCTCGCCCTCAGCTGACGATCGGCCTGCCCAGCGGGAACCCCTTCCCGCCCGTGGCCAGCGACGCCGTGTTGAGGAACAGGTAGGTCCCGAGCGCGGCGAAGGCGAGCGTCACCCAGCCGGCGGCCTTGATCAGCGTGGCATCCGCCCCGGTGGTGCCGAAGATCAGCAGCACGAGCGCGATCACCACGAGGCCGACGACCGCGGTGTAGGCGACCGGCAGCCGCACCGTCGCGATGGTCAGCGCCGCCATCACGACCGCCCAGGAGATCAGGAACAGCGCGATCGTCCGCTCGAGGTTGGCCGGCGGGATGATGAACCAGCGGTGCGTGAGCCCGAGCACGAGCGCGCCGTAGCTCCACCAGAAGCCGGCGAAGAGGCCGAAGATGCCGGCGACGAGCGTCTGCCCGAGGCCGGCGGCCCAGATGGTCGCCACCAGCAGGCCGAGGCCGGTCGCCGCGAGGATGATCGGCAGGGCGGCCGCCGCGGCCGCCGGAGGGACGTAGCCGACGTTGGCCAGCCCGAGGGCGATCGACCCGACGACGAAGATCGGCAGGCCGAGGATCGCGGGGTCGCCCGCGGCCGCCGCCGGCGCGGCGGCTCCGTTCGTTGCGGCGGCGGGCTGCGCGGCCTCGGTGACGGTGGTCGACATGGCGGCTCCTCTCGTCCGGCCGCCCCGCTCTCGGGGCGGCTTGCTTCGGGCTCCCGCCCGGAGCGGACGCGAGGCTAGATCGCGTGTCCCGGCGAGCGCAACTCCCGCGCCGGATTCGCCACATGGCTGGAATGCGGGGGCGGAATCACCCGGCCCGGACGCTACGGTCCGGGTATGCGCGACGCGCTCCGCCTCCTCGCCCAGGCGCTCGATCCCGGCCAGGCTCCGGAGGCCGCCGCGGGCGCGCTCGAGGCCCTGCGGGGACGCTGGTCGCGGCTCGACGCCGAGGAGCGTGAGGCGCTGACGCCGGTGGCGCGGCTCGCCGCGCAGCGGGTCGAGGCGCGGCGCGCGGCGCCCGAGCCGGCCGCCGATCCCGACGAGGCGGCCTACCTCGAGGCGCTGGCCGCGATGGAGGGCTCGGCGCCCGCCGTGGAGGACGAGGAGCCGGAGGGCGTCGTCGCGCTCCCGCCCCCGCGCGCGCCCCGCGCGCCCGTGGACGTCGAGCCCGACGCGCTGCTCGCCGAGTTCGGGCTGACCGCGTTCCGGCCGGGGCAGCGCGAGGCGGTCGCCGCCGCGCTCGCCGGCCGCGACTCGCTGGTCGTGATGCCGACCGGCGGGGGCAAGAGCCTCTGCTACCAGCTGCCGGGCATCGCCTCGCCCGACCTGACCGTGATCGTCTCGCCGCTGATCGCGCTGATGGAGGACCAGTGCCGCCGGCTGACCGAGCTCGGCCACCCGGCGGTGATGCTCGCGTCGGGGCGCGAGAATCGCGCCGCGCTGGACGCGATCCGCGACGGTGCTGCCCAGATCGTCTTCGCGGCTCCCGAGCGCTTCGCCTCCGGCGCCTTCCGCGCGGCGCTCGCCCGCCGCACGATCGCGTTGTTCGTCGTCGACGAGGCGCACTGCGTGAGCGAGTGGGGCCACGACTTCCGGCCCGACTACCTGCGCCTGCGCCCGGTGATCGACGCGCTGGGCCACCCGCCGGTGATGGCCTGCACGGCGACGGCGACGCCGAAGGTGGCCGAGGAGATCGTCGCGCGGCTCGGGCTGCGCGAGCCGGAGCGTGTGCGCTCGGGCTTCGACCGCCCGAACCTGTCGTTCGACGTGATCGCCTTCGACGGCGAGGGCTCGGTCGCGCGCAAGCGCGCGCTGCTGGCCGACGGCCTGGCGATGGACGAGAACCGTCCGGCGATCGTCTACTGCGGCACCCGAAAGTCGACCGAGGAGGTGGCCGAGGAGCTCGGCCGCGCGGGCCTCGCGACCGTCGCCTACCACGCGGGCATGACCGCGACCGCCCGCAGCGAGAGCCAGCGCGCGTTCATGGCCGGCGAGGCCGAGGTGGTCGTCGCCACCAACGCGTTCGGCATGGGCGTCGACAAGGCCGACGTGCGCTCGGTCTGGCACTGGGCGCTGCCCTCCAGCCTCGAGGCCTACTACCAGGAGGCCGGTCGCGCGGGCCGCGACGGCACGGCGAGCCGCGCCGTGCTGCTCGCCTCGCGC
>DATBDM010000161.1:0-1533 GCA_036269915.1 Solirubrobacteraceae bacterium | reverse complement strand
GGGCATGACCTCCAAGGAGGTGCTCGCCAAGCTCCAGGCTGCCGGCCTGGAGGTGAAGGCCGCTGCCTCCTCGGTGGACGAAGCCGATGCGCTGAAGGCGCTCGGCGGCGGCAACGGCGCGGCCCCGGCCGAGGCGCCGGCAAAGCCCGCGGCGAAGACCAAGATCGACGGCGCAGCCGCCAAGCCGGCCCAGGAGGCTCCTGCCGCCACGCAGCCGCGCCCCACCGCGCCCGCGAAGCCGGCTGCCGCTCCGGCTCCCGCCGCCCAGAACGAGCCCGCGCCCAAGGCCGAGGCCCAGACGCCCGCGGCCAAGCAGCCCCCGGCACCAGGCTCAGGTCCCAAGGTCGTCCAGCCGACCCCGCCCAGCGACCGCCCGGCGCCGGGGACCGGTCCCCGCATCATCTCCGGTCCCGAGCCGCCCGAGCGCCCCAAGCGCGACGAGTCCGCCAACCAGCCCGGAGGCGCCGGCCGGCGCCCGAACCGCGGCGGCATGGCGGGCGAGCGCGCGCCAGGTGGCGCCGGCCCCGGTGGCCGCCGACGCGTCGTCATCGACTCGCAGGCCTCGCGCCGCCCCGGCGGCCCCGGCGGTCCGGGTGGCCCCGGTGGTCCCGGAGGAGGCCCGCAGCAGCGCGGTCCGCGCAGGCGCGGTCGTCGCCGTCGCGAGGTCCTCAACGAGGTCGCGGCGCCGCTCGACGTCCAGGCGCAGCAGCGCACCGACGTCGTCCGCGTCAACTCCGGCTCGACGGTCAAGGACGTCGCCGAGTACCTGGGCGTCCCGACGCCCGAGATCATCAAGAAGCTGATGACGCTCGGCGAGATGGCGACGCTGACGCAGACGCTGACCGACGACGCGATCCAGGTCCTTGCCGAGGAGTTCGACAAGGAGGTCGAGATCGTCCATGTCGGCGACGAAGCCGACATCGAGCCGGCCTTCGCCGACGACGAGGCCGATCTGGTCGACCGTCCGCCGGTCGTCACGATCATGGGCCATGTCGACCACGGCAAGACGTCGCTGCTGGACGCCATCCGCGAGACCCAGGTCGTCGCGGGCGAGGCCGGCGGCATCACCCAGCACATCGGCGCCTACCAGGTCAACCACAACGGCAAGGCGATCACGTTCCTCGACACGCCGGGTCACGAGGCGTTCACCGCGATGCGTGCCCGCGGCGCGCAGGTGACGGACCTCGCGGTCATCGTCGTCGCGGCGGACGACGGCGCCAAGCCGCAGACCGACGAGGCGATCGACCACGCCAAGGCAGCCGAGGTGCCGATCCTCGTCGCGGTCAACAAGATCGACAAGGAGGGCGCGGACCCGACGCGCGTGCGCACCGAGCTCACGCAGCGCGATCTCCAGCCCTCCGAGTGGGGCGGCGACACCGAGTTCGTCGACGTGTCCGCCAAGACCCGGGAGGGTCTCGACGATCTGCTGGACACGATCCTCGTCGTGTCCGAGCTCGAGGAGCTCAAGGCCAACCCGACGGCCGATGCCTCGGGCGTGGTCATCGAGTCCAAGCTCGATCCGGGCCGCGGCCC
>DATBDM010000160.1:0-3694 GCA_036269915.1 Solirubrobacteraceae bacterium | reverse complement strand
GAACGTGAGGTAGGCGATGTTCCCTGTCGCCGCCTGGATGGCCGGTTGGGCCGGCTTGCCGCTGCGGGCGTCGAGGAACAGGACCTTGCCGTCCTGCGTGGCGACGCCCACCACCCGTGAGTCCGGGGCGACGTCGATCGCTGTCGCGTGGTCGCTGGCGCCGCGACTGAAGATCTGCCGGCCGCTGCGGGTGTCCCACGCGACCACCGTCGACCCGCGCGCGCAGCAGCCGAGCGCGACCAGCTCCCTGCCGTCGGGGCTGAAGTCCAGACCACCGAGGCCGTTGCCGACGGGGTGGCTCTGCAGCACCTTGCGGTTGGCGATCTCAACCACGTCGACACGCGAATCCGGGCTGCGCGCGGATTGTGTCTGGACGGCCAGCAGCTTGCCGTCGGGGCTGGCGGCCGTCCACACCACAGGGTCGGAGAACCGCAGCTCACGAGTGACGCGGCCGGTGCTCGCGTCCCAGAGGGTGACCTTCCCGTTGCTCCCGCCGTTGACGAGCGTGCGGCCGCCGGGCAGGAACGAGACCGCGTTGGCGTCGCGCCCGTCGCGCGCCGGCAGGTTTCTGACCAGCCGCAGCGTTCGCAGGCTTACGAGCGCCACCGAACCGTCGGCCTGGGTGTCTGCCAGCAGCTCGGACTGCCGGTTGACGGCGTCGCACGGCCCCGATTGGCCGCCGCAGCTGCCTGCGCCGGTCCAGCGGAGCACGCGGCCGAGGCGCCGCTGCCCCGCGACGTCAAAGGCGGCGATGCTGCCGTCCTGTGCGCCGAAGATGGCCGTCGTGCCGCGGGAATCGAGCGCGAAGACCGAGCGCTGGCCCGGTTGCCCGACATAGGTCTCGGTAATCGCGCCCGTCGCGACATCCCAGACGTGCACGCCGTCGAACGCGCCGGCCACGACCGTCGCGCCGTCGGGAGTGAACGCAATCCCCCGAATCCACGCGGTCGGCAGGTTGGCCGCCAGCGTCCGGTCCCGCCCGGTGCGCAGGTCGAGCACGGCCACCGCGGCGCTGGTCACCGCGTCAGCGCCCGGGCTGTTCATGCCCAGCGCGACCTCTCGTCCGTCGGCGGTGACGGCGGGCAGGCCACCGACGTTGTAGCGACGAACTATCTGGCCGCGGCGCGCGTTCCACAGGATCGTGTCGCCGTGCTGCGCCGAGGTCAGGAGCACGGCGCCCGACGTGAACACGACGTGCGGCTCCTCTTGCCCGCGGCGCGTCGGATAACGGCGCTGCCAACGCGTGCGTCCACTGGTCGCGTCCAGCAGTGCGAGACGCTCCGCTGTCGGTGTCTCGTCGGTCGGCGACTCCGTGATCACGCTCACGGCGATCCGCCGACCGTCGGGCGAGTACGCCACGTCGGCGGACCCCGATGGCGGTGCGGGGACGGCCCCCCGCCACGCCCGGATCCGTCGCGCCCGCCGCGTCCCAACGTCGATCGCCTCGAGCACCGACCGGACGCCCCCCACCGTCACCACCATCAGCGTTCGGCCGTCGGGGGAGAAGCTCATCGCCCGCGGCGCCACCGGTGTGCCCAGTCGCACGGCGGCGCCGAACCCTCGCCACGTTGCGAGGTCGATGAAGCGGACCTCTCCCGCCGAGTCCGCGACGGCCAACAGCCTGCCGTCGTGGCTCACTTGGACCGCGGTGAGCAGGTCGTCGAACGGCCGGCTGAAGCGGACCAGCGCCGGGTTTTTCTGCAACACCGCGAGGAGATCGGAGCGGGTCTCGACCCGATCCTGCAGCTCGACGGCGCCGACCGCGAGCAGGAGCGAGCGATCCACGTGCTGCTCGGTCAGCGCCTCGGCGCCGAGCCGCTCGGCGTCGGACGTGAGCGCCTGGGCGCGAGCGCGATCGCGCTGAACGAGGCTCGCCGCGCCCGCGAGCAGCGCGACGGCGAGCAGGATCACGGCTCCGGTCAGCAGCCCGCGAAGGCGGCGGTTGGCGCGCCGTTCGGCGCGGCGCTCGTGGCCCGCCCGCTCGAGACTGGCGTGGACGAAGGCCCGCTCGCCGGCGTTGAGGTCCTCGGGATGGGCCCGCACCCAGTCGGCTGCGGCGTCGAGGCGGGTGCCGCGGTACAGGTCGGTGGTCTCGCGGCCGCCTGCCTCCCAGAGGCGGGCGGCGTCCCCCAGCCGCCGGTGCAGGCGCATGCCCTCGCGGTCCTCGGCGAGCCAGCTCAGGAGCGTGGGCCACTCGCGGATCAGCACCTCGTGGGCGACCTCGGCCGTGCCCTCGCCGAGCGTCACCAGCCGCGCCTCGGCGAGCCGCTCCAGCAGCGCCTCGACGACTTCGGCCGAGATTCCCTCCGGCACCAGCTCGTCGATGCTCACGCGCCGGCGCGTGTCCGCGACGCCCTCGCCCAGCTCGGTGAGCCGCAGGAAGACGCTGCGGACCAGCTCACGGCGCTCGGCCGGCAGCGAGTCGACCACGCTGTCGGCGGTCTTGGCGATCGCTGTCGAGACTCCGCCGCTCTCACGGTAACCCTCGATGGTCAGCGTGCGTCCGTCGCGTCGCTCCCAGGTCGCGCGCAAGGCGTGCGAGAGCAGCGGCAGCGCCCCGGGCTCGCCCGCGACATCGCGCAGGACCACCTCGAGGAGACCGGGCTCGAGTCGCAGCCCAGCCAGGCGCGCGGGTTCCGTCACGGCCCGCTCCAGCTCCACGTCGCTCATGGCCCCAAGCAGCACGTGGTTGTCTGCGACAGCCCGGGCGAGCTCGGGATGGGCCGCGAGCCTGCCGTACAGATCGGCCCGTACGCCGATCGCCACGGGCCCCGTGACCGCCAGCAGCGCGGCGACGAACGCTCGTCGGCGGTTCGGGTCGTCGCACAGGGTGAAGATCTCCTCGAACTGGTCGACCACGACTAGCCCGTCCGGAGCATCGTTGAGCTCGAGCGCAGGGGCGGTCCCGGGCGTGACGAGCGAGGCGTGACTCAGCCCTTCGACCTCCCCTGCGCGCACCGCGGCGACAACACCGGCGCGCAGGAGCGAGGACTTGCCGCTGCCCGACGCGCCGACGACCGCGAGCAACCGGCCGGGCGCGAGTCGGGAGATGATCTCCGCCACTTCCTGCTCGCGGCCGAAGAAGAAGCGGCGATCGTCCGGCTCGAAGGCCAGCAGGCCGCGGTACGGACACTCGGTCGCGGCGAGCGGCGTGCGCACGCCGGGACCCTTCAGCGCGCGGATGCGCTCCGGCGGGCCGCTGGCCGACAGCCGGTGGGGGCCGAGGTCCACGAGCGCGCAGCCGTCCGGCAGGTGCCCCGCGACGAGCTCGGCGGTCACCGCCGAGAGCAGGACTTGTCCGGCCCCGGCCTGCTCGCGCACGCGCGCGGCGAGATTGACGGTCGGGCCCACGTAGTCGGCATTGCGCCGCTCCGTCTCGCCGGTGTGCAGGCCCCAGCCCGCGCCGATGGCGATCCCGGAAGGCCACGGCTCGGCGGCGAGCGCGCGCTGGGCGGCGAGCACGGCTGCGACCGCGGCCGGCGCTGAGTCGAACACGGAGACGGTCGCATCGCCCATCGACTTGATGAAGCTGCCGCCGTGTCCGGAGATTGCATCGGCGATCAGCTCGTCGTGGCGGACGAGCGCGTCGGCCATGCCGTCCGGGTGGGCGTCCCAGAGCGCGGCCGAGTCCTCGATCTCCGACAGGCAGAACGTCACCACGCCGGTCGGCAACCCGGCCGCCCAGCCGGCCCGC
>DATBDM010000159.1:0-1605 GCA_036269915.1 Solirubrobacteraceae bacterium | reverse complement strand
GCTCTGCTTCCCCGGCATCTTCCGGGGGGCGCTCGACGTCCGCGCGCGCGAGATCACCGAGGAGATGAAGATGGCGGCCGCGCGCGGCATCGCGTCGATCGTCAGCGACGCGGAGCTGCGCGAGGACTACATCATCCCGTCGGTGTTCAACCGCGACGTCGCCGACGCGGTCGCCGCCGCCGTCGCCGCGCAGGCCAAGGCCGAAGGCTCGGCCGAGGCCAACGGCGACGAGATCGGCTACGCGCCCGGCGACACGCAGGAGTTCCGCGCCGTCACCACGTGAGCGCGATCGCGCCCGACGCCGTACCTTGGGCATGACCGGACGACAGGAGGCTTCATGCGGGTGACGGTGACGGGCGCGACGGGCCGGGTCGGCGGAGCGCTGGTCGGCGCTCTGCGCGAGCGCGGCGACGAGGTCACCGTGCTCAGCCGCCACCCGGACAAGGCGCGCCGCATGCTCGGCGTCGACGCCGTCGCGTGGGATCCCGCCAACGAGACTGCTCCGGCGGAGGGCCTGAACGGGCGCGACGCCGTCGTGCACCTGGCCGGCGAGGACGTCGCCCAGCGCTGGACCGACGACGCCAAGCGCCGCATCCTCGAGTCGCGCGAGACGGGGACCCGCAACCTCGTGGCCGGCCTGCGCGACTCCGATCCGCGCCCGCGGGTGCTCGTCAGTGCGTCGGCCGTCGGCTGGTACGGCCCCCACGGCGACGAGAAGCTCACCGAGGACGTCCCCGCGGGCAGCGACTTCCTCGCCGAGGTCGTGACCGCGTGGGAGCGCGAGGCCGATCGCGCGACCGATCTCGGCCTGCGCGTCGTCGAGGTCCGCACCGGCGTCGTGCTCGACAAGGACGGCGGCGCGCTCTCGAAGATGCTGCCGTTCTTCAAGCTCGGCATCGGCGGCCCGGTGGCCGGCGGCCGGCAGTACCTGCCGTGGATCCACCTCGACGACGTCGTGGGGATCTACCTCGCTGCGCTGGACGGCCACGACTGGTCCGGCCCGGTCAACGCGACCGCGCCCGAGCCGGCGACCAACAAGGACTTCTCACGCGCGCTCGGGCGCGCGATCCACCGGCCGGCGTTCGCGCCCGTCCCGGGGCTCGCGGTCAAGGCGCTCTACGGGGACATGGCCGAGATCGTCACCGGAGGGCAGCGAGCGATCCCGCGGCGGCCGCTCGAGCTCGGCTACCGCTTCCAGCACCGCGACCTCGACGAGGCGCTGCGCAGCGCGGTCGCCTGACGCGCGCCGCGCGCGGTGGTACCGTCGCGGCCGTGGGGTCGCGGGCGCCATCGGATCGCTACCAGCCGCTGCCCGGGCTGCTCGAGATCCCCGGCTTCCTGCTCGCGAAGCTGAGCCCGCGAGGCCGGCGGATCGCCGCGGTCGCCGGCCTGCTGCTCGCGGCCGCGATCGCCGTCGGGCTGGTGCTCGGCGTGCCGGCGATCATCGATGCCAAGCACCGCTCCGCGTTGGCCGACGCGCGCCGCGACGCGCGGTACCGCGCGTCGCGGATCGGCGAGCTCACGCGCCAGGTCGAGCCGATCTCCGGCCGCGGGCCGGCCGCGCGCGGCCTGACCGCGCCGGCCACGCTGCGGCCGCAGAAGGTG
>DATBDM010000158.1:0-3909 GCA_036269915.1 Solirubrobacteraceae bacterium | reverse complement strand
CGTCGACGAAGCTGCGCCCGTCGGCGTCGATCGCGGTGATGCACGCGCGGCCGGCGAGCATGTACGCCCACTCGGCCTCCTTGTGCCAGTGCATCTCGCGCACCCCGCCCGGCTTCAGGCGCATGTTGACGCCGGCGAGCTCCGTGGCGATCGGGAGCTCCCGCCTCGTGACCTCGCGCGCCCAACCGCCGGGCAGCAGGCGGTTGTGCGCGGAGGCGAACGAGTACTTGAGGTTCGGGACGGTGCGCGCATCCGTTCCCGGCGCGGCCAGCAGGTCCGGGTTCTGGCGCTCGACGGACGCGTTGCGCGGCCCGAGGATCGAGGCGCCGTCGCCGTCTCGGATCGGTTCGGTCGTACCCATCGAACGCTCAGGCCGCCTGGGCCGACGCTCCGAAGCCGAGGCCCGCGGCGACACGGGCGCCGAGCTCGGGCGCGACGTTGGTCCAGTACTCGACGACCCGCCGCTGCACGTCGGTGCTGACGTGGTCGCTCGCGTGGGCGACGATGTTGCCGACGAGGTGGTCGCGGTCAGTGTCGTCCATCACGTCCCGGTAGAGCGCCCGCGGCTGGACGAAGTCGTCGTCGTCGCGATGCTTGGTCTGGTCGTAGCGGCCGATCTCGCCCGGCTCGACCCACCAGGTCGGCAGCTCCTTCGCGGGGTCGGCCACCGGCCCCCCGTAGGAGTTCGGCGCGTACACCGGCTGGGCGCCGCTGTGCCGGAGGGTCATCGGCCCGTCCTTGCTGTAGCTGTGGACGGGACAGCGCGGCGCGTTGATCGGGAGCTGCTCGTAGTTGGGCCCGATCCGGTGCAGGTGGGTGTCGTGGTAGGAGAAGACGCGGCCCATCAGCATCTTGTCCGGGCTCAGCCCGATCCCCGGCACCAGCCGTGCCGGCGCGAAGCCGGCCTGCTCGACCTCGGCGAAGTGGTTGGCCGGGTTGCGGTCGAGCACGAGTCGGCCGATCGTGATCGGCGGGTAGTCGGCGTGCGGCCAGACCTTCGTGAGGTCGAACGGGTTGAAGCGGTACTCCGCCGCCTCCTCGAAGGGCATGATCTGCATCTCGAGGCGCCACTCGGCTGCGTCGCCTGCGGCCATCGCCTCCCAGAGATCGCGGCGCAGGAAGTCCGGATCCTCGGAGACCATCGCGTCGGCCTCGGTCAGCGTGAAGTTCTCGATGCCCTGGACGGTCTTGAAGTGGTACTTGACCCAGAAGCGCTCGCCCTTCGCGTTCATCCACGAGTAGGTGTGGCTGCTGTAGCCGTTCATCCTGCGATAGCTGCGCGGCGTGCCGCGGTCGGACATGAGGACGGTGACCTGGTGCGCGGTCTCCGGTGAGAGCGTCCAGAAGTCCCACTGCATGTCGTTGGAGCGCAGCCCGGTGTCGGGGAGGCGCTTCTGCGAGTGGATGAAGTCCTCGAACTTGCTCGCGTCGCGGACGAAGAACGTCGGCGTGTTGTTGCCGACGAGGTCGTAGTTGCCCTCCTCGGTGTAGAACTTGATCGCGAAGCCGCGCGGGTCGCGCACGGTGTCCGCGCTGCCGAGTTCGCCGGCGACCTGCGAGAAGCGCAGGAAGAGCGGCGTGCGCTTGCCGGGCTTCGAGAGGAAGGCGGCCTTCGTCCACGGCGTGACGTCCTCGGTGACCTCGAAGAAGCCGTGCGCGGCGCTGCCCTTGGCGTGCACCACGCGCTCGGGGATCCGCTCGCGGTTGAAGTGCTGCATCTTCTGCACGACGTAGGAGTCCTGCAGCAGCGTCGGGCCATCCGGGCCCGCGGTGAGCGAGCGCTCGTCGCTCGCCGCCGGAATGCCGGAATCGTTGGTCGTCGTCGGTCGATGTGACTCGTCGGTCATCTGGGGCGTCCTTTCAGTTCTCACAGGGCTTGGGCGCGTTTACGGCCGGGCCATTCCGAGCTGACCGGAGGGCGCGGACTGCGCACCCGGCTCCGCGTCCGCGCCGTGCGGCAGCCGGTCGAGGACGAGCAGCGTGTAGACGTTCGCGGCGAGCACCGCGCCGGCGAGCGGTCCGACGACATAGGCGAGCAGCCAGTCGCCGGCCGGGCCGAAGCCTCCCCAGAGCGCCGGGGCGAACGCGCGCGCCGGGTTCAGCCCGGCGCCCGTGAGCGGGGCGATGCACATGACTCCGAGCCCGAGCGTGGCGCCGATCACCAGGGCGCCCCACGACCGGTTGCCCCGCGGATTGACGACCGTGCCCATGATGGCCCAGGTCAGGAAGAAGGTGCCGATGGCCTCGGCGACGAGCCCCTTGACGGCCGACCCGCCGAGGAAGCGGCCGCTCACGTGGGGTGCGCCGAAGCCGCCGGCCGTCGCGGGCCCGTTCAGGAAGGCCTTCACGAGCAGCACGGCCAGCACGGCGCCGACGAGCTGCATGACGATGTACGCGCACGCGTCGACGAGCGAGATGCGGCGCGCGCTGAGCAGGCCGATTGTCACCGCGGGGTTGAAATGCGCGCCGCACACGCTGCCGAGCGCCGCGATGAGCAGCATCAGCACGAAGGCGTGCACCAGGCCGATGACCGCGAGACTCGGGCCGAGGGCGCCGAACGGCGCTGCCGTGGAGACGGTCAGCACCAGCACGATGAACAGCACGAGGCCGAACGTGCCGATGAGCTCGGCGCCGTACGCGGCGGCACGGCCGAAGGGGGCGACGCCCGCGCCGGGAGCCGGGCGGGCAGATGGGGCGTTCACGACGATCAGCTCCTCGGGGAGGAAGAAAGGGGCCACCGACGGTACGGCCGGCATGGCGAGCGGCAAGATCCCGGATCGATCGACGGATCGCCGCTCGCGATTGTGCGACGCGACAGTGCGACGGACCATGCGAGCGCGGCCGCATGGTCGCGTCCCCTCCCCCAGGAGCTCCCGTGTCCCATCGTGCACCACGTCTCCCCGTCGCGCTCGCCGCCGGTGCCGTGGCGGCCCTCGCCGCCGCTGCGCCCGCGATGGCGAGCGAAGACCCCACCAGCAACGTGCCCCCGCCGCCGTGGGCGCTGGCGCCGGTGACGGCCCTTCCCGTCCCGCTTCCGCATGCCGTCGCGCCGAGCCGTCCGGTGATCCGGCGCGCCCGGATCGTGCCGCACCGCATCCGCGCCGGCCGGCGCGCGACGCTGCGCCTGTCGCTCTCGACGCCCGGGCGGCTCGTGATCGCCATCACCCGGGTCTCGCGGCCGAATCGCGGTGCGGTCGCGACGCGGCGTGTCGCCGTGGCGGGCGGGGCCGTCGCGCTCCGGCTTCCCAAGCGCTTCCACGGCCGCAAGCTCGCGGCCGGCCGCTATCGCGTCACCGTCGTCGCGGTGAGTGGGTCCGGCACCCGCTCGCGCCCGGTCCGCCGCTCGCTCGTCGTGCGCGCGGCACGCGCGTGAGCGACCGCGAAGATCAGCGGACGCGTCCATCCGGGAGGCTGCCCGGCAGCTCGGGCCGTGCCGGGACGGTGTCGTCCTGACGGCATCCGAGCCGCTGGCCGCTGCCAGGGACGACGTCGACGCCCGGTCGGAGCGTGAGGCCGGCCGCGTCGCGGGCGAGGGCAGCGCCCTCGCCCGCGCGGCGGGCTTCCGCGCGACGCCACGGAGGTTCTGCTGGGCAGCGTCTCGTCGGCCATGGCGCATCACGCACGCCGCCCCGTCCCGATCGTCCACGCTCGCGCGTGACGCGCCGGTCAGCGCGCGGCGCGTGCCGCGAGCGCGAGCAGCGGCAGGGGTACGAGGGCGAGGGTCGCGGTCCGCGGCAGCAGGGCGACGGCCAGCGCGGTGAGCAGGTAGGAGACGCAGAGCCCGAGCAGCAGCGCCGCGCCGGGCCGGTCCTCGCCGCGGGCCTGCGCGCGCAGCGTCCCGAGGCCGGCGGCGCGCGCGAACTGGGCGAAGCCCGCGGTCAGCGCCACGGTGGCGACCATCGGCACCTC
>DATBDM010000157.1:0-22146 GCA_036269915.1 Solirubrobacteraceae bacterium | reverse complement strand
CGGTGACCGCCCCGGTTTCGGCGCCGACGCCCGCCGCGGCCCGCCCCGTCGTGGACACGGTCAAGAGCGTCGCCGACGCCACGACCGACGCCGCGGCCGGCACGACGACCCAGGCGGTCGACACCACCTCCCAGGCGGTCGACACCGCGACGCCGGCGCTGCCGGCCACCGTGGCACCCGTGACGCGGGCCGCCGACTCCGCGACCTCCGGGGCGACCGCGCCCGTCACGGATACCGTCCGCGGCGCCGCGCGGGACGTCACCGGCACGGTCGACGGGCTCACCGGCTGACCCTGCCGCCGGCAGCTAGACTCAGCCCCATCGGGGCGTGGCGCAGCCTGGTAGCGCGCGCCGTTCGGGTCGGCGAGGTCCCCGGTTCAAATCCGGGCGCCCCGATCGCCGCACTCCTCGCACCCCTCGGGCTCTGACCGGCCCGAGGGGAGGCGAGACCCGCTCAGCCCGCCGGCGCGAACGCGTCGACGCCGGTCAGCTCGCCCGAGAGCGCCCACAGGCGCTGCGCCTGCTCCGGGTCGATCGCGTAGTCCTTGACGCCGACGCGCTCGCCGCTCTCCGGCGCGACCTCGGCGACGTCGCAGTCCTCGAGGTAGACGCCGCCCATGCCGTCGAGCTGCGGCGACGTCGCGGCCCAGACCTCGGTCGCGGCGCCCTGCTCGGGCGTCTTGAATTGCGCGGCGGCCTCGGGCGTCGGGTTGCCCTGCTCGTCGAGCCAGCCCAGCGCGACCATCTCCTCGCGGGGGAGGTGGCGCTGCAGCGGGGTCATGATCCCGCCGGGGTGCACCGAGAACGCGCGCACGCCGGCGTCGGCGCCGAGCCGGTCGAGCTCGACGGCGAAGAGGACGTTCGCCGTCTTCGCCTGGCCGTAGGCCTCCCACTTGTCGTACCCGTGCTCGAACTGGACGTCGTCCCAGCGGATGCCCGACCGGTGGTGCCCGCGCGAGGACACCGAGACGACCCGGGCGCCGCCGGGTGCGATCGCCGGCCACAGGCGGTTGACGAGCGCGAAGTGCCCCAGGTGGTTGGTCGCGAACTGCGCCTCCCAGCCCGGCCCGACGCGCGTCTCCGGCGTCGCCATGATCCCGGCGTTGTCGATCACGATGTCGAGCTCGCGGCCTGATTCGAGGAAGCGCTCGGCGAAGGCGCGGACGCTGTCGAGGTCACCGAGGTCGAGCGCGGCGACCTCCGTGCCGGCGATGTCCGCGAGCGCCCCGGCGGCCACGTCGGGCCGGCGGGCGGGGACGACGACGCGCGCGCCCGCGCCGGTGAGGGCGCGGGTCGCCTCGAGGCCGAGGCCCGAGTAGCCGCCGGTGACGACCGCGAGCTTGCCGTCGAGGTCGATCCCGTTCAGGACCTCGGCCGCGGTGGTGTGCGCGCCGAAGCCGCTGCCGATCTTGTGCTGGGGAGAAGCCATGCGATCAGTGGTACCCCGCCTCAGCCACGCTCGGCCACCCAGTGGCGCGCCTGGCGCGTCACGACGCGGACGATGTCCCCGAGGGCGATGTTCGCGTCGACCAGGTGCAGGCCCCAGGTCGCGTCCGGCAGCGCGCGCAGCGTCGGCGCGCCGGGCTTCGCCGCCGCGATGCGCAGGACGCTCGCGCCGCCCGCCTTCGAGCAGCGGGCGCGGTAGATCCCGTCGGCCTCGACCCACGGCGTGCTCGCCGAGAACGGCGGGAAGCCGACCTGCGGCACGATCGCGCCGAGCGTCGTGCTCGGGGCGAACGGGACGGCCGGCTGGATCGAGCGGATCGGCGCGGAGCCGCCGCCCAGCGCGGCCGGGTTGGTGCAGAGCACCTGGGTGCGCCGCGCGTGGCTGCGCCCGAACACCGCATCGGCCGGCGGGGTGGCGTCGAAGGTCGAGAAGGCGATCACGCAGCCGAGCCGGCTCGCCGAGCGGCAGGCGCGGACGTGCCGGAAGTCGCCGCCGACGTCGCTGCCGCGCTTGACCAGCACGTTGCCGCCCAGCAGGACGGCGGCGACGAGCCGGCGCCGCTCGGTCGTGGAGGGGTCGATCTCCTCGCGGATCAGCTGCCGCAGCACGAACGTGCCCTGGGAGTGGCCGACGAGGATCACGCCACGGCCGTGGTTGTCGTGGCGCAGATACTCGCGCCACGCGGCGCGG
The DNA here is from genome assembly GCA_036269915.1 of Solirubrobacteraceae bacterium. Lineage (GTDB taxonomy): Bacteria > Actinomycetota > Thermoleophilia > Solirubrobacterales > Solirubrobacteraceae > DATBDM01. The sequence continues at coordinate 20,010 of DATBDM010000157.1, read as the reverse complement.
ACGTCGCGATAGCCCGTCTGGAGCTGCTTGGTCGTGAGCTTCCCGGCCGCCAGCGAGCGCAGCGTCACCTGGCGGTACATCGGCGCGTAGATCCGGCAGGTGCTCGCGTAGCGCGCGACCTGGTAGCGCGCGATCGAGCGCTCCTCGGGGTCGACGTGCTCGGTGGCGATGACCCGCTGCTGGTCCGAGACCGTCGGATAGACGTAGAAGCAGTCGACCGGCGGCCGCTTGGCGTGCGGCGGCGTGAACGTCTTCCCCGACGCTCCGGTCGCCGAGATGCGCGTGGTGCGCAGGCCGACCTCGCAGGGATCGTGGGCCGTGCCGGGGTGGCAGAGCCAGGTGGTCGCGGCCGGCGCGCTCGCCGCGCCGGCGAGGCCGAGGCCGGCCGCGACGGCGGTGGCGGCGATGAGGGTGCGCAGCATGGCGGCGGATCATGTCACCGGACCGGTCATCATCGATGGTCGGTATGACGACCCTCCCCGTTTCACCCGAGCACGTCGACGTGCTCATCGTCGGCGCCGGCATCTCCGGCATCGGCGCCGCCCGCCATCTCGAGCACCGCCTGCCCGGCACGAGCTACGTCCTGCTCGAGGCGCGCGACGCGCTCGGCGGGACCTGGGATCTCTTCCGGTACCCGGGCATCCGCTCGGACTCGGACCTGCACACCTTCGGCTACGCGTTCAAGCCATGGACGCAGGACGAGGCGATCGCCGACGGCGACGCGATCCTGCGCTACATCGGCGAGACGGCGGCCGAGCGCGGCATCGACCGCCACGTCCGCTTCGGCCATCGCGTCGTGCGTGCGGCGTGGTCGAGCGACGAGGCACGCTGGACCGTCGACGTCGAGCTCGCCGGGACCGGCGAGACGACGCGGATGACGGCCGGCTGGCTGTTCGCGGCGAGCGGCTACTACCGCTACGACGAGGGCTACAGCCCGGAGTTCGCCGGCCGCGAGCGCTTTTCGGGGCCGATCATCCACCCGCAGCACTGGCCCCAGGACCTCGACTACGCGGGCAAGCGGGTCGTCGTCATCGGCAGCGGCGCGACGGCGGTGACGCTGGTCCCCGCGCTGGCCGAGCAGGCGGCGCACGTGACGATGCTGCAGCGCTCGCCGAGCTACATCCTCGCGCTGCCCTCGCGCGACGGGCTCGCCAACCGGCTGCGCGCGCTGATCGGCGAGCGCCGCGCCTACGCGTTCACGCGGCGCAAGAACATCCGCCGCCAGGCCGTGGTCTACGCGCTCTCGCGCCGGTTCCCGAACGCCGTGCGGCGCGTCATCCGCGCGCTCACCGCGAGGCAGCTGCCCGAGGGCTACGCCGTCGACACCCACTTCAAGCCGCGCTACGACCCGTGGGACCAGCGGCTCTGCCTGGTGCCCGACGGCGATCTCTTCAAGGCGCTCGGCCGCGGCGACGCGTCGGTCGTCACCGACGCGATCGAGACCTTCACCGAGCGCGGCGTCCGGCTCGCCTCCGGTGCCGAGCTCGAAGCGGACGTCATCGTGACCGCGACCGGGCTCAACCTGCTGGCCTTCGGCGGGGTGGAGCTCGAGGTCGACGGGCGCGCCGTGGCGCTCCCGGAGACACTGGCCTACAAGGGCGCGATGCTCTCCGGCGTCCCGAACTTCGCCTTCGCGGTCGGCTACACGAACGCCTCGTGGACGCTCAAGGTCGACCTCGTCTGCGCGTGGCTCTGCCGCGTGCTCGCGCACATGCGCGCCGGCGGGTTCGACACCTGCGTGGCCGAGGCGCCGGAGCCGCCGGTCGAGACGCGGCCGCTGCTGAACTTCTCGGCCGGGTACGTGCTGCGCTCGCTCGACGCCTTCCCGAAGCAGGGCACCGAGGCCCCGTGGCAGCTGCCGATGAGCTACGCGGAGGACGTCCGCCGCCTGCGCGACGGCGCGATCGACGACGGCACGCTGCGCTTCGCGGCGGCGAACCGCCTCGCGCCCGCGTAGTCCGCGGTCCGCAGCGCGACGATCCGGACCCGGCTGGAGGAGTCGGGCGCCTCGAGCATGCGCCCGTCGCCGACGTAGAGGGCGGCGTGGTGGACGTGGCGGACGCCGTAGAAGACGACATCGCCGGGGCGCAGGGCCGACCGCGCGACCGGGGTGCCGGCGGCGAACTGGGCGTCGGCGTCGCGCGGGATCGTCACCCCGTGCGTCCGGTAGACGAGCTCGATCAGTCCCGAGCAGTCGACGCCGAACGCCGCCGTCCCGCCCCACAGGTAGCGGACGCCGACGAAGCGCCGCGCGGCGGCGACGATCCGCGCACCGGTCGCGGGCGGCGCCGACAGCGTCACCGCACCGCGGCGCACGCGCCCCATCGCGCCGGACGGCGTGGCGAGCACCAGGTCGCGCCCCGCCTCGGCCACGATCGGCAGCCGGGTGCCGTAGGAGAGCTTCAGCGCACCCAGGCGCGCGGTCGGCTGCGCGACGGTCGCCCAGCGCGTGCCGCCGAAGCCTCGCCCGGGCGCGAGCTGCGCCCGCGGGACCCAGCCGGGATAGCCGCGGTCGTCGCGCGGCGTCGGCTGGCCCGGCACGACGACGCGCGCCCATGCGCCGTGGCGCTCGAGCACCCGCACGCGGTCGCCCAGCAGCGCCTGCGTCTCGATGCGCCCGACCAGCCCACGGCGCGCGGTCGTGTCGAGCGCGCGGCTCCAGGCGCGCAGGTCGGGCGGGTCGGCGAGCGCCGGGCGGTCGATCGCGCGCGGCGCGCCCGGGGAGGTCCACAGCGTCGCGACGGGGACGTCGACGTAGTCCGCGCGCGCGGGCGCGGCGCCCGCGCCCGCGAGCACGCACACCACGGCGACACCGGCCGCGCGCCGCACGGCCTCAGGCGGCGAGCCGCGCGGACACGACGCCCGGCGCCGCGCCGAGCGCCTCGGCGAGGCGATCCGCGTCGCGCCCGCCCGCCTCGGCCAACCGCGGCTGGCCCCCGCCGCGGCCGCCGATGTGGCCGGCGAGCTCGTTGACCAGCTCGCGCGCGTCGAGCCGCTCGGTCAGGTGGTCGGCCACGCGCACGAGCAGCCCCGCCTTGCCGTCGCCGCCCCAGCCGAGCACCACGACGCCGTCGGAGACCTTGTGCAGCAGGCTCTCGGCCAGGTCGCGGCGCTGCCCGGCCTGCAGGTCGTCGACCTCGCGCGCGAGCACCTGGACGCCGTCGCCGGCGTCCTCCCAGCTGGGCTCGGCGCCGCCGGCGCCGCCCTGGGCGAGGCGCAGCTTCAGCGCGGCGGTCTCGCGCTCGGACTCCTGCAGCGACGCCTGCAGCCCCTCGATGCGCTCGGGGACGGCGTCCGCGTCGACGCCGAGTCGCCGCGCGGCGCGGGCGACCGCCCACGACGCGCGCTGGAAGCGCTCGAGCGCGGCGAGCTGCGTGACCGCCTCGATCCGCCGCACGCCGGCCGCCACCGACTCGCTGGAGACGATCTTCAGCGAGCCGATCTCGCCGGTGGCCGCGACGTGCGTGCCGCCGCACAGCTCCTTGGAGAAGTCGTCGATCAGCACGACGCGTACCGGATCGCGGTACTTCTCGCCGAACAGCGCCATCGCGCCGGTCTCGAGCGCCTGGTCGAGCGGCATCTCGGCCGTGTTCACCGGCACGTCGCGGATGATCTCGCGGTTGACGAGCTGCTCGAGCGCGTCCTGCTCGACGTCGGTGACCGGCTCGAAGTGGGTGAAGTCGAAGCGCAGGCGGTCCGGCGCGACGAGCGAGCCCGCCTGGCGGACGTGCGGGCCGAGCACCTCGCGCAGCGCCGCGTGCAGCAGATGTGTGCCCGTGTGGTTGGAGCGGATCGCGCGGCGGCGCTCGGCGTCGATGCGCGCGTCGACGCGGTCGCCGACCGCGACGCGCCCCTCCTCGACGGTGACGTGGTGCAGGCCGAGCTGCCCGCGCGTGCGCGTCGTGTCGCGGACGCGCGCGAGCAGCGTGTCGTTGTCCAGCACGCCGGTGTCGCCGACCTGGCCGCCGGCCTGCCCGTAGAACGGGGTCCGGTCGAGCACCAGCTCGCCGCTCTGGCCGGTCTCGAGCGCGTCGACGCGGTCGCCGCCGGCCAGGATCGCGAGCACGACCGCGTCGTCGACGCGGTCGTGGTCGTAGCCGACGAACGCCGACTCGAGCTCCTGGTCGAGCCGGCCGTGCGTCTCGGCGTCGGGCTTCTCGCCCTCCGCCTGCCAGGAACGCCGCGCGCGCGTGCGCTGCTCCTCCAGCGCGGACTCGAATCCCTCCCAGTCGACCTCCACGCCGCGCGTCTCGGCGATGTAGCCGATCAGGTCCGAGCGCAGCCCGTAGGTGTCGTAGAGCTGGAAGACGTCGTCGCCCGGCAGCGCGCCGCCGTCCGCGCGGGCGATCGCGTCGTCGAGGCGCTTGATGCCGGAGTCGAGCGTGGACTCGAACAGCCGCTCCTCGCCGGTGACCACGGCGCGCACCGCCTCGCGCGCCTGCTCGAGCTCCGGGTAGGTGGCGACGAGCGTGTCGATCGCCTTGTCGGTCGCCTTCGCGAACCACGGCACCGTCAGCTCCAGCCGGCGCGCGTGCCAGAGCGCGCGGCGCAGGATCTTGCGCAGCACGTAGGAGCGGCCCTCGTTGCCGGGGAAGATGCCGTCGGTGATCATCACCGCCGCGCAGCGCGCGTGGTCGGCGATCACCCGCATCGACATGCCGTCCTCGGAGGCCTCGACGTAGGGGCGCCCGGACTCCTCGGCCACGAAGTCGACGAGCGGGCGCAGCAGGTCGGTGTCGTAGTTCGAGCGCACGCCCTGCAGCACCGAGGCGACGCGCTCGAGCCCCATGCCGGTGTCGATCGACGGGTTGGGCAGATCGGTGAGCGTGCCGTCCTCGGCCCGGTCGAACTGCATGAACACCAGGTTCCAGATCTCGAGGTTGTCCTGGTGGTCGGCGTTGACGAGATCGGCCGTGTTCAGGCTCAGGTCGTCGCCCGTGTAGTAGTGGATCTCCGAGCACGGGCCGCAGGGGCCGGTCGGGCCCATCTCCCAGAAGTTGTCCTTGTCGCCGAAGCGCAGGACCCGCTCGGGGGCGGCGCCGACGTCCTCCCACAGCTTCGCCGCGTCGTCGTCGGTGTGGTGGACGGTGAACCAGAGCCGCTCGATCGGCATGCCCCACTCGTGCACGAGCAGATCCCAGGCCATCTGGATCGCCTCACGCTTGAAGTAGTCGCCGAACGAGAAGTTGCCGAGCATCTCGAAGAAGGTGTGGTGGCGCGGCGTGCGCCCGACCTCGTCGATGTCGTTGTGCTTGCCGCCGGCCCGGATGCACTTCTGCACGGTGACCGCGCGGCGCTCCTCGCGCGTCTCCGCGCCCAGGAAGACGTCCTTGAACTGGACCATGCCCGCGTTGACGAACAGCAGCGTCGGATCGTTGGCCAGCACGACCGGCGACGACCGCACGCGCTTGTGCCCGCGTGCAGCGAAGAAGTCGAGGAAGGAGTTGCGGATCTCGTCGCCGGTCATCGGGCGCAGACGATACGACAAGCGACTCACATAGAGGCGCTATATTGCATATCTATGGAAGCCATGCGGACGCTTGCCGACGACCTCGACGCGGAGCTCGCCGTGCTGTGGCGCGGCCTGGGCCGCGCCGGACACGGCGAGCTCAGCCGCACCGCCGCCTCGGTGCTCGCCACGCTGCGTGACGCCGGACCGCAGCGGATCACCGCGCTGGCCGCCGCCGAGGCGGTCGCGCAGCCGAGCATGACCACGTTGGTGGGCCGGCTCGAGCGCGACGGCCTCGCCGAGCGCATCGACGACCCGACGGACGCGCGCGCGGTGCTCGCGCGCGTGACCGATCGCGGCCGCGAGCGGCTCGAGGCGCGCCGCGCCGCGCGGACGGCACGGCTCCAGGAGCGCCTGCAGGCGCTCGATCCCGACGAGCGCGGCGCCCTCGCCGCGGCGCTGCCCGTCCTCCGCAAGCTGACCGAGGGGAGCCTCTCTTGACCCGTCAACCCAAGGCCGTCTGGGCGGTCGCCTTCGCGTGCGTCGTCGCCTTCATGGGCATCGGCCTCGTCGATCCGATCCTCCCCGCGATCGCCAAGGACCTCGACGCCTCGCCGAGCCAGGTCGAGCTGCTCTTCACCTCCTACTTCGCCTTCACCGGCGTCTCGATGCTCGTCACGGGCTGGGTCTCCAGCCGCATCGGTCCGCGCCGCACGCTGCTGCTCGGTCTCGCGCTCGTCGTCGCCTTCTCGGCGCTCGCGGGCGCGTCGAACTCGATCGGGACGATCGTCGGGTTCCGGGCCGGCTGGGGGCTGGGCAACGCGCTGTTCATCGCGACCGCGCTGTCGGTGATCGTCGGCGCCGCCTCGGGCGGCGTGTCGAGCGCGATCATCCTCTACGAGGCCGCCCTCGGGCTCGGCATCGCCTCCGGCCCGCTCATCGGCGGACTGCTGGGCGGGATCTCCTGGCGCGGTCCGTTCTTCGGGACCGCCGTGCTGATGGCCGTCGGCTTCGTCTTCTTGCTTTCGATGCTCGGCGACATCCCGAAGCCGGCGAAGCGGATCTCGCTCACCGATCCGCTCAAGGCGCTGCGCCACCGCGGCCTGCTCGTCGCCGCCGTCGTCGCGCTGACCTACAACTTCGGCTTCTTCACGCTGCTCGCCTACACGCCGTTCCCGCTGCACATGGGCGCGCACGCGCTCGGGCTCGTGTTCTTCGGCTGGGGCCTGCTGCTCGCCATCACCTCGGTGTTCGTCGCGCCGCGCCTGAAGCAGCGCTTCGGCGTCGTCCCGACGCTCTCGGCGATGTTCGTGGCGATCACCGCCCTGCTGCTGCTCATGGCCGGCGCGGAGGGCTCGCCGACCGTGCTCGCAACGTGCGTGATCGCCGCCGGGGCGTTCCTCGGCGTGATCAACACCGTGCTGACCGAGGCCGTGATGAAGGTCGCGCCGGTCGAGCGCCCGATCGCCTCCTCGGCCTACTCGTTCGTGCGCTTCGCGGGTGGCGCGATCGCGCCGTGGCTCGCCGGCAAGCTCGCCGAGTGGGTCTCGCCGAGCACACCGTTCTTCGTCGGCGCGGGCGCCGTGGCGATCGCCTTGTGCGTCTGCGTGGCCGGCCGCCGTCACCTCGGCGAGGAGGCGCACGCGCGGATCGCGCGGATCAACCTCGCCCGCGACGTCACGGTGGCCGACGCAGCGTAGGCGCCAGAGCGGGTAGGGTCTCGCATGGACGAGGCCCCTGACCCCCGGCGGTGGAAGGCGCTCGCCGTCTGCCTCGTCGCGGGGTTCATGACGCTGCTCGACGTCTCGATCGTCAACGTGGCGCTGCCGAGCATCGAGAAGGGCCTCGGGGCGCGCCCGAACGAGCTGCAGTGGATCGTCTCGGGCTACGCGCTCACGCTCGGGCTGCTGCTCGTGCCGGCCGGCCGCGCCGGCGACGCGCGCGGGCGCCGCACCGTGTTCATGACCGGCGTCGCACTGTTCTCGCTGGCCAGCGCCGTCTGCGGGCTGGCGCTCTCGCCCGGCGTGCTGATCGCCGCCCGGCTGCTGCAGGGCTGCGCCGGCGGGCTGATCACACCGCAGGTCAGCGGCTTCATCCAGACGCTCTTCCGGGGTCAGGAGCGTGGCGTCGCGTTCGGCCTGTTCGGGACGATGGTGGGCATCGCGACGGCGATCGGCCCGCTGCTCGGCGGCGCGCTGATCGCGCTGTTCGGCACCGACGAGGGGTGGCGCGCGGTGTTCTTCGTCAACCTGCCGGTCGGCGTCGTGGCGCTGGTGCTCGCCCGCCGCTACCTGCCGGCGCCCGAGCCCACCGCCTCCGGGCGCACCGAGCTCGACCCGCTCGGCGTGCTGTTGCTCGGCGCCGCGGTCGTCTGCGTCCTGGTGCCGTTCATCGAGCAGCGCAGCTGGCACAGCCCGCTGCGTCCGGCGCTGTTCGGCGTGGCCGCGGTGCTGCTCGTGGCCTGGGTGCTGCACGAGCGCCGCTACGGGCGCCACCACGAGCCGCTGGTCAGCCTCGACCTGTTCGGGATCCGCTCCTACGTGCTCGGCGCCGGCGTCGGGATGCTCTACTTCGCCGGCTTCACCGGGATCTTCTTCATCCTCACGCAGTACCTCCAGCTCGGCCTGCACTACCCGGCCTGGAAGGCCGGGCTGTCGGCGACGCCGTTCGCCGTCGGGAGCGCGCTGACCGCGGCGATCGGCGGTCGCCAGGCGCTGCGGCGCGGGCGCCGGCTCGTCGCCTTCGGGCTCGCCGCGGTCCTGACCGGCCTCGCCGCGACGTGGCTCGCCGTGCGTGCCGAGCCGGGGCACGACGTCGCGCTCTACACGGCCCTGCCGCTGCTGCTCGCCGGGATGGGAGGCGGCCTCGTGATCTCGCCCAACCAGACGCTGACCCTCTCGCAGGTGCCCGTTCGCCGGGCCGGCAGCGCGGGCGGCGTCCTGCAGACCGGCCAGCGGATCGGCTCGGCCGCTGGGATCGCGATCACCGGCAGCGTCTTCTACGCCGCGGTCGCGAGCACGCACGGGGACTACGCCACGTCGTTCCGTCACGGCCTCGTCGTGATCGCCGGGTTCGTGGTCGCCGCGCTGGCGCTCGCGCTGGCCGATGTGCTGACGCCGGACGCATGAGCGACCTGTCACCATTCCCGACACGGCGGGTCGGAGTTCTGTGTTAGGGTGCCCTAACGATGGACGCCGCCTCCTCTTCGGACCACCGGTCCAAGCACTCGACACGGCTGGCCTGGTGGCTCGCCGGACTGGCCGCGGTCGCCGGCCTGGTCTACCTCATGGCCACGGCCAGCACCGGCCCCGTCGATCCGACGGAGGTCAAGGCGGCGCAGAGCCACGCCACGGTCGTGTTCAACTCGAGCATGATCGTGTTCCGCGAGGGGCTCGAGGCCGTGCTGATCTTCGCGGCGGTCACCGCCAGCTTCCTGGGTGCCAACAAGGGCCGCCGCCGGCCCGTCGTGATGGGCGCGGTGATCGCCTTCGGAGCCGCGGTCGTGACCTGGTTCCTCGTGCAGGCGCTGCTCTCCGCGGCGTCGTCGCTCGGCCCGCGCCTCGAGGCCATCACCGGCTTCATCGCCGTCGTCGTGCTGCTGATCGTCCTGAACTGGTTCGTGCACAAGGTCTACTGGTCCGGGTGGATCGGGCGCCACCACCGCCAGCGCCGCAAGCTGCTGGCCCAGACCGGATTCGCCGCGACCATCGGGCTCGTCGCGCTCGGCTTCACGAGCGTCTACCGCGAGGGCTTCGAGGTCGTGCTCTTCCTCCAGACGCTGCAGCTGCAGGCAGGCACGGCCACCGTGCTCGAGGGCGTCGCGCTCGGGCTCGCCGGCACCGCCGTCGTCGGCGTGCTCACCTTCTGGCTGCACCACAAGCTGCCCTACAAGAAGATGCTCGTGCTCACGGGCGTCCTCGTCGGCGTCGTGCTCGTGGTCATGATCGGCGGCACCGCGCTGTCCTTCCAGGACCTCGGCTGGCTGCCGCGCCACGAGACGCCGTTCACGCTCCCGGTGTGGATGGGCTCCTGGTTCGAGATGTACTCGACGTGGGAGACGCTCGCGGTCCAGTTCCTCGCGGCGCTCTTCGTGATCGGCTCCTACTGGCTGGCCAAGGAGGTCAAGGTCAAGCGGCCGCAGCGCCAGGGCCTCCAGCCGGCGGTCCGCTCGGAGGCGCCGCCGGAGCGCGTCCCCGAGCCGTCGCTCGTCGCGCACTAGCGCATCGTCATCGCCCGCGTGCGGCGATCAGGCGTGACGCGATCCGCTCCGCCGTCGCGCTGGGGATGGCGAAGCCGATGCCGGAGGCGGCGCCGCCGAGCTCGGGGTCGAGGGCCGCAAGCGTCGGGATGCCGACGACGCGGCCGCGAAGGTCGACGAGCGCGCCGCCCGAGTTGCCTGGGTTGATCGCCGCGCTGGTCTGGATGACCGGGGACAGCGTCACCCCGCCGCCCTCGGCGACCGTGCGCCCGACCGAGGAGACGATGCCGTCCGTGACGCTCGAGCGCAGCCCGAGCGGGTTGCCGATCGCGAGGACGAGGTCGCCGATCCGGCTCGGCGCCGTGCCGAACGTCGCAGGAGCCGGCCGGCCGGTTTGCAACCGGACGACCGCGATGTCATGGCTCATGTCGGCGCCCACGAGCGTCGCGGCGACCCGCCCGCCGGCGGGCAGCGTGACCGTGAAGGCGTGCGCGCCGCGGACGACGTGCGCGTTGGTGACGATGTCGCCTCCGCGATCGAAGACCACGCCCGAGCCGAGGCCGATGCTGGTCTGGATCTGCACCACCTTCGGCGACACGGAGCGGATGACGCGCACGTACTGTCCCTGCAGGGCCGCCGTCGGCGCGCCGAGCGGGGGCAGCGGACCCGGCGAGGCGACGTGCGCGATGCCGTGCCCGAGGCCGAGGGCCACGGCAACCGTCGCGGCGGCCAGGGCGGCCGCCGCCAGCGCGATCGCGGCGTGGTGCCGCGACGCGCTGGAGGTCAGGGGCCGGCTCATCGCCGCTCCACCGCGCTCGCCGCGAGCGCCGTGGCGAGCAGGAGCACCGCGGCCACCTCGGCGGCCACGGCGACGGCGGTCGGCGTGCGCCAGCCCGCCTCCTGCCAGCCGAACAGACCGGTCCCGTAGCTGATCACGAGGCTGCCGAGGGCGACCGCGGAGATCCCGACGCCGGCGAGCGCGGCGAGCACCCGCGTGCGCGCCGCGGCCAGCCCGGCGAGCACGACCACGATCGCCGCCGCGTTGGCGATGAACAGCGGCCCGATCCAGCGCACGCCGTCGAACAGGGAGACGAACTGCTGGACGTGGACCACCGCCTCCGCGGCGAGCGCGACGGCCCCGAGGCCGTACGCGGCGCTCGCCGCGGCGTGGAGGGACACGGCCCGGCGCGACCGTTGGGTCGCGCGGGGGAGTGCGCTAGTAGCCACCGCTGCTCCCCGATGACCCCGACGCGGACCCGGAGGCCTGCGCGCCGGACGCGGTCACGGCAAACCATCCGGCGCCGAACGCGTTGATGCCCTGGCCGGTCGTGTCGCCGGCCTTCTGGTCGCCCACGTAGGTGTAGAGGGGATGGCCGTGGTAGCTCACCTGCGGGTTGCCGTCGGAGCGCTTGGTCGTCGTCACGGCGGAGGCCTGCAGGCCGGTGCCGACCTTCGCCTTGCCGGTCGCGCGCAGCGGCGGCCAGGCGCTGGCGCACGCGCCGGTGCAGGCACTCGTCGTGCCGTGGTCGGCGCGGAAGAGGTACAGCGTGCGGCCCTGGGAGTTCACGAGCACCTTGCCGAGCCCGGTGCTTCCGAGCCCGACGGTCGCGGTATGGCCGGCCGCGGTCCGCGGCGGCCCGATGGCCGCCTTGGCGGACGCGCTGTTGCCGCCACCGCCGCCGCATCCGGCGACCGCGACGGCGACGAGCCCGGCGGCCGCGGCTCCGCTCAGCGTGGTGGAGAGTGTCCTGCGTCGGTTCATGCCCGTGCTCCTTCGGTCTGGGGAGGGTCGAGTGGGCCTGACCACTGTCCGCCCGGCGGCACTCCGGGACCATGGCGGGAGGCCCCCGAATGGGCACCGGCGCGACCCCCCGCCGGGGTGGGGCGGACCCGCGGCGCCGGTGGGTTCGCCCTACCCCCGAGTCGCGCGTCCGCTGCCAAGATCCGCTCTCGTGATCGCCTCCGTCCTGATCGTCGACGACGACCCCGCGTTTCGCAGCCTCGCCGCTCGGATGCTCGACGAGGCTGGGCTGGCCGTCGCCGGGGAGGCTGCGGATGCGCGCGCCGCCGTGGCCGCCGCGCACGCCATGCGGCCTGGCGGCATCATCGTCGACGTCGGGCTCCCGGACCGCAACGGCATCGAGCTGGCCCGCGAGCTGCTCGCCCTCCCGTGGCACCCGCGCGTGCTGCTGACCTCGGCCGACGCCGACGCGATCAGCGACGGTTACGCGTCGCCGCGCTTCGTCGCCAAGGAGGATCTGCCCGCGGCGCCGCTGCTCGCGCTGCTGGTCGGGGAGGCGACCCGCGAGTGAGCCCGCCGGCACTCGCGCAACCCGTCGGTTCCGGCTACCGTCGGGATGTGAGCGATCCACTGCGTGTCGTGGTCGCCGAGGACGACGTGCTCATGCGCGAGGGCACCGTCCGCCTCCTGGCCGAGGCCGGCTACGACGTCGTCGCGCAGGCCGGCGATGCCGACGACCTGCTCCGCAAGGCGCTCGCGCACCGTCCCGACGTCGCGGTCGTCGACGTCCGGATGCCGCCCAACCATGGCGACGACGGACTGCGCGCGGCGCTCGAGCTGCGCCGCCGCCGCCCGGAGATCGGCGTGCTCGTGCTCTCGCAGTTCTACGAGGAGCAGTTGGCGCTCGATCTGATCGGCGACAGCGCCGAGGGGGTCGGGTACCTGCTCAAGGAGCGCGTCGGCGACGTCGACGTCTTCATCGACGCGGTCGCGCGCGTCGCTGCCGGCGGGAGTGCGCTCGACCCTGAGGTCATCGGCCGGATGCTCGGGCGGCGGCGCCCGCCCGGCAACCTCGACCGGCTCAGCGCGCGCGACCGCGACGTGCTCGCCGCCATGGCCGAGGGCAAGTCCAACCAGGGCATCGCCGAGGCGCTCGTGATCTCCAACGCAGCGGTCGAGAAGCACATCACCAGCATCTTCCACAAGCTCGGCCTCGAGCCGGAGCCGACCGCGCACCGGCGCGTGCTCGCCGCCGTCACCTACCTCCGCGACGCGCGGATCGACTAGCGTCTCGGCGAGGTCGCTCCCTACGCGCCCGCTCGGAGGTCTCACCCGTCGCACGATCGTGGCGAGCGGCGTGCTCGCCCTGGTGATCGGTGCGGCGTTCGCCGTGCTGCTGGTCTCGGTCACCGCCGAGCGCGACTCGGTGCGGCTCGCCCGCCACTCGGAGGACGTGCTCGCCACCGCCCAGCGCCTCCAGCGTCAGGTCCAGGGCGTCAGGGAGAGCCCCCGCGACGCGCCCGCGACGGCCGCCGCGCTCCTGCGGCTGACCGAGGTCCCCGCCCATCACGCGCGCGCGGCCGAGATCGCGGCGGCCGTCGGATCGGGCTCCCGGGCAGCGGACGTGCGTCCGCTGATCGGCGCGTTCATCGCCGACGAGCAGCGCTTCGTGCGCCAGCGCGAGCAGCGCTCGCAGCGCCAGTCGCGCATCGCGCGGGCGGCGGCGATCGCCGGCCTCGCGGGGTCTGTCGTGGTGATCGTCGCCTTCGGTTTCTACTTCGCCCGTGCGATCGCGATGCCGATCCGCCGCGCGGCCGCGATGGCGGGGCGGGTGTCCGTCGGCGACCTCTCGGCACGGCTGGCCGAGTCCGGCGTCGGCGAGATCGGCACGTTGCAGCGCGCCTTCAACGCGATGGAGTCCTCGCTGGAGACCAACCGCGAAGGGCTGCGCCAGCTCGCGGCCGAGCAATCCGCCCTGCGCCGCGTCGCCACGCTGGTCGCGCGCGGCGTTCCCGCCCCAGAGCTGCTCGGCGCCGTCGTCCAGGAGGTCGACCGGGTGCTCGGCGCCAGCTCGACCCGGCTCGCGCAGTTCATGCCGGACGACATGGTCGAGATCATCGTCTCCAGCCAGGTCGGGGGCGGCCTTCCGGTCGGCGCGCGCTGGCCGGCCGACGGCCAGCACCTCGCCGGTGAGATCTGGCGCACGGGCCGTCCGGCGCGGCGGGAGGGCACGGAGGGCGCCTCCGACGAGCTCGCCGAGCGCCTCCGCGAGGACGGCGTGCGCTCCGCGGTGGCGACGCCGATCGTCGTCGACGGCCGGTTGTGGGGGACGATGACCGCCTACTGGACCGACCGCGTCGCCGCGCCGGACATGGTGGCGCGGCTCGAGCAGTTCACCGAGCTGGTGGCGACCGCCATCGCCAACGCCGAGAGCCGCGCCGCGCTCACCGCGTCCCGCGCACGGGTCGTGGCCACGGCCGACGAGACCCGGCGCCGGATCGAGCGCGACCTCCACGACGGGGCGCAGCAACGGCTCGTGTACACCGTGGTGACGCTCAAGCTCGCGCGCCGTGCGCTGGCGGCCGGTGAGACCGGCTCGTTCGAGCGTCGCGTGGAGGAGGCGCTCGAGCACGCCGAGCGCGCGAACGCCGCGCTGCGCGAGCTGGTGCACGGCATCCTGCCGGCGTCGCTGAGCCGCGGCGGCCTGCGCGCCGCGGTCGCCGCGTTGGTCGCCCGCGCGCCGATCGAGGTGCGCGTCGACGTGACGGACGAGCGCTTCGACCCCGGCCTCGAGGCGACCGCGTACTTCATCGTGGCCGAGGCCCTGACGAACGTGTTCAAGCACGCCAACGCCACTCGCGCACATGTCCGGGCCACGGTCGAGGGCGGCGTCCTGGTGGTCGAGGTCGGCGACGACGGCGGCGGCGGCGCCCACCTCAACGGCAACTCGGGCCTGCTCGGCCTCTCCGACCGGACCGCGGCGGCGGGCGGTGAGCTCGCGATCGAGAGCCCCCCGGGCGGGGGCACCACGGTGACCGCGCGGCTGCCGGTCGGGCGCGTCAGCGCCCCGCACGCTCGCGGCTGAAGGCCGCGAAGGCGTCGAGCGCCTCGGGGTTGGCGAGCGAGTCGCGGCTCGCCGCCTGCTCGGGATCGGTCCCCATCAGGATCCGCTTGACCGGGAGCTCGAGCACCTTGCCCGAGAGCGTGCGCGGGACGGCGTCGACCTTGACGATCTCGTTCGGCACGTGCCGCGGCGAGCAGTCCTCGCGGATGCGCGTGCGGATCTCGGCCACGAGGTCGTCGTCGAGCTCCGCGCCCTCGCGCAGGACGACGAACAGCGGCATCCAGCCCTCGCCGTCCCTCGGCACGTCGACCACCAGCGCGTCGACCACGGCGTCGACGGCGAGCACCACGCGGTAGATCTCGGCGGTGCCCATGCGCACGCCGCCGCGATTGATCGTGGCGTCGGAGCGGCCGGAGATGATCGCCGTCCCGCGGTCGGTGATCTCGATCCAGTCGCCGTGGCGCCAGACGCCGGGATAGGTGTCGAAGTAGGCCTCGCGGTAGCGCTCGCCGTCGGGGTCGTCCCACAGGTAGAGCGGCATCGAGGGCATCGGCTCGGTGACGACCAGCTCGCCGACCTCGCCGATCAGCGGGCGGCCCTCGGGATCCCAGGCCTCGACCTTCGCCGCGAGCGAACGCGCCTGGAGCTCGCCCTCGTAGACCGGGACGAGCGGGCAGCCGCCGACGAACGCCGAGCACAGGTCGGTGCCCCCCGACGTCGAGAACAGCCAGGTGTCCTCGCCGACGTGCTCGTAGACCCAGCGGAAGCCGTCGGCGGAGAGCGGCGAGCCGGTCGAGCCGACCGCCCGCAACGCGGACAGGTCGTGGTCGCGCGCGGGCTCGATCCCGGCCTTCATGCAGGAGGCGATGTAGCTCGCGCTGGTGCCGAAGGTGGTGATGCCGGCCTCGGCCGCGAGCGCCCACAGGCGGTTGAGGTCCGGGTACCCCGGGTTGCCGTCGTAGAGGACGACCGCCGCCTCGGTCAGCAGGCCCGAGACGAGGAAGTTCCACATCATCCAGCCGGTGGTGGTGAACCAGAAGAGCCGGTCGCCGGGCTGCGCGTCGACGTGCAGGTGCAGCATCTTCAGGTGCTCGAGCAGGATCCCGCCCTGGCCCTGGACGATCGCCTTGGGCAGCCCGGTGGTGCCGGAGGAGTAGAGGACCCAGAGTGGGTGGTCGAACGGGACGCTCGCGAACTCGAGCGGTGCGTCCTCGGGGCCGAGGAAGCCGTCCTCCCAGCCCGTGCCGTCGAGGTAGCCGAGCCGGACGACGCGGGCGTCGCATTCGGCGGCGATGGCCGCGACGGTGTCGGAGCGGTCGTAGTCGCGGCCGTTGTAGCGGTAGCCGTCGACCGCCAGCAGGACCTGCGGCTCGATCTGCGCGAAGCGGTCGATCACGCTGCGCGCGCCGAACTCGGGCGCCGCGGAGGACCAGACGGCGCCGAGCGACGCCGTGGCGAAGAAGGCGGCGATCGTCTCGGGGATGTTCGGCAGGTAGGCGACGACGCGGTCGCCGCGCTCGACGCCGAGCGCCTTCAGGCCGGCGGCGATGCGCGCGACCTGGGTGCGCAGCTCGCCCCAGGTGACCTCGGCGAGCTCGCGCGACTCGGACGCGTGGACGATGGCGACCGCGTCGTCGTCGTGGTCGCGCAGCGCGTACTCGGCGTAGTTGACGGTGACCTCCGGGAACCACCGGGCGCCGGGCATCTCGCGCGACGCGAGCACGGGGCCGCTGCGGGGGCCGACGTCGAAGTGATCCCAGAGCGCCGCCCAGAAGCCGTCGAGATCGTCGACCGACCACTGCCAGAGCGCGTCGTAGCCGTCGAAGCCGCGCTCGCGCATGAAGCGGGTCATCCGGGCCCGATCGACCATCTCGTAGGAAGGCGTCCAGAGGGGCGTCGGCATCCGCACGGCATGATGCCAGGGATGCTGCGCACGATCACCGCCACCCGCTACGTCACGCCGCTGCGTGAGGGCGGGTCGCTGCCGGCCATCGTCGAGGCCGACGACGACGGGCTCTACGTGGTCAAGTTCCGCGGCGCGGGGCAGGGGCCGAAGGCGCTCGCGGCCGAGATCGTGGCAGGGGAGGTCGGTCGTGCGCTCGGGCTGCCGGTGCCGGAGCTGGTGCTCGTCGGGCTCGACCCGCAGATCGCCGTCGCCGAGCCCGACCCCGAGATCCAGGAGCTGCTCGCCGCCAGCGCGGGGCTCAACGTGGGCATGGACTTCCTGCCCGGGGCGATGCCGTACTCGCCGGCGCAGCCCCCGGACGCCGGGCTGGCGGCCGACGTGGTGTGGTTCGACGCGCTCGTGCTCAACGTCGACCGCACGCCGCGCAACCCGAACCTGCTCCGCTGGCACCATCGCACGTGGCTGATCGACCACGGCGCGGCGCTCTACGTCCACCACGGCGGCGGCGACGTGCTCGGCCGCGCGGGCGCGCCGTTCGCCGCGATCCGCGACCACGTGCTGCTCCCACACGCCGGCTCGCTGCTCGACGCGGACGCCCGGCTCGGCGGGAGGCTCGACCGCGGTGCGCTGGACGCGATCGCCGCCCTCGTCCCGCGGGAGTGGACCGGCGACGCGCCCTACGCCGAGCATCTGGCGGCTCGCCTGGAGCCGCCGCGGGCCTGGGTCGAGGCGGCGGAGGCCGCGCGGGCGGAGCTCGCCGCCGCTCCGCGTCATGCGCGCGACGAGGAGGTCGACCGTGGCCGGGCGTGAGCCGTTCCAGTACGCGCTCGTGCGCGTCGTCCCGCGCGTGGAGCGCGGCGAATCCCTCAACGCCGGCGTGGTGCTGTTCTGCCGCCCGCGCCGCTACCTCGCCGCGCGCACCTGGCTCGACGAGGCCGCGCTCGCCGTGCTCTCCCCTGGCTGCGATCCGGCCGAGGTCCAGCCGCACCTGCGGGTCGTCGAGGCGGTGGCGGCAGGCGATCGCGACGCGGGCGGCGCGGTCGCCGCGCTCCCGCAGTCCGAGCGCTTTCACTGGCTGACCGCGCCGGCGAGCACGATCGTCCAGCCGTCCCCGGTGCACACGGGCCTGACGGACGACCCGGCGGCCCAGCTCGACCACCTGTTCGCGACGCTCGTCGCGCGCTGAACGTCAGGCGAACGTCAACCCAGCCGGGGTTGACGTTCGAGGTCCGCCTAGGTCCCCTTGACCTCCTGGATCGTGTTGCCGCCGTCGACCACGACCGACTGGCCGGTCAGGTAGGAGGCGGCGGGGGAGGCGAGGAAGGCGATCACCTCGGCGACCTCGCGCGCGGTCCCGGGGCGGCCGACGGGCGTGTGGGCGCCTGCGCGGCGCTCGGTGTCGGTCGCCGAGCCCGTGTCGATCCAGCCCGGCGCGACGCTGTTGACCGTCACGCCGCGCGGTCCGAGCTCGAGCGCCAGCGCGCGGGTGAGGCCGTCGAGGCCCGCCTTCGCGGCCGCGTAGCCCGCCGCGTCGGGCATCGCGGCCACCGGCCCGGTGACCGAGGAGACGTTCACGATCCGGCCCCAGCCGCGGGCGGCCATCGCGGGCGCGAGCCGGCGGCTGACGCGGAACGCGGTGTGGAGGTTGCGGTCGATGTCGCGCAGCCAGGCGGCCTCGCTCAGCTCGAGGAAACCCGCGTCGGCGAGCGGCTCGCCGACCTGGACCATGCCGGCGTTGTTGACGAGCACGTCGACCGGGCCGAGCTCGGCGAGCGCGCGCTCGGTCGCCGCCGGATCGGTGAGGTCGGCGATCACGGCGACCGCGCCCGCGCCAAGCTCGGCCGCGCGGTCGTGGATGCGCTCCGAGGTCGCCGCGACGATCAGGCGCGCGCCGCGCCCGGCCAGCACGCGGGCGGTGGCGAAGCCGATGCCGTCCGGGCTGCCGGCGCCCGTGACGAGCGCCACGCGGCCGTCGAGGGAGAGGAGATCGAGGTCCATGGAGGGCGCATTATGCTCGGGGCATGAGGCTCCGCTCCTTCGCGCTGGCCGTCGCCGGCACCAGCGTCGTGCTCGGCTGCGGTGGGGGGTCGAGCGGCGCCGCGCCGATGGCCACACCGTCGCCCGGCTCCACGGTCGCGGCGACCCCCGGCGAGCATGCGACGACGACCGCTGCCAAGGGCGTGCGGCTGAAGCGGATCGGCAGCTTCCAGGCGCCGGTGTACGTGACGAGCCCGCCCGGCGACCGCAAGCGGCTGTTCGTCGTCGAGCAGGGCGGCCGGATCCGCGTGCTCGTCAACGGCCGCCCGCGCGCCCGGCCGTTCCTCGACATCAGCGGCCAGGTCCGCGCCGGCGGGGAGCAGGGGCTGCTCTCGATGGCCTTCGCGCCCGACTACGCGCGCTCCAAGCGCTTCTACGTCGACTACACCGACACCCACGGCGACTCGCGCATCGTCGAGTACCGCCGCGCGAGCCGGACGCGCGCGAATCCGGCGTCCGCGCGCCAGCTGATCTTCCAGCCGCAGCCCCAGGCGAACCACAACGGGGGGCTGCTGCTGTTCGGCCCCGACCGCAAGCTCTACATCGGCTTCGGGGACGGCGGTGGAGGGGGCGACCAGCACGGCGCGCACGGCAACGCGCAGAACCTCGGCACGCTGCTCGGCAAGATCCTGCGCATCGACCCGCGGCCCTCCGGCGGGCGTCCCTACACGATCCCGACGGGCAACCCGTTCGTCCGCCGCGCCGGCGCGCGCGGGGAGATCTGGACCTACGGGCTGCGCAACCCGTGGCGCTTCACCTTCGCGCCGGGCGGCCAGCTGGTGATCGGCGACGTCGGCCAGGACGCCGTCGAGGAGATCGACGTGATCCGCCGCGCCGGCGTGAACCTGGGTTGGCGCGTCTTCGAGGGCAACGACCGCTACACGCCCGGCGAGTCCGCCCCGGGCGCCGTCCGTCCCGACATCACCCGCCGGCATTCCGACGGCTGGTGCTCGATCACCGGCGGCGTGGTGGTGGGCGGCGCCAACGCGCTGCGCGGCCGCTACGTGTTCGGCGACTACTGCAAGGGCGACATCGAGTCGGCGCGGATCGTCGGCGCGGGCGTCCGCGACGTACGCGCGACGCGGCTGCACGTGGACGGGCTCGCCTCCTTCGGCCGCGACGCGCGCGGCCGCACCTACGCCGTCTCCAACAACGGCCCGGTGTACCGCATCGTGGCGCGGTAGATGGATCGCCACGACGTCGCGCTGGTGCGCGCGGACAACCCGTCCGCGCTGACGCTGACCGGCACCAACACCTGGGTGCTCGGCCGCGATCCGGCCTGGGTCGTCGACCCCGGGCCGCTGCTCGGAGCGCACGTCGAGGCGGTCGCCGCCGAGGTCGAGCGCCGCGGCGGCGCCGGCGGCATCGCCCTCACGCACGACCACATCGACCACGTCGAGGCCGTCGACGCGCTGCGCGAGCGGCTCGGCGGGACGACGCCGGTGGCCGCCGCTCGCCACCCGGCGGACGTCCGGCTCGGCGACGGCGACACGTTCGGGCCGCTGCGCGCACTTGCCGTGCCCGGCCATGCCGACGACCATCTCGTCCTCGTCGCCGGCCCGGTCGCGTTCACCGGCGACGCGGTGCTCGGGCAGGGCTCGGTCTTCGTCCAGTC
>DATBDM010000156.1:0-45971 GCA_036269915.1 Solirubrobacteraceae bacterium | reverse complement strand
CATCGAGGGCACGCGGCGCCGCACGCAGGTCTTCGAAGGCGTCGTCATCAAGCGCCAGGGCGAGGGGGTGCGCGAGACCTTCACGGTCCGCAAGCAGTCCTTCGGCGTCGGCGTCGAGCGCACGTTCCCGCTGCACAGCCCCAAGATCGAGAAGATCGAGGTGGCCGCCCGCGGCGACGTCCGGCGCGCCAAGCTCTACTACCTGCGCGGCCGGGTCGGCAAGCGCGCCCGCGTCCGCGAGCGCCGGTACACCGGTCCGGAGCAGGTCGTCGAGGCGGGGCTGCTCCACGACCCGGCGGCCGAGGCCGCCGCGGCGCAGGACGCCGAGGTGCCCGGCGAGGCCGTCGACGAGCAGGCGCTCGCCGAGGCCGAGGCCGCCGAGGTCCAGGCGTCGGCCGAGGTCGAGGCGTCCGCCGAGACCGAGCCGGCCGCCGAGGCCGAGCCGGCCACCGACGAGTCCTAGGGCGAAGTGGCCACCAAGGGCGGCCACTCCGCATCCGGCTCGCTCATCGAGCTGGTCCTGATCGTCGCCGTCGCGCTCGGGCTCGCGCTCGGCATCCAGGCCTTCCTGGTCAAGCCGTACCGCATCCCGAGCGAGTCGATGGTTCCCACGCTGCAGGTGGGCCAACGGGTGCTGGTCAACCGCATCGGGACGCACTTCGGCGATCCCTCGATCGGCGACGTCGTCGTCTTCCACCCGCCGGCCGGCGCCGAGCTGGGCAACCAGTGCGGCGGCGGCGAGCCGCCCGCCGGCCAGGTCTGCCTCCAGGAGTCCAAGACGCGCGCGGACGTGAACTTCATCAAGCGCGTCGTCGCCGGCCCGGGCGACAAGATCTCCATCCGCAACGGGCACGTGGTGCTCAACGGCAAGCTCCAGAAGGAGCCGTTCACCGAGCCGTGCCGCGGCGGCGAGGGCTGCGATCTGCCCAAGACCGTGACGGTTCCCGCCGGGCACTGGTTCATGATGGGCGACAACCGTGGCTCTTCCGACGACAGCAGGTTCTGGGGACCCGTTCCCAAGAAGTGGATCATCGGGCAGGCCTTCGCCACCTACTGGCCTCCCAAGCGCATCGGCCTTCTCTGAGGACGTGGCGGCGGCCGAGCGCACCGGCAACGCGACCTCGCGCCGGCGCGCGCGGCGCAAGCGCTCCTCGGGCAGTCGCTTGTTCCGCTACGACCGGGCACTCGGCGTCCGCTTCGTCGCCGGCGCCGACGAGGCCGGCCGCGGCTGCCTCGCGGGACCGCTGGTCGCGGCCGCGGTGCTGTTCGACCACGAGCGCGTCTCGCTCGGCGACCTCCGCGCGCTGACCGCGCTCAACGACTCCAAGCAGCACACCGCCGAGATGCGCGAGGAGCTCTACCCGCGCGTGCTGCGGATCGCGACCAAGGTCGCGGTCACCTCGCGCTGCGTGCGCGGGATCGACGAACGCGGCCTGCACAAGACGAACCTGGCGGCGCTCTCGGACGTGCTCCGGCGCGTCGCCGTCCCCGGCAGCCTGTGCCTCTCCGACGGCTTCCCCGTGCCGCCGACGGGATTCGAGCAGCGCCCGGTCGTCGGCGGCGACGCGATCAGTGCCTCGATCGCCGCCGCCTCGGTGATCGCGAAGGTCTCCCGCGACCGCTTCATGGAGCGGATGGAGGAGCGCTATCCGGGCTGGGAGTTCGCCGCCCACGTCGGCTACTCCACTCCCGAGCACCGCGCCGCGATCGAGAAGCTCGGCGTCTCCCCGCTGCATCGGCTGTCGTTCCAGTCGATGGCGTACCAGCAGCTCGCGCTGTAGGAGTCTCGGCCGGGTCCCGGCGAACGTCAACTGCGGCTGGGTCGGGGAGCGGCGCGCCCGGCGCTGGGCGCATTTCCGGGTGAGGGGAACGGAAAGGCGCCCACCGACGCCGAGCGGCCGGCGCCGGTGACGCGCCGGCAGCGCGGGCGGCCGCGGTCATCCGGCGGACGCGTGTCGACTTGACCACCTGTGAGGTGGCAAACGCGACACGCGATCTCCCGGCGCCCACGGCCGTCGAGCTCGCCGCCTCCGTACCCAGCGGGGTCGCGCCGACGGAGAAACCGCACTCCGGAACCTCGCGGCTCACGCGCCGGCAGCTCCCGGTGCTGAATCGTCACACCCCCGGCGCACTCTCGGCACAGTCGCGTGCTGATCCGTTCGGCCGGCGCACCTAGCGTCGACCGCACGATGACCACCGACTCCAGAGGACCGCTCGCGTCGCTGCGCGACCGGCGCGCAAAGGCGCTCGGCCGCCACGGCGAGGCGCTCGCCGCCGCGCACTTCGACCGGCTGGGCTTCCGCGTCCTCGCCCGCAACCACCGCACGCGCTACGGCGAGCTCGACCTCGTGCTGGCCGACCCCGAGGAGCGGACGATCGTCTTCTGCGAGGTCAAGACCCGCCGGCTCGGGTCGGGCGACGTCTGGGACAGCCTGCACGACGGCAAGCGCCAGCAGGTGAGGCGCATGGCGGCCGCCTGGCTGAGCGAGGTCACCGACCGCCCGTGGGCAGCGGAGCTGCGCTTTGACGCGGTGGGCGTCACCGTCGACGCGCGCGACCGGCTCGTCCGCCTGGACCACATCGAGGCGGCGTTCTGATGGGCGGCGCGCCGTGATCGCCCGCGTCGTCACCTTCGCGCTCGACGGCGTCGAGGCCCGCCGCGTCTGGGTCGAGGCGGACATCAGGCTCGGTCTGCCCGGCTTCGCCGTCGTCGGGCTCGCCGACAAGGCGGTGCGCGAGGCCCGCGAGCGCGTCCAGGCGGCGCTGGTCAACTCCGGCTTCGCGTTCCCGGCCAAGCGCATCACGGTCAACCTCGCGCCGGCGTCGCTGCGCAAGGCCGGCCCGGGGTTCGACCTTCCGCTCGCGCTGGCCCTGCTCGTCGCGAGCGAGCAGCTCGACCCGGATGCCCTCGACGCCTGCGCCGTGGTCGGGGAGCTCTCGCTGACCGGCGAGGTGCGCTCGGTCCGCGGCGTGCTCGCGTGCGCAGAGGGCGCCCGGCGCCACGGGCTCGAGCGGATCGTCGTCCCCTGGACGCGTGCCCGCGAGGCGGCGCTCGTGCCCGGCGTGGACGTGCTCGGCGTCGGCTCGCTGCAGGAGGCCGTCGACGTCCTCGCCGGCCGCTCCGAGCCGCGCGAGATGCCCGCCCTCCAGGACGACGGCGACGACGGGACGATGGCACCCGATCTCGCCGATGTGCGCGGCCACAACGCGCTCGTCCCGGCGCTCGAGGTCGCCGCGGCGGGCGGTCACAACCTGCTCTTCCACGGCCCGCCCGGCACGGGCAAGACCATGCTCGCCCGCCGGCTGCCGTCGATCCTCCCGCCGCTGACGTCCGACGAGGCGCTCGAGGTCACGCGCATCCACTCGGTCGCGGGCCTGCATCGCGGCGGCGTCGCCGCCGAGCGGCCGTTCCGCGCGCCGCACCATTCGATCTCGTCCGCGGGCCTCGTCGGCGGCGGCGCGACGCCCGCGCCCGGCGAGGCGACGCTCGCGCACCACGGTGTGCTCTTCCTCGACGAGCTGTCGGAGTTCGTCCGCTCGTCGCTCGAGGCGCTGCGCCAGCCGCTCGAGGACGGTCACATCATCGTCGTCCGCGGCCAGCGCGCCGTGACCTTCCCGACCGCCTGCACGCTCGTCGCGGCCACCAATCCGTGCCCGTGCGGGCGCTCCGCCGAGGCTTGCCGCTGCTCGGCGGCCGACCTGGCGCGCCACCAGCGGCGCCTGTCGGGCCCGCTGCTCGACCGGATCGACGTGCTGGTGCCCGTCGCGCGGCCGGACGCCCGCGCGCTGCGCGACGAGGAGGCGCCGCGCTCGGCCGCCGTGCGCGAGCGCGTGATCGCCGCGCGCGAGCGCCAGCGGCACCGCCTGCGGGGCGAGCGCGCGAGCTGCAACGCGCGGATGACCGCGCGCCAGCTGCGCGAGCTGGCGCACGCGACGCCCGGAGCCCTACGGCTGCTCTTCGAGCTGCACGACCGCCAGGCGCTGAGCGCGCGCGGTCACGCCCGCGTGCTGCGCGTCGCGCGCACCCTCGCCGACCTCGACGGCGCCGAGCGCATCGCCGCCGATCACGTGCACGCCGCCGCCGGCCTGCGACTCGACGCGCCCGAGAGCACGGTGGCGGCATGAGCCCCATGGCCTGCGACGCGCACCTGCGGCGCACCGACCTGATCGCGTCGCTGGCACCGCGGCTGGACATCGAGTGGCGCAAGCGCTCCGCGCCCGGCGCCGTGCTCGCGCTCGCCGACGAGCGCCTGCTCGAGCTCGGCGACGCCGCGATCCACGCGCGCTGGACGGCCTTCTCGGCGGACGGCGCCCGCGAGGCGATCCGCACCGCCGGCCTGAGCGCCGTGTGCCGCTGCTCGCCGGCCTACCCTTCCGAGCTCGAGGAGCTCCCCGACCCGCCCGCGGTCCTCCACGTCGCCGGCGACCTCGACGCGCTCGCGCCCGCGGACCGCGTCGGCATCGTCGGCGCCCGGGCGGCGAGCGACTACGGCACGACTGTCGCGCGCGCCCTCGGGCGCGGCATCGCCGCCGCGGGGGTACCGGTCGTCTCCGGGCTCGCGCTCGGCATCGACTCGATCGCCCACGACGGCGCGCTCGCGGGCGGGGGAGGGCGGCCGATCGCCGTCCTGGCCGGCGGCGCCGACCGCCCGTACCCGGCGCGCGGCCGCCGGCTGCACGACGCGATTCGCACCGCCGGTGCCGTCGTCTCGGAGCTGCCGCCGGGATTCGGCGTGCACCGCTGGGCGTTCGTGGCGCGCAACCGGATCATCGCCGCGCTCTCCACCGTGCTCGTCGTGGTCGAGGCCGCGGAGCGCTCCGGCTCGCTGACGACGGCCGACTTCGCGGCCGGCATCGGACGCACCGTCGCCGCCGTGCCCGGCCGCGTGACCGCGGCGACCGCCGCCGGCACCAACGGGCTGATCCGAGACGGGGCACCGCTCGTGCGCGACACGGGCGACGTGCTGGACCTGCTCGCCGACGTCACCGGCACGGTGCGGGCGCCCCGAGCACAAGCGCCGCCGCCGCGGCCCGCCGGCCTCGACGCCACGACCCGCCGCGTGCTCGACGCGATCGAGGCCGGCCGCGGCACGCTGGCCGAGCTCGCCACCACGCCGGAGCACGCGCGTGACGTGCTGCTCGCGCTGGGCCGTCTCGAGGGTGCCGGGCTCGTGGTCCGCGGCTTCGGCGGACGCTACGAACGGGCGGCGACTTGACAACCGCGCGGGCATGGCGCACGATCCGGGAATCGCTGGCAGGGCAGCGTTGCGTCAGAGGGTGTGGCTGACAACGTTGTCATCAGATCCTGGGGAGGAGAACATGCCGATGCTGCACGGTCGGACACGAACGTCGTCGACGTGGCCCGCACGCTGGGCCGCCTTCGCGCTCACGCTCGCCGTGACCGCGCTCCTGGCGCTCGCGGGGGCGGGCGCCGCGTCCGCGCAGCAGTCCGCGCCGGCGTTCAGCACGTCGTTCGAGCCGACGCAGCCGCCGCCGACCTGGTCGGACACGGTCGAGGCGGGACGCTCCTCCAACGTCGACGGCACGCTCGCGTCGTCGACCATCCCGGGCAACGTCACCGACAAGGTGGTCGAGGTCCAGGCCAGCGGCGAGAACCCGCCGAACGAGAGCAAGGAGAAGGCAGTCGACGGGAACATCCAGTCGAAGTGGCTGACCTTCACCTCGACGGCCTGGCTGCAGGTCAAGCTCTCCGAGCCCGTGAAGGTCGTCAGCTACGCGCTGACCTCGGCGAACGACGCCGAGGGCCGCGACCCGCAGGACTGGAACCTGCAGGGCTCCAACGACGGCCAGAGCTGGACGACGCTCGACACCCGCACCGGCGAGGACTTCCCGGAGCGCTTCCAGACACGCCAGTTCGACATCGCCAACGACACCGCGTACACGTACTACCGCCTGAACGTCACCAAGAACAGCGGCGAGGACATCGTGCAGCTCGGCGAGCTCCAGCTGTCCACCGGCGGGTCGACGTCGGGGCCGCCGCCGTACATGCGGTCGTTCGTCGACCACGGCCCCGAGAGCGGGCCGAACATCAAGCCCAGCGCCGGCTTCACCGGCCTGCGGGCGCTCCATTACGCCGGCGGCCACGTCGGCGACGGCCGCGCCTTCTCCTACGACAAGGTCTACGACGTGGACGTCCCGGTCCACCGCGACACGCAGCTCTCCTACAAGATCTTCCCCGCGCTGACCAAGGGCGACCTGCAGTACCCGAGCACCTACGCCGCGGTTGACCTCGCGTTCTCCGACGGCACCTACCTGTCGGACCTCGGCGCGCGCGACCAGCTCGACGCGATCGTGAGCCCGCAGGGCCAGGGCGCGTCGAAGACCCTCTACGCCGACCAGTGGAACGACAAGTGGTCGCAGATCGGCGACGTCGCGGCCGGCAAGACGATCAAGCGGATCATCGTCGGCTACGACAACCCGGGCGGCACCAAGGACACGCAGTTCAGCGGCTGGATCGACGACATCCGGATCGGCGACGGCACGGCGCCTGACCCGAGCCACCTGTCCGACTGGGCCGACACGCGCCGCGGCACGAACTCGAGCGGCTCGTTCTCGCGGGGCAACAACTTCCCGGCGACCGCCGTCCCGCACGGCTTCAACTTCTGGACGCCGATGACCGACGCCGGCTCGCAGAGCTGGCTCTACAACTACCAGTCCCAGAACAACGCGGACAACCTGCCGATGCTGCAGGCCTTCACCGCGAGCCACATGCCGAGCCCGTGGATGGGCGACCGGCAGACGTTCCAGGTGATGCCCTCGACGGCCTCGGGGACGCCGGACGCGAACCGCCAGCGGCGCGCGCTCGCGTTCCGCCACGACAACGAGGTCGCGCGGCCGTACTACTACGGCGTCACGTTCGAGAACGGCCTGAAGACGGAGATCGCGCCGACCGACCACGCGGCCGTGTTCCGCTTCACGTTCCCGGGGTCGGACGCGAACCTGATCTTCGACAACGTCAACAACAGCTCCTCGCTGACGATCGACCAGGCCGCGGGGACGCTCACCGGGTGGTCGGACGTGCGCAGCGGCTCGTCCAACGGCGCCACGCGCATGTACGTCTACGCGACGCTCGACAAGCCGGTGACGAGCTCGGGGATGCTCACGTCGGGCAACCGCGTCTCGACCGGGTACACCAAGTTCGACGCGGGCGACGCGCGCACCGTGACGATGCGGATCGCGACCTCGCTGATCTCCATCGACCAGGCCAAGCACAACCTCGGCCTCGAGGTCGGCGACCGCTCGTTCGACTCCGTGCGCGACAGCGCGCGGGACGCGTGGGATTCCAAGCTCGGAGCGATCACGGTCCAGGGCGCGAACTCGGACCAGAAGACCACGCTGTACTCGAACCTCTACCGGCTGAACCTGTATCCCAACTCCGCCTTCGAGAACACGGGAACGGCGGCGAGCCCGCAGTACATGCACGCCGTGCAGGCGTCCGACACGAGCCCGTCGAGCGGGCCGACGCAGACGGGCGCGAAGGTCGTCCCGGGCAAGGCCGACGTCAACAACGGCTTCTGGGACACCTACCGGACCACGTGGCCGGCCTACTCGCTGTTCTACCCGACCGACGCGGGCCAGATGATCGACGGCTTCGTGTCCCAGTACCGCGACGGCGGCTGGATCTCGCGCTGGTCCTCGCCGGGCTACGCGAACATCATGACCGGCACGAGCTCGGACGTCGCGTTCGCCGACGCCTACCTCAAGGGCATCCGCGGCTTCAGCGCCAAGGACGCCTACGACGCGGCGCTCAAGAACGCCACGGTCGCGCCGCCGGGCTCGAACCCCTACGACACCCAGGTCGGCCGCAAGGGCATGATCCAGTCGGCCTTCCTCGGCTACACGCCCAACCAGGTGCCGGAGGGTCTGTCCTGGTCGCTCGAGGCCGGGCCGAACGACTTCGGCATCGCGAACATGGCCGGCGCGCTCTCGAAGGACAAGAGCGTCAGCCCGGCCCAGCGCGAGCGCTACAAGGAGGAGCAGAAGTACTTCCTCTCGCGCTCGCAGGACTACGTGAACCTGTTCGACAAGCGCGTCGGCTTCTTCCAGGGCAAGTCCGCCTCGGGCGACTGGACGACGCCGCCGGACGAGTTCGACCCGCGGGTCTGGCGCCAGGGCGGTGACTTCACCGAGACCGACGGCTGGAACTTCGCCTTCCACGCACCGTTCGACGGTCAGGGCCTGGCGAACCTCTACGGCGGCCGCGACAAGCTGGCGACGAAGCTCGACCAGTTCTTCGCGACGCCCGAGACGGCCAAGTTCCCCGGCACCTACGGCGGCACGATCCACGAGATGCTCGAGGCGCGCGACGTGCGCATGGGGCAGTGGGGCGCGTCCAACCAGGTCTCGCACCACATCCCGTACATGTACGACTACGCCGGTCAGCCCTACAAGACCCAGGCACTCGTCCGCGAGGCGCTCGGGCGGCTGTACTCAGGCAGCACGATCGGCGAGGGCTACCCAGGCGACGAGGACAACGGCGAGATGTCGGCGTGGTACCTGTTCAGCGCGCTGGGCTTCTACCCGTTGGCGATGGGCAGCCCGACGTACGCGATCGGCTCGCCGTTGTTCAAGCAGGCGACCCTGCACATGCAGAACGGTCACGACCTCGTGATCAACGCCCCGGACAACAGCCCGAAGAACGTCTACGTCCAGGGCATGCAGCTCAACGGGAAGTCCTACGACCGCTCGTACCTGACCAACGACGACATCGCCAACGGCGGGCGGATCGACTTCGCGATGGGCCCGAAGCCGTCGTCGTGGGCGACCAAGCAGAACTCGGTGCCGCCGTCGATCACCAACGGCAACGCGGTCCCGCAGCCGCTCGCCGACGTCGCCCGCCCGGATCAGGGCGAGGCGGCCGCGAGCGCGGGCACCGACGCCTCGGCGCTGTTCGACGACACGTCGGGCACGCAGGCGGCGATGGCCGGGAGCGACCGCTGGGCCGGCTTCGACTTCGACGCGCCGCGCCAGGTCAGCTTCTACACGCTGACCTCCAACAAGGACGACGCCGCGTCTGACCCGAGCGCCTGGGTCGTGAAGGGCTCCAACGACGGGACGACCTGGACGGTGCTCGACTCGCGCAGCGGCCAGGCGTTCGACTGGCGTCAGCAGACGCGGCCGTTCGAGCTGCAGAACCCCGGCACCTACGCCCACTACCGGATCGAGTTCACCAAGGGCGGCGACGCCTCGACCTCGCTGGCGGAGATGGAGCTCCTCACCAGCCGGCCGATCCCCGCCAACCCGCTCTCGGCGACGGCCACGCCGGCGTCGGGGCGGGCGGGCACGACGGTGCCGGTGCAGGTGACGATCGCGAACGCCGGCTCCACGCCGGTCAGCGGCCAGGTCACGGCGAGCGGGCCGTCCGGCTGGACCGTCGACCCCGCGAGCACGGGGTTCGGGCCGATCGCCGGTGCCGGGACCCAGACGGTCACGCTGCACGTCTCGATCCCCGCCGGGGCCGCCGAGGGCGGCTACCCGCTGAAGATCACGGCGAGCTCGTCGCAGGGGACGGCCCGCCTGACCGGCAACGTGCAGGTGATCGGCGACACGATCGAGTTCACGCCCGGCACGGACGCGGAGACGCCGTGGCTGTCGGATCCGGGCGGTTCGCAGCTCGACGGCGCGGTGCACGACGGGCACGCCCGCTTCGCGGACAACGGCTCGCACTTCACGTACCGCTTCGACATCCCCGCGGACGTGACGGGCGGGACGCTGAGCCTGGAGATCGGCAACGAGTTCCTGGTCAAGGTCTCGTCCGACGACCAGAACTGGCGGACCGTGCTGCAGGAGACGACCGAGGAGCACGACCTCAACAACCTGGCCGTGCGCGACCTCGATCTCAACGACCTGCGAGGAACCAGCCGGACGCTGTACGTGCGCGTCGAGGACTCCAAGCCGGACGACGGCTGGGGCGGCTGGCTCGCGCACCTCAAGCTGGCGTTCAACGGCGCCTGACGGTCGCGGCGGGTGGGGCCCCCCTCCTCTGGCCCCACCCGCTCGCCGTCGTCCTCAGCCCGCGACGCGCAGGTGCAGCATGCGTGAGCGGGCCGCGAACCCGGCACGGGCATAGACGCGGCCCGCGGCGTCGTCGCCCGGAGTGAGGAACGCAGTCTCCACGCCGCGCGCGAAGGCCTCGCGGGCGAGCCGCGCGGTGATCGCCCCGGCGATGCCGCGGCGGCGCTGCGCGGCGTCGACGGCGATGCCGGCGAGCTCGGTCGCGCCATCGCCGGGCGCGCTGCACTGACCCCAGCCGATCGCGCGGCCGTCCTCGTCGCGCGCGAGCACGGCGATCGCGCCGCGGGCGATCCGCCCGCGCAGCCGGGCGACCGCGTCCGGCGACGGCACGGCAGGCTCGCCGAACGCGGCGTTGGCCACCGCGGTGCCGTCGCGCAGCTGCTCGTCGGTGTCGGGGAGCACGAGCTCGACGCCGTCCGGCGCCTCGATCGCGGCGACGTCGTCGGCCGCGCAGGTCATGAGGGCGAGCCGCGCCTCGACCGTGAACCCGCCCGCGAGCAGCGCCACCTCCGCCGCCGGCGCGCGGGAGGGGAGGTACTCGAGCCGCGGAACCCGGCCGCGCCGCTCGTACGCGGCGCGCAGCGCGGCCACGTCGCCGGCGGACGGCTCGGCGCCGTCGTCGGGGATCGCGTAGGACAGGAACGGGTGGTCCGTGGTGCGGTCGAACGTCGCGAGGAACGGTCCGATGCGCTCGACGTCGCGGTCGCGCACGACGGTGCTGCGGAGGTACTGCTGGATCGCGGCGTCCACGGTGGCCGCGGGACCGTACCAGCGCCGCCTACCCTGAGCACATGGTCTCTCGTCCCGTGCCCACCGCACTCTCGATCGCGGGTTCGGACTCCGGCGGCGGCGCCGGCATCCAGGCCGACCTGAAGGCGTTCGCGCGCGCCGGCGTCCACGGCATGACCGCGATCACCGCGCTGACGGCGCAGAACACGGTCGGCGTCACTGGCATCCATCCCGTGCCGGGCGCGTTCATCGTCGAGCAGGTCCGCGCCGTCGCCGACGACCTCGGCGTCGACGCGGTGAAGATCGGCATGCTCGGCACCGCCGAGATCGTCGCGGCGGTGCGCGAGGCGCTCGAGCTGCTGCCGGCCGGGACGCCCGTGGTCATCGATCCCGTGATGGTCTCCGAGTCGGGCGCGGTGCTGCTCGACGGCCCGGCGCGCGCGGCGCTCGTCGAGCTCCTGCTCCCGCTGGCCACGGTGATCACCCCGAACCTGCCCGAGGCACGCGTGCTGGCCGGCGCGGCCGTGGCCGCCGGCGACCAGGATGACGCCGAGGCGCTCGCCCGCGCTCTGCACGCGCTCGGGCCCGAGGTGGTCGTGGTGACCGGCGGCCACGGCGACGCGGCGGAGGACGTGCTCTTCGACGGCGAGGCCGTGCACCGCATCCCCGGACCGCGCCATCCCGACGGCGCGGCGCACGGGTCCGGCTGCACGCACTCCTCGATCCTGGCCGCCCACCTGGCGCTCGGGCACCCGCCGCTGGCGGCCGCGCGCGCCGCGCGAAGGATCGCGGGTGAGGCGGTGCGCAACGGCCTGCGCGGACTCGGCCAGGGGGCCGGCCCCGTTGACGTCCTATCGCTGACGCACCGAGATCCGGATGCGCCTCGTGCAACGGACGTTGCAACACCTCTGGCATAATCGCGGCATGAAGTTCCTGCGGATGCGGCCGGGTCACGGCGAGCAGCTGATCGCCGAGGGCGACGTCGACGTCGCCTCCGACCACGAGCGCCTCGTCGACGAGTTCCGCCGGCAGCTCGAGCAGGGGATGTGGGCCGCGGTGCCGCTGGAGACCGAGACCGGCCGGCGCGAGGCCGAGATGGTCACCACCTTCGAGCAGATCCCGCAGGCCACGGATCGCGTGATCTTCTTCCCGCGCGCCGCCGGCGGCGCGCGCTGAGCGGCGCGGCATGACCGTCGCGCTCGCCGCCACCGCGATCGTCGTCCTCGCGCTGCTCTTCGAGGTGTCGCTGCCGTGGCTCGACCGGCGCCTCGAGCGCCGTCGCGCGGTGCGCGAGGCCCGCCGCGACGGCGTCCCGGCGCCGTATGACCCCGGGCGCGACCGCCGCGCCGAGCAGAAGGCCCGCGAGCTGCTGCGCTCCTGCGTCAACGACGAGGAGTGGGCGATGTACCGCGACCTCGGCTTCATCCGCGTCTGGGGCGGCCAGGCCGGGGGACCGGGCTCGGAAGCGCGCTCGTCGCGCGACCTGCGCGGCGTGCCGTACGCCTACCTCGTCTACCCGCACCGGCCGATCGTCGCCTACCTGCCCCAGACCGCGCAGCTGCTCA
Source organism: Solirubrobacteraceae bacterium (assembly GCA_036269915.1). GTDB lineage: Bacteria > Actinomycetota > Thermoleophilia > Solirubrobacterales > Solirubrobacteraceae > DATBDM01. Next base: position 33,642 of record DATBDM010000156.1, on the reverse strand, counting down.
ACGAGTACTGCGTCGAGTTCCCGGACGAGACGCGCCCGTACGGCTCGGCGCGGCTGCCCGACTCCGACGACGTGCTCGCCAAGTGGATGGCGCTCAAGGGCGACGAGCGGCGGCTGATCGCCGAGTCCAACATGCACCTCCCGGGCCGCCAGCTCGACCCCTCGCAGGTCCAGCGCGACATCTGGCGGCTCGGCCGCTGGGAGCGCGAGCGCCTGCAGGGCACCGCGCGCACCGCGCCGGCCGAGCCCCCGCGCGCCCGTCCCGCCTCGCCCGACGGCCCGTAGGCCGCGGGCCGGCCGCGAGCGGCCGCCGGATAGCATCCGCCGGCGATGGCCGGCCTGGATCCCAAGCACAACTCACGCGCCCTCACGGAGGGTCCCGAGCGGGCCGCCGCCCGCGCCTACCTGCACGGCATCGGCTTCGACGCCGAGGCCCTCTCGAAGCCCATCGTCGGCGTCGCCTCGACCTGGATCGAGACCATGCCGTGCAACTTCCACCTGCGCGCGCTCGCCGCGAAGGTCAAGGACGGCATTCGTGCCGCCGGTGGCACGCCGATGGAGTTCAACACGGTCGCGATCTCCGACGGCATCACGATGGGCACGCGCGGCATGCGCACGAGCCTCGTCTCGCGGGAGGTGATCGCCGACTCGATCGAGCTCGTCACGCGCGGCCACGCGTTCGACGCCGTGATCGCCCTCTCGGGCTGCGACAAGACGATCCCCGGCACCGTGATGGCGCTCGCGCGCCTCGACGTCCCCGCGGTGATGCTCTACGGCGGCTCGATCCCGCCCGGGCGCTTCGAGGGCCGCGACATCTCGATCATGGACGTCTTCGAGGCCGTCGGCGCGCACGCGGCCGGCCAGATCGACGACGCGCGCCTGACCGCGATCGAGGAGGCCGCGTCGCCCGGCGTCGGCGCCTGCGGCGGCCAGTTCACCGCCAACACGATGGCGATGGCCTTCGAGATGATGGGCATCTCGCCGATCGGCCCGAGCCTCGTCCCCGCGCAGGATCCGTCGAAGGCGCAGGTCGCCGAGGCGGCCGGGCAGCTCGTCATGGACGTGCTCGCGCGCGGCGTCCGGCCACGTGACCTGATCACCCGCGAGTCGCTCGAGAACGCGATCATGTCCGTGGCCGCCAGTGGCGGCTCGACCAACGGCGTCCTGCATCTGCTCGCGGTCGCCCGCGAGATGGGGGTGGAGCTCTCGATCGACGACTTCGACGCGATCGCCGAGCGCACGCCGACCCTGTGCGACCTCAAGCCGGGTGGGCGCTTCCTCGCCACCGATCTGCATGCCGCCGGCGGCACCGCGGTGCTGGCGAAGCGGCTCGTCGAGGCGGGCCTGCTGCACGCGGGCGCGCCGACGGTCACCGGCAAGACGATCGGCGAGCACGCCGCCGAGTCGCGCGAGGCCGACGGCCAGGACGTCATCCGCCCGCTCGCGACGCCGGTCAAGCCGACCGGCGGCCTCGCGATCCTGCGCGGCAACGTCGCGCCCGACGGCAGCGTCGTGAAGCTCTCGGGTCACGAGCGCCGCCACCACGAGGGCCCGGCGCGCGTGTTCGAGGGCGAGGAGGCCGCGATGAAGGCGGTCACCGCCGGCGAGATCCAGGCCGGCGATGTCGTCGTGATCCGCAACGAGGGCCCCGTCGGCGGGCCGGGCATGCGCGAGATGCTCGCGGTCACCGCGGCGATCGTGGGGGAGGGGCTCGGCGAGACCGTCGCGCTGCTCACCGACGGGCGCTTCTCCGGCGCAACGCGCGGCTTCATGGCCGGCCACATCGCGCCGGAGGCGGCGCTCGGCGGCCCGATCGCCGCGGTCCGCGACGGCGACACGATCACCATCGACGTCCCGGGGCGGCGCATCGACGTCGCCCTCGACGACGAGGAGATCGCCCGCCGCGTGGCGGCCTACGGCGCGCCGGACAACGGCGTCGAGACCGGCGTGCTGTCGAAGTACGCCAAGCTCGTCTCGAGCGCGTCCGAGGGCGCGGTCACGCGCTGACGCCCTCGGACTCGGCCGGCTCCTTCGCGGCGATGAACTCCGCCACCGCGCGGTTGAAGCGGTTGGGACGCTCGATCATCGCGACGTGACCGGTCTCGTCGAAGATCACCGAGCGCGCGTTGTCGCCGATCAGCCGCTCGTAGCGCTCGGCGTCGCCGACGGGGACCAGCATGTCGTTGCGGCCCCACACGATCAGCGTCGGGATGTCGATCGAGCCCAGCCGGTCGCGGTAGGAGTAGCCCATCAGCGCCTCGAGCGCGGGGATGAACCCCGGCTTCTCGGCGCCCTGGACGAGCTCCCACGTGAGCGGGCCGGACAGGCGCTCCGGATAGCGCACGATCCCCTGGAGGAAGAGGCGCCGCAGGCGCGGGCGGCGCACCACGGGCTCGGTCGCGCGTGCGCCGGTCCGAGCGGTCACGGCCGTGAAGAGGCTCGCGCCGAAGAGCACCGGCTGGCGGCGCTGGTACTCGATCGCCAGGCCGGCGGCGGAGACGAGCACGAGCTTGGCGACGCGCGTGGGGAACGAGAGGGCGAGCTCGGCGGCCACGAAGCCGCCCATCGAGTTGCCGATCACGACCGGGCCGTCGATGCCGAGGCGCTCGCAGAGCTCGTTCAGAGTCTCCGCGTAGCCCTTGATCGAGATCTTCCCCCGGGGCATCTCGGACGCGCCGAAGCCGGGCAGGTCGATCGCGATGCACCGGTGCGCGCCCATGAACGCGGGGATGTTCAGCAGCCAGTTCTGCCACATGCCGCTGAGCCCGTGGACGAAGAGCAGCGGCGGCCCGGTCGCGTCCTCGCCGCCGGTGTCGATGACGTTGACGATCCGCCCCTCGATCTCCTCGCGGCGGGTCAGGGACGGCCAGTCCACCGCCATCCAGGTGGAGTCGTCGCCGTCGGCGTAGCCGTCGTCGGCCCCGGGTCGCAGCAGCCCGTTGCGAGCGATCGCTGCCAGCTGCCGGTGCACCCGCGCCACGTCCTCGCCTACCGTACCCGCTGACACCCGTGCGCATCGCCATCGACATCGACTCGACGCTCCACCATTACTGGGACCAGCTGGACGCCGTCGCCCAGCGGCGCTTCGGCGTCGCGCTGCCCTATGCCGAGCAGGCGACCTGGGACATCGGCCTGCTCGAGCCCGAGCAGGTCCGCGCGGCGGTGGCCGAGACCCACGAGGACGAGCAGGTGCTCGCCGCGGTCCCGTATCCCGGTGCGGTGGAGGCGGTGCGCGACTGGCACGAGGCCGGCCACTTCATCCACATCACCTCGCACCGCAGCGCGAGCGCGCACGGCGCCACGGCCCGCTGGCTCGACGGGATCGGCCTGCCCTACGACGAGCTCTACTGCTCCTTCGACAAGCTGGCCCGCGCCCGCGCGATCGGGATCGACGTGCTGGTCGACGATTCGCCGGCCAACCTGCTCGGAGCGCTGGATTCGGGTATGACGGCCGCGACCTTGGTGCATCCCTGGAACCGAACGCTGTGTGAGGAGGAGAGCGTGATCTGCGCCCCCGACTGGCCCACCCTGCACGAGCGGCTGGCGCCGATCCTGGCGGGTGGCGCGTGAAGGCGCTCCCGCCCGCGGAGGGCATGCGCGGGCTGCTGCCCGCGATCGAGCCCGACCGCCACGTCACCGACTGGGGCCGCTCCGAGCGCGTCGAGGGGCTGCTCGACAAGACCGTCTACGAGTTCCTCTACCACTACTGGTTCCGCTGCGACGTCGAGGGGATCGAGAACGTCCCCTCGGTCGGCGGGGCGCTGCTGGTGTCCAACCACGCCGGCGCGCTGCCGCCCGACGCGGCGATGATCACCAAGGCGATCAAGGAGGAGCACCCGCGCCCGCGGCCGCTGCACCTCACCGTCGAGCACTTCTTCAAGGGCTATCCGGGCTTCAGCATGCTCGTGGCCAAGGTCGGGGGCGTGCCCGCGCACCCGGCCAACGTGCACCGCCTGCTCGACGACGAGGAGCAGCTCGTGCTGGTCTTCCCCGAGGGCCGCAAGGGGACCGAGAAGCTCTACAAGGACCGCTACAAGCTCCGCCGCTTCGGCCGCGGCGGCTTCGTCGCGGCGGCGATGCGCGCCCGCGCGCCGATCGTGCCGGTGGCGGTCGTCGGCGCCGAGGAGGCGATGCCGGCCTTCGCCCAGCTCGGAGCGCTGCAGAAGCTCACCGGCCTGTTGTACTTCCCGATCACGCCGACGTTCCCGCACTTCGGGCTGCTCGGCTTCGGCGGCTACCTGCCGGCCAAGTTCCGCATCCGCTTCCTCGACCCGATCGCGACCGACGACCTCGGAGAGGAGCCGTGGGAGGACCGCGCCCTGGTGCAGGAGATCGCCGAGGAGGTCCGCGCGCGGATCCAGGAGGAGCTCATCGACATGCTCGGCAAGCGGCGCTCGGTGTGGTTCGGATGACCTCCAAGCGCGTCCTGGTCACCGGGATCTCCACCTATTGGGGCGGCCGGCTCGCCCAGGAGATCGAGCGCGAGGCCGGCGTCGAGTGCGTGATCGGCGTCGACACGGAGGACCCCACGTGCGAGCTGGAGCGGACGGAGTTCGTCCGCGTCGGCACCCAGCACGCGCTGCTGCGCCGGATCGTGGATGCGGCGGAGATCGACACCGTCGTCGATACGCGCCTGGTGGTCGACTCGACGCAGGCCTCGCCGCGCGACGCCCACGAGGCCAACGTGATCGGGACGATGAACATCCTCACGGCCTGCGGCGGCCCGGACTCGCCGGTCCGCAAGGTGGTCTTCAAATCCTCCGCGCACTACTACGGCGCCGAGCGCGACGACCCGGCGTTCTTCACCGAGGACATGCGCCGCCCGCACCCGCCGCGCACCCGCCTGGAGGCGGACATCGTCGAGGCCGACCAGGCCGTCGGCGGCTTCGCAGCGCGCAACCCGGAGGTCGTCGTCACGACGCTGCGGGTCTCCAACGTGCTCGGGCCGTCGATGCGCACGAGCCACACCGCGCTGTTCTCGCTCCCGGTGCTCCCGGCGATCCTCGGGTTCGACCCGCGCTATCAGTTCATCCACGAGGACGACCTCGTCGACGTGCTGCGCTTCGCGGTCGCCAACGAGCTGCCCGGTGTCTACAACGCCGCCGGCGACGGCGTGCTGGTGCTCTCGGAGGTGGCGTCGCTGCTCGGCCGCCCGCTCGCCCCGCTGCTGCCGCCGTGGGGGACGGGGCTCGCCGCAGCCGGCCTGCGCGCCACCGGCATCGAGATCCCCGAGGAGGTGCTCGGCCAGCTGCGCTACGGGCGCGGGATCGACAACCGCAAGCTCAAGGCCGCCGGCGCGCGGATCGCCCACACCACGCGCGAGACCGTGATCGACCACGGCGAGCAGCTGCGAGTGCGCCCACTGCTGTCCGCGAGCGGACACGAATACCGCTACGAGCGGGAAGTGGAGGAGTTCCTGCGCTGGAGCCCGCACGTCCGCCGGCGCGAGGCCGAGGGCGCGCCGCCCTCGACCACCGCGTGAGTGGCTCCGACGCGCCAGCGCGCTTGCAGGGCTTGAGCGGTCGGCGTTCGGCTCTACCATCGTCTCGCACGCCTGCGCCCGCGACCCCGCTCCTCCGCCCATGACCAAGCGCCTCGCCGCTCTCTCCGTCCTGCTCGTCGTGTTCCTCGGCGCCTCCGCCGCAGGTGTGTACGCGTTCGACCACTCCAAGCGCGACACGATCGCCAAGGGGGTCAAGGTCAACGGCGTCCCGGTCGGAGGCCTCACGGTCGCCCAGGCACGCACCAAGGTGCGCTCGACGCTGCTGGAGCCGCTCAACCGCAAGGTGGTCGTCCGCCATGGTGACCAGCGCTACGTCCTGCGCCCGTCGCGCGCGGCGATCGGGCTCGACGTCGACGGCTCCGTCGACGAGGCGCTCGCCGCCTCGCGCCAGGGCGGCCTGCTCTCGCGTACGTGGCGCGAGCTGCGCGACAACCGCATCGACGACGACGTCGCCGCGAGGATCACGTACTCGCGACCGGCGATCCGCAAGCTCATCGACCGCGTGGCGGGCGACATCGACACGCCGGCGAAGGACGCTTCGCTCGACCTCTCCGGCGGCGTCGTGAACCCGACCCCGTCGGCCACCGGCCTCACCGTCCGCCAGGTGCCGCTGCGTCACGCGATCACCCGCACGCTGCTCTCCACCGGCCCGCGGCACCCGGTCCAGGTGCGCACGAGCGTCGTCGAGCCGAAGGTGACGACCAGCGAGCTGGCCTCGAAGTACCCGGCGGTCCTCGTCGTGCACCGCTCCTCGTTCACGCTCTCGCTCTACAAGGACCTCAAGCTCGCCAAGACCTACTCGGTGGCGATCGGAATGCAGGGGCTCGAGACCCCGGCTGGGCTCTACCACATCCAGAACAAGGCCGTGGACCCCGCCTGGACGATGCCCAACTCCGACTGGGTCGCACCGGCCGACCGCGGCAAGGTCGTCCCGGGCGGCACGCCCGAGAACCCGCTCAAGGCGCGCTGGCTGGGCATCTTCAACGGCGCCGGCATCCACGGCATCGACCCCAGCGAGTACGGCTCGATCGGCCACGCCGCGTCGCACGGCTGCGTGCGCATGCGCATCCCCGACGTCATCGAGCTGTACCCCCAGGTGCCCGTCGGGGCGCCGATCTACATCAGCTAGGGCGGCGCCGGATCTCCTGCGTGAAGAGGTTCGTGGCGGGCGTCTCGCCCGTCATGGCGGCGATCTCCTCGACCGGAACCTCCTGCCATCCCGCCTGCAGCAGGGAGGCATGATGGTCAGAATGGCGAAGAGCCAACGTGCCGATGTACACGCCCTTGACCTGCTTGCGCAGCACCGCGTACCACATCGTGGACGCGTCTCCCGTGCCCCGCACGGGATGCCAGGGCCGTGGCGGCACGCCGCCGGGCGGCGTCACGCCGGTCTCCGACAGCTGGCGCAGAGAGGCGACCTGACCCGTGTCGGTGTCGATGAAGAACTGCGCCACGGGTTCGCAGGCTAGCGAGGCCTGGGGGAGCGCCCTGCGGCGCTTCGACCGCGAGCTGCAGCGCCGCGCCGCGGCCGAGCGCACGCGCCGCGCGTACGGCACGGACGTCGGCGAGCTCGCGACCTGGGCCGGCGCGCAGGGGATGGCGCCCGCCGACGTGACCTACCGGGTGCTGCGCCGCTACGCGATGCGGCTGTCCGACCGCGGCTGCGCCCCGAGCACGATGGCCCGCAAGCTGGCCGCCGTGCGCTCCTTCTTCCGCACGCTCGTCGAGCACGGCGAGCTCGGCTCCAACCCCGCCGACCTGCTGCCCGCGCCCAAGCAGCCGGAGCGGCTGCCGCGGACGCTCAAGCCCAACGACGTCGCCGGGCTGCTCGACGCGATCCCCGCCTCGGCGCCGCTGGAGCTGCGCGATCGCGCCATGTTCGAGCTCGCCTACGGGTGCGGCCTGCGCGCCGAGGAGCTCGTCGACCTCGAGCTGAGCTGGGTCGACTTCGACGGCGAGCAGCTGCGGGTCGAGGGCAAGGGATCCAAGACCCGTTTCGTGCCCGCCGGCGAGCCTGCGCTCCAGGCCGTCGCGCGCTACCTCGAGCGCGGCCGACCCGCGCTGGAGGCCGCCGAGAGCCCTCCGGCGCTGTTGCTCTCGAAGTCTGGCCGACGGCTCTCGACGTCCGACGTCCGGCGCCGCCTGCGAGCCTGGGCACGTCACGCGGCGACCCAGGGCGCGGTTCATCCGCACGCCCTGCGGCACTCCTTCGCGACTCATCTCCTGGAGGGCGGGGCGGACCTCCGCGCCATCCAGGAGCTGCTGGGCCACTCGTCCATTTCCACTACCCAGGTCTACACTCGGGTAGAGTCAGCGCGGTTGCGTGCGGCGTATGCACGAAGCCACCCGCGTGCCTAGGGGGACCGCACTGGAAACCAACGTGAAAGCGATCGAGTTGCGGGACCTCTGGCGTCGGTACAAGGCCGACGGCAACGAGCGTGCCCGCGAGCAGCTCGTGGTCGCCTACTCGCCTCTCGTCAAGTACGTGGCCGGCCGCATGTCCTCGGGCCTGCCTGCGCACGTCGAAGAGGCCGATCTCATCTCCTACGGGCTGATCGGACTGATCAACGCGATCGAGCGCTTCGACATCGAGCGCGAGATCAAGTTCGAGACGTACGCGATCACGCGCATCAAGGGCGCGATCATCGACGAGCTGCGCGCGCTCGACTGGGTGCCGCGGTCCGTCCGCGCCCGCGCCCGTGAGATCGAGCGCGTCCACGGCAAGCTCGAGCACCGGCTGCACCGCGCTCCCACCGACGAGGAGATGGCGCTCGAGCTGGGGATCTCCGACGAGGAGTTCCAGGAGGCGCTGGTCAAGATCTCGACGTCGACGGTCGTCGCCCTCGACGAGCTGTGGGCGACGTCGGACTCCTCCGGCGACCAGGTGTCGCTGCTGGACACCCTGCGCGACCCCGACGCCCCCGATCCGCAGCAGCTCCTCGACGCCTCCGAGCTCAAGGACCGCCTCGCGGACGCGATCTCGGCGCTGCCCGAGCGCGAGAAGCTCGTCATCGCCCTCTACTACTACGAGAACCTGACCCTGCGCGAGATCGGCGAGGTCCTCGGCGTCACCGAGTCGCGGATCTCCCAGCTGCACACGAAGGCCGTGCTGCGGCTCAAGAGCCGACTGCAGGGCGACAACCTGCGCGACTAGGACGGCTGCCGCGCCGCGGCGCGGCGGCCGCGCGGGAGCGTGAGCTCGCGCGCGTCGAGCCACGCCGTGAAGTCGTCCTCGGGCAGCGGGCGGCTGAACAGGTAGCCCTGGGCCAGGGCGCACCCCTGCTCGCGCAGCCGGGTGAGGATCTCGTCGTCCTCCACACCCTCGGCCACCGCGTTGAGCCCGAGCGAGCACGCCAGGCGGACGATCGCCTCGACGATCGCCCGGTCGGTGGTGTCGGTCGCCAGGCCCGCCACGAAGGAGCGGTCGATCTTGAGCTCGTCGACGGGCAGCCGCTTGACGTGGCTGAGCGACGAGTGGCCCGTGCCGAAGTCGTCGAGCGAAACGGCGACGCCGAGGTGGCGGATCTCCGCCAGCACCTCGCCGCTGCGCAGCGGGTTGGCGAGGATCGTGCCCTCGGTGACCTCGAGCGTGAGCTGCGACGGCGCGACGCCGTGCCTCGCCAGCAGCGTCGCGACCTCGCCCGGCAGCGACGCGTCGAGCAGGTTGGAGGCCGAGAGGTTGACGGCGACGCCGAGCGCCCGGCCGGCGGCGCCCCAGCGTCCACAGGCGGCGAGCGCGCGGTCGAGCACCACGAGCGTGAGCGGGCGCATCAGGCCCGCCTGCTCGGCCGCGGGCAGGAAGGCGTCGGGGAACAGCAGGCCGCGCTCGGGATGGCGCCAGCGCACCAGCGCCTCGGCGCCGACGATCCGGCCGCTCGCGATCTCCGCCTTGGGCTGGAAGTGGACCTCGAGATCGCCGGTCGCGACCGCGTCGCGCAGCTCGCCGGCCAGCACGAGGCGCTCGCGCGAGTGCTCGTCGCGCGACGCGTCGTAGACCTCGACGCCGAGGTGGTCGCCCTTGGCGCTGTACATGGCGACGTCGGCACGGCGCAGCAGGCCGAGCGCGCTCTTCGTGTGCTCGGGCATCAGCGCGACGCCCACGCTGACGTCCAGCCGCGCCGCGATTCCCGCGACCGGCAGCGGTTCGGTCAGCGTCTCGCGGATCCGGCGCGCGAGGTCCATGGCGGTCGCGCGGCCGGCGCCGTGCGCGAGCACGGCGAACTCGTCGCCGCCGAGGCGGGCGACGGTGGCGTCGGGCTCCATCGCGCGCTCGATCCGCGCCGCGGTCTCGCGCAGCAGGTCGTCGCCGGCTTCGTGGCCGAGCGTGTCGTTGAACTCCTTGAAGCCGTCGAGGTCGCAGAGCAGCAGCGCGCCGGTGGGCTCCTCGGCATCGCAGGCGGTCTCGAGCGCGCGCAGCAGGGCGCGGCGGTTGGCCAGGCCGGTGAGCTCGTCGGTCATCGCCTCGCGGCGGCTGAGTACGAGCTGGCGCAGCTCGCGCACGCTGAGGATGCTGCGCACCGCGACCACGAACATGGCCGTCGCGGCAAGGACCACGGTGGCCGTCGATGAGTCGGTCCAGTGGTCGAGCGCGAGCAGGCAGGTGGCCATGACGGTGACCGCGGCGGGCACGGCGGTCGTTCCCCAGACGCGCGGGCGGACCGAGTCGCCGCGGCCCGGCGGGCGCCAGGCGGCGACCGCGAAGCCGAGGAAGGCGAGCGCCCAGGCGGCCTCGAACGGTGCGCCCTGGCCGTAGACGTAGCCGTGGCGGCCCCAGGCGATGAAGTAGGCCGCGTCGCCGATCAGCATCGAGACGGTGCCGGCGAGCAGCAGGCGCCAGGCGGGCGGCGGACGCCAGCCGGAGACGGCCCACGCGCCGGCGGCGAGGCCGACGAGCGCGACGTCGGCGACGGGGTAGGCGAGGTTGACGGCGACCTCGGCGCCCGTGCGGTCGACCGCGCGCAGCACGCCGTCGATAAGCATCGCGGCGCAGACCGCGGCCAGCGCCAGCCCCAGGATCACGCCGTCGAGCCACACCCCGGCCTGCGAGCGCAGCAGGAGCCGGCGGGTGAGCAGCGCCAGGCCGGCGTAGACGGCGGCGTAGCAGAGCAGCCACAGCAGCGCGGCGACCGGCACGCGCGCGCCGAGATAGGGGTCGCCGGTGCCGTGGACGACGTCGCCGACCGTCCACGACAGCACGCCGGCGGCGAGCATCGCCCAGCCGAGGCGCTCGGGACCGGACCTGCCCACGCGGGCGATCAGCAGCGCGGCGGCGAGCAGCTCGGCGCCGATGCGCGCCCAGTACCAGCCCTCGGCCAGGGCGCGCGGCGTCGGGCCGGAAGCAAGGGCGGCCACGGCGCCGGCCGCGACGAGGACGGCCGCCAGCACCGCGCTCCAGCGCGCGGGCATGCGTGCTCCATCGGTCAGGGCCACAGCCCCGTGGTCGGCGCAGGCCCTCCGGGCTTGAGCGCCACGCCGGTCCCGCGTATCGTGCGCCGCTCTTGGTCCATCTCCTGCCGGGGAGAGCGGCGGGAGGCGAGGAGAGGAGCGTGTGGCATGACTCATGCCGCAGACAGGATCCGCAACGTCGCGCTCGTCGGTCACCGTGGCAGCGGGAAGACCTCGCTGCACGAGGCCCTGCTGTTCGAGGCCGGTGCGGTCACCCGGCTGGGCTCCGTCGGCGACGGCACCACCGTCTCCGACTCCGACGAGGACGAGCAGGCGCGCGGGATGTCGATCTCCGCGTCGCTGGCCTCGTTCGAGTGGCGCGACGTGAAGGTCAACCTGATCGACACCCCGGGCGAGCCGTCGTTCATCGCCGACGCGCTCGGTGCGCTGCGCGTCTGCGAATCGGCGGTGTTCGTCGTCAACGCGGTCCTCGGCGTCGAGGTCGGCACGCAGCGGCTGTGGGAGCGCGCGCAGGAGCTGGGCGTCGCCCGGCTGGTCTTCGTGAACATGCTCGACCGCGAGCGCGCGGACTTCTTCCGCACGCTGGACTCGCTGAAGGCGGCCTTCGGCCCGCACGTGGTCGCGACGGAGATCCCGATCGGGGCCGAGCAGGAGGTCTCCGGGCTCGTCGACCTCGTCGACATGAAGGCCTACGAGTACGACGACGAGGGGTGCCGGGAGATCCCGATCCCCGAGTCGATCGCCGATCTCGCCCAGGAGTACCGCGAGAAGCTGATGGACGAGGTGGCCGAGAACTCCGAGGCGCTGATGGAGCGCTACCTGGAGGGCGAGGACATCTCGCACGAGGAGATAGTCACCGCGCTCGAGGACGGGACCGACCACGGGCACATCTTCCCCGTGACCTGCGGCGTCGCGACCAACCGGCTCGGCGCGAACCGGCTGCTCGACGCGATCGTCGACGACCTGCCCTCGCCGGTCCAGCACGGCGGCCTGAAGCTCGAGGGCATGACGCTCGAGCCCACCGAGGACGCCGAGACCTACGCCTACGTGTTCAAGACGCGCGCGGACCCGTTCGCGGGCCGCATCAACCTGTTCCGCGTCTACCAGGGCACGCTCTCGCACGACACGCCGGTGATGAACACGCGCGCCCACGCCAAGGAGCGCGTCGGGCAGCTGCTCGTCCCACGCGGCAAGGAGGTCACCCATACCGACGCGTTCGGGCCGGGTGACATCGGCGCCGTGGCGAAGCTCAAGGAGACGCGGGCGGGCGACTGGCTCGCCGGGCACGACGAGCCGGTCTCGATGCCGACGATCCGGCTCCCCGCCCCGGTCATGGCGTTCGCGATCGAGGCGAAGGCCAAGGGCGACGAGGACAAGGTCTTCACCGCGCTGCGCCGGCTGCAGGAGGAGGACCCCACGATCGACCTGCACCGGGACCCGCAGACCGGCGAGCAGATCGTCGCCGGCCTCTCGCAGATCCACGTCGAGGTGATCGTCGAGCGGATGCGCTCGCGCTTCGGCGCCGAGGTGACGCTCAAGCCGCCGCGCGTGCCCTACCAGGAGACCATCCGGGCGGGCGCCAAGGCGCACGGGCGCCACAAGAAGCAGACCGGCGGCCGGGGTCAGTTCGGCGACTGCCACATCGAGATCGAGCCGATGGGCGACGGCGACGGCTTCGAGTTCGTCAACGCGATCAAGGGCGGCGTGATCCCGCAGGGCTTCATCCCCGCGGTGCAGAAGGGCGTGCTCGAGGCGATGGAGCACGGCGCGGTGGCCGGCTTCCCCGTCAAGGGCGTGCGCGTGACGCTGTTCGACGGCTCCTATCACTCCGTCGACTCCTCGGAGATGGCGTTCAAGATGGCGGGCTCGATCGCCATGCGCCAGGCGCTCGAGGAGGCCGGCCCGGTGCTGCTCGAGCCGATCATGCTCGTGACGGCGTCGGTGCCCGACGAGTCGGTCGGCGATGTCATGGGCGACCTCTCGTCGCGGCGCGGCCGACCGCTCGGGACCGAGGCCGTGGGCGGGATGACCGAGGTCAAGGCCGAGGTGCCGATGGCGGAGATGCTCTCCTACGCACCCGATCTGAGGGCGATGACCGGCGGCCAGGGCGAGTACGTGCTGGAGTTCGTCCGCTACGAGGAGGTGCCGGCCCATCTGGCCGGGAAGGTTGTCGCCAAGACGCGCGAGGAGGAGCCCGCGACCGCCTAGTTGCAGGCCTGGAGGGGCGGGCGGGCGCGTTGCTAGCCTGCCCCTCCGAGGTGGCTCGCACGCGCGACATCCGCACGAACCAGACCGATGTCGCCTGCGACATCTGCGGACGCACGCTGCTGCGCGGCGAGCACGCTGAGCCGTTCTTGGCCGGCGGCGCCCGCAAGCAGGTCTGCGAGCTGTGCACCGCCCGCGCGCAGCACGAGGGGTGGATCCCCGAGGCCGGCGCGGACGAGTACGCGTTGCACCGATCCCGCGGCGAGGGCCGCGGGCGCTCGTGGCTCGAGCGCGTACGCGCCAGGCGCGAGCGCGCCCGCGAGGTCAACGCCGAGCTCGACGCGGCGGCCGCCGAGGCCGAGCCCGGCTGGGACGAGCACGACGCCTACGACGAGCCCGAGCCCGTCGAGGCGGCGCCCGACCCGATCGCCCGGCCGCCGCGCGCCCCGCGTCACGTGCGCGCGGTGCCGACCAACGCGGACCTCAAGATGCAGCGCGCGCTCGACGTCTTCAACAGCTCCGAGCACGTGCGTACCGTGGGCGGCGTGGCGCGGTCCCTGGGCGCTCCGGAGGTCTGCGTGCGCCCGCTCGACGCGCGCCCCAGCGTCGTCGCCATCACGGTCATGTGGGAGCTGTCGTGGTACCGCTACGAGATCGACCTCTCCGACGAGGCCGGCGGCGTCCGCCGGGATGCGCAGGGCGACGAGCTCTCAGAGCTCGAGGAGCACGAGCGCGGCGGTAACGCGGAGGCCGACGAGCGCGGCATGCTGCACCTCGCGGCCGCGACCGCGGGATGAGTCGACGGATGGTCGATTGCAGCCCGCCCGGGCCGCTCCACTAGCATCTGGTCCTGTGATCTACTGCGTCGTCCCCGAACCCCTGTCGGGCGAGCTCTACGAGAAGCTCGTCGACTACTACGCGGACGATCCGAACGTCACGGTGATCGTCGACCGGCGCAAGCAGGAGCGCCGCGAGCCGGGGCACACCGGCGGCGGCCAGCGCGAGGTCCGCGATCGTCGCCGCCCGCGCGTGCCGGGCGAGTTCCCTCCGTTGTCAGCGGCGTAGGCCCGTGAAGCTCGTCGTCCACGTGGACGGCGGGGCGCGCGGCAACCCGGGACCGGCCGCCGCAGCGGCGGTGCTGTCGACCCCTGACGGCGAGGTCGTCGACGAGGCCGCCGAGCGGCTCGGGCACGCGACCAACAACCACGCCGAGTACCGCGGGCTGCTGCTCGGCCTCGAGCGCGCCCGGGCGCTCGGCGCTACCGAGGTCGAGGTGATCAACGACTCGGAGCTCGTCGCGCACCAGGTCAACGGGCGCTACCGCGTCAAGCATCCCGACCTGATCCCGCTGCACCGTGCCGCGATCGACGCGCTCTCGGGCTTCGAGACGTGGTCGGTGACCCCGGTCCCGCGGCGCGAGAACGCCGAGGCCGACGCGCTCGTCAACCAGGCCCTCGACGCCGGCTGAGGAGCCAGGCTCGCTACCAGCAGTCGCCGTCGCGCCAGTCGGCGGTCAGCTCGCCCTGGAGGTCGAGCGGCGTCCCGGTCTCGAGGACGTAGATGAAGCCCTCCTCCTCGGGCGTGTGCCGAACGCCCTCCGGCGTGAGCGCCGAGCAGCGGCCCTCCCAGCGGCGCCAGCCGCGGCTCGTGTACAGCGCGGCGCCGTCGTCGGTGGCGCCGAGCGCGCCGAGGTCGTAGGCGCGGCGCACGACGCGCTCCAGCGCCTCCATCATCGTCGCGCCGTGGCCGCGGCGCCGCTGGTCGGCGCGCACCCCGACGCCCTCGACGTAGCCCGCCCGCAGCGCGCGCCCGCCGTGCAGGATCCGGCGCTGGACGACCGAGGCGTGCCCGACGACCTCGCCGTCCTCGAGCACCAGCGCGTGCATGCCCCCGAGCGCGTGCTCCCAGTCGGCCGGCTCGAAGTCGCGCGCGAACGCCTCCACCAGCATCTCCCGGGCCGCGTCGAGGGTGGCCGCCTCGAGGTCGGAGGTGTGCGCGATCCGCAGCATCACCAGCGGGCGGCGGAGCGGATGGCGCGCTCGATCTCGTCCGGCGCCGCGCCCTTGACGAGGTAGCCGACCGCGCCGGCGCGTGACATGTCGAGCTGGGCGGCCGGGCTCGAGTCGGCCGAGAGCGCGACGATCCGCGCCGTCGGGCACGCCTCGCGGATCTCGGCCGCGGCGCGGATCCCGCCGCCGCCGGGCATGTCGAAGTCGAGCACCACGACGTCGGGGCGGCGCGTGGCGGCGACCGCCACCACGGTCGGGGCGTCGACGGCCTCGCCGACGAGCTCGAGCCCGTCGGCTCGGGCCAGCATCGCGCCGAGCGTCAGCCGCACCGACTCGTCGTCGTCGGCGATCGCCACGCGCACGCGGCGCTCGGCCGCCGGCGCGACCCTCCGCGCGCGCACCCGGTTGCGGCCGTCCTCCTTGGCGGCGTAGAGCGCCTGGTCGGCGGCCTCGAAGAGGGCGTCGGGCGCGCACGCGCCGTCGCCGAGCCCCGCGACGCCGATCGAGACCGTCACGCTCGCGCCGCCGGGATGGGGGAGCGCGAGCGCCTCGATCGCCGCGCGCAGGCGCTCGGCGGCCTGCTCGGCGCCGGCGAGCGTCTGCTCGGGCAGGAGCACCACGAACTCCTCGCCGCCGTAGCGGTAGACCGTGTCGCCGGTGCGGACGCCATCGCGCAGCGACGTCGCGACGGCGCGCAGCACGTCGTCGCCGCGCGGGTGCCCGTGCGCGTCGTTGTAGGCCTTGAAGCGGTCGACGTCGGCGATCGCCACGCAGTATGCGTGCCCGTAGCGCTCGACCCGCCCGCAGACGGCCTCGAGGTCCTCCGCGAGGCGCAGCCGGTTGCCGATGCCGGTGAGCGGGTCGTGGCGCGCGTCGGCGTGCAGCCGGCGGTGCATCGCCGTCACGCGCTCGGCGGCGATCAGCTTGCGCTCGAGGTCGGCGGCGTCGAGCGGCTTGAGCAGCACGTCGTCGGCGCCCGCCTCCATCGCGGCGCGCGCCGAGGCCTCGTCGGCGGCGCCGGTCAGGACGACGACGTAGGTGTAGGCGGCGGCCGGGCGCTCGCGGATACGACGGGCGATCTCGGTGCCGTCCAGGCCCGGCATCTGCCAGTCGGTGACGACCACCGCGGGCTCCTCCGCCAGGAAGCGCTCCCACGCCGCGTCGCCGTCCTCGGCGGCCACGCACTCATGTCCCAGCCGCTCGAGCGTGGCGGACAGGAGCAGGCGCGTGCCCGGCTCGTCGTCTGCGATCAAGACCTTCATGTCCGCGTGCGCACCCTATCGGCCGCCGGATTCAACGAGCGGGCACCCACGGCCGATCACTGCGGCATCCGATGCCCTCGCCCGCCCCTGCACGCATGCGCCCGGACCGCGCCCGCGCCACGCTCAGCCGCTACACCTACGCCGCGGTCGGCGTGGTCGTCGCGGTGCTGGCGCTCGTCTTCGCCTCCCTGATCGTCGCCACGCGTGGCTTCCACGACGAGGCGCGCAGCGTCTCCGACGCGCAGGGGGTCCTGCAGACCGCGAACCAGCTCCAGCGCACGGTCATCGACGTCGAGACCGGCCTGCGCGGGTACCTGCTCACCGGCGAGGACCGCTTCCTGCAACCCTTCGACGCCGGCCTGCGCTCGATCCCGATATCGGGCTCCAGGACCTGCACCGGCACGTCACAGAGCCCGATCAGCGCGCCCGCCTCGCCGGCCTGGACGCGAGCATCCGCGACTACGTCGGCGGCTACGCGGTCCCGCAGCGGATCGCCGGACCGAACGTCGGCCGCCCGCGCATCCGGCGCTCCGCGGGGGAGGGCAAGCGGCTGGTCGACGCGGTCCGCGACCGCTTCGACGCCTTCGACGCGGCCGGTGAGCGGCTGGTCGGCCGCCGCCGCGACGCCGCCGAGCTGCGCGGCACCATCGCGACGGCCACCGGCGTCGGCGGCATGATCCTCTCGATCCTGATGCTGGTCGGCCTGGGCTGGTACCTGCGCCGCTTCGTGATCACGCCGGTGCGCCGCGTCGCCGAGGCCGCCGATCGGCTGGCCCGGGGCGACCGCAGCGTCCGCGTCCGTCAGGTCGGGACCGGCGAGGTCGAACGGCTCGGTGAGGCGTTCAACGCGATGGCCGAGACGCTGAGCCGGCGCGAACGCGAGGTCGAGGCCTCGCGCGACCGGCTCGAGGGCATCCTGCGCCACGCCTCCGCGACCGTCTCGGTCAAGGACCGCGAGGGTCGCTACCTGCTCGTCAACCCCAGCTGGGAGCGCGTGTGCGGTCGTACGGCGGCCGAGGTGATCGGCGCCACGGACGCCGACGTCCTGCCCTCGGAGGCGGCCGAGGCCGTCCGCGCGAGCGATCTCGAGGTCCTGCGCGAGGGCCGCGTGGTCGAGTACGAGGAGGCCTACGACGGCGCGATCTACCACGTCACGAAGTTCCCGCTCGCGTATCGCGACGGCACGCACTACGGCGTGGCGGTGATGGGCACCGACGTCACCGATCGCCAGCGGGCGCTCGGCGAGGCGATGGAGGCCTCCCGCGCCAAGTCCGAGTTCCTGGCCAACATGAGCCACGAGATCCGCACACCGCTCAACGGCGTGATCGGGATGCTCGAGCTGCTGCTGCAGTCACGGCTCGGCGACGACCAGCGCGAGCAGGCCGAGACGGCCGCGCGCTCCGGCGAGGCGCTGCTGGGGGTGATCAACGACATCCTCGACTTCTCGAAGATCGAGGCCGGCAAGCTCGAGCTCGACGTGCACGACTTCGATCTGCGCGCGACGGTCGAGGACGTGGGCGAGATGCTGGCGTCGCAGGCGCACGAGCGCGGCCTGGAGCTGCTCACCTGGATCGACGAGGACGTCCCGGCCGCCGTGCGCGGCGATCGCGGGCGACTGCGCCAGGTGCTCACGAACCTCCTCTCGAACGCGATCAAGTTCACCGAGTCGGGCGAGGTCGAGGTGCGAGCCAGCCTCGAAGCCCGCGACGGCGACGGCCTGGTCGTGCGCTTCGACGTGCGCGACACGGGGATCGGCATCGATCCCGAGCTGCTGCCGCACCTGTTCGACTCCTTCTCGCAGGCGGACTCCTCGACCACGCGGCGCTTCGGCGGCACGGGCCTGGGCCTGGCGATCTCGCGCCAGCTCGCGGAGCTGATGGGCGGCGAGGTCGGCGCGCGCTCTGCGCTGGGCGAGGGCAGCACCTTCTTCTTCACCGCGCGCCTCGAGGCGGGCGCGACGTCGCGCTCGACGCGCCGCCAGCGAACCACGCTGCCGCCCGGCGTGCACGCTCTCGTCGTCGACGACAACGCGACCAACCGCGCGATCCTCGCCAGCTGCCTCGAGTCGCGCGACGCGCGCGTGGCGACCGCGGCCGGCGGCGTGGAGGCGCTGGCGCTGCTGCGCGCGGCCGCCGGGGACGGCGAGCCGTTCGAGGTCGCGGTGCTCGACGGCAACATGCCGGCCATGGACGGGCTCGAGCTCGCTGCGGTGATCCGCCGCGACCCGGTCCTGCGCGCCGTCAAGCTCGTGATGCTGACCTCGAGCGGCGATCGCCGCGAGGCGGCGCGCGGCGTCGGGATCGAGCACTACCTGACCAAGCCCGTGCGCCGCGCGCGGCTGCTGGCGACCGTCGCCGACGCGCTCGCCGGCGGCGAGGCGAGCGTCGGCGACGTCCGCCGTCCGATGCCGCCGGCGCCCGTGCGGCGGCGCTCCCGCCCGCCGGAGGAGGGCTGCGCGCGCCGCGTGCTCGTCGCCGAGGACAACGAGGTCAACCAGCTCGTGATCGAGGGCCTGCTCGGCCGCCGCGGGATCGCCTCGGATCTCGCGCGCAACGGCCGCGAGGCGGTGACCATGCTCGCCGCGGGCCCGTACGACCTCGTCCTCATGGACTGCCAGATGCCCGAGCTCGATGGCTACGAGGCGACGGCCGCGATCCGCGCGGGGGAGGCGGGCGAGGGCGCGGCGAACGTGCGGATCATCGCCATGACCGCGAACGCGATGGCCGGCGACCGCGAGCGCTGCCTGGCGGCGGGGATGGACGACTACCTCGCCAAGCCGCTGCGCGCCGAGGATCTCGACGGCGCGCTGGAGCGCTGGCTCGGCATGCCCTCCCCGGCGCCGGCGGCGTCGCCCGATCCGGCTGCGGTCGACGCGCTGGTGGACGAGGCCCGCGTGCGGACGTTCCGCGACGACTACCCCGAGATCGCCGGCCGGCTCGTCGACCTCTTCGCCGAGGCGACTCCGCCGATCCTCGCCGACCTCCGCGAGGCGGTCGCGGACGGCGACGAGGACCGCGTCCGCCGCGCCGCCCACGAGCTCAAGGGCTCCTGCCAGAACATCGGCGCGACGTTCATGGCGACCCTCTGCCTGGAGCTCGAGGGCGACTTGTCCGCCGCGGGCCGCCTGGACGAGCTCGACGCGGCCTTCGCGCCGACCCAGTCGGCGATCCGCGCGCTGCTCGCCTGACGAAACGTCAACCCCGGCATTGAGGGGGCCGGTCCGGGCGGACCCATGGCGCGTTGACGGCCGCATACGCCGTCAACGCGCCATTGGTGAGGTCGGGTGGACGACTCGCGCCACGCGTGTCGACTTCACTACCTGTGGGTGGTCAACGCGAGACGCGACCCGCCCGCTGGCCGGTCCGTATGCGAACATACGTTCGCATGACGAGTCAAGGCAGCCCCTACGCCCGCTTCCAGCGCGCCCTTCGCATCGGCCGGCTCTCGCTCGTGCGCGCTGCCGCGGCCGAGCTGCCGCGCATCGACCTCGCCGACGCGTTGTCGATCTGCCTGCTGATGGAGCAGCAGGACGAGGAGCGCTTCGAGCGCGCGGCCGTGCGCTGGCTCGCGCGCCTGAGCCTCGAGGCGCCCACGGTCGGCATCGAGGACCTGCGCCAGGGGCTCGTCGCGTTCGAGGCGCTGCCGGACAACCCACTCGGCGCGCGCCGCGCGCTCGCGGACCTGTGCGGGCGCCACGGGCTGCGCCGCGCGGCGGCCGCGATGGAGGCGACGCTCGACGGCGAGGCGAATCGATAGCGTCACGCGCCATGCCCGAGTCCGAGCGCACCGAGGAGTTCACCGTCGAGGGCCAACTGCTCACCGACGTGGGCGGGACGCTCGGCGCGCACGTGCTCTCGACGCCCGGGATGATCGCGATGATGGAGCGCACCGCCGCGCGGCTCGGGGCCGAGCACCTGCCCGACGGCCGGCCGACCGTCGGCTTCGAGGTCTGCGTCCGTCACGTCGCCGCCGCCGGAGAGGGAGCGCGCTGCACGGCGACCGCGCGGCTGCGCGAGATCGAGGACGGCCGCAAGCTGCGCTTCGACGTCGAGGTCCGCGAGGGCGACCGCGTGATCGGCACCGGCACGCACGAGCGCCGCGCGGTCGAGAAGCGCGGTCCGGCCGCGCGCGACGTGCCGGAATCGCCGGCGACCGCCGCGCGCCAGGGTCTCAGCGGCGGCTAGACGAGCGCCGGCTCGGGCGCCTCCGGGGCCTCCGGCATCACTGGCGCCGCGACCGGCTCCGCGAGCAGCGCCTCCAGCAGGTCGAGCGCCTGGGCGTGCACGCGCGGGTGGTGCCGCGCGACCTTCGCGACGTGGCGCCCCGCGGACTCGCACTTGACGAGGTCGTCCTCGTAGGACAGGCGCGGCCCGAGGACGCCGAGCCTTCGCGGCCGCAGGTCGCGGGCGAAGGAGATCAGCCGCCACATGCGCGCGTGCGTCTCCTCCTGGGTGCTCGACGAGCCGACGAGCAGCGCGGCGATCGCGAACAGGTCCTGGCGGCGGGAGTCGTCGATCGCGTCGTTGTAGCCGCGCACGAACGCGGCTACGGCCGCGCAGGCGGTGCGGGGCGAGTCCGAGAAGCGGTCACCGGCGAGCATCGAGGCGAGCTCGACCGTGCAAATCCCGTGCTCCGGCGCGACATGGCGACCTCGCGCCAGCCGGACAGTCTGGAAACTGGGAACTTGAGGCATTGCTCTCATCTTCTCGCGATCGGCGAACCCACACGACCCTGGCGGTCTGCACGCGGACCCCGATGCGGGTACTGGGTGTCACATGTCACCCACGGGCACGATGGAGCTGCGCGCGGGCCGCCGGCGCGTCGCGATCAGCCATCCGGACAAGCTGCTCTTCCCGGCGGACGGGATCGCGAAGGCCGATCTCGCCCGCTACTACGCGGACGTCGCCACGACGATGACCTCGCACCTGCGCGACCGCCCGCTGAACCTGTGGCGCTGGAACAGCGGCATCGACGGCCAGCGCGTCGTCCAGCAGGAGATCCCCAAGGGCGCGCCCGAGTGGGTGCGCCGCGCCGAGGTCGTCAAGCGCGGCGGCGGCTCGGTCTCCCACATCGTCGGCGGCGATGCCGCGACGCTCGTGTGGATGGCCAACCAGAACTGCATCACCCCGCACACGTGGTCGGCGCGCATCGACCGGCCCGACCAGCCGGACCGGATGATCTTCGACCTCGACCCGCCGGGCGACGAGGCTTTCGAGGTCGTCCGCGACGCGGCGCTCGCGCTCGGGGAGCTGCTGCGCGGCCATGGCCTCACGCCGTTCGCGATGGTCACGGGCTCCAAGGGCGTCCACGTGGTGGCGCCGCTGCGCCGCTCGGCGCCCGCCGACGCCGTCCGGACGCGGGCCGGGGAGCTCGGGCAGGAGCTGGCCGACGGCGACCCGGACCGGCTCACGACCGCCTGGCGCAAGGAGAAGCGCGGTGGTCGCGTGCTCGTCGACACGGCGCGCAACACCTACGCGCAGACCGTCGTCGCGCCCTACGCCGTGCGCGCGCTGCCCGGCGCGCCGGTCGCGGTCCCGCTGGCGTGGGAGGAGCTCGAGGACCCGGAGCTGCGCGCGCAGCGGTGGACGCTGCGCACGGTCCGGGACCGCCTCGCCGACGTCGGCGACCCGTGGGAGGGCATCGGCCGCCACGCCGCGAAGCTGCCGTAGCTAGCCCCAGTCGATCGCGTCGAGGCGCTCGCGCAGCCGCGCGCCGCGCGCGGGGTTGAGCGACTCGAGCCACGCCAGGCGGCCCTGCAGGTGCGCGCGAAGGTCGGGGACGCCGGCGCGGTTGGCGGCTTCCGGCCCGTGCCGAGCAGCGTCGTGCAGGACGGCCTTGAGCCGGTCGTACTCGTGGCGCGCGAGGTTCGGGCGGTCGTTGACGACGATGCCGCAGACGCGCTGACGGCCCGCGCGCGTCGCGAGCCGGCGCTTGGCCTCGTTGACGTGGAAGCCCTCCTCGCGCGCGATGTCGGCGACCGCCGCGGCCACGGTGTCGGCCGCGCGCCGCAGCAGCGGCCCGCCGGAGAGCACGAGGTCGTCGGCGTAGCGGGAGTACCTCGCACCGAAGCGCGCGGCGAGCCCGGTCAGCCGGCGGTCGAGGCCGAACGCGCACAGGTTCGCCAGCGCGGGCGAGGTCGGCGCGCCCTGCGGCAGGTGCGGCGTCGCGAGCCGCCGCCCCAGCCGGTGATGCGGCGGGATCCGCGACGGCTCGGCCGGACGCGGGATCGCCTCCCACACCGCCGGCGGCACGGTGTTCGTGCACAGCCCGGTGAGGACGTGGGCGACGCCCTCCGGGTAGCCGGCGATGCGCAGGACGCCGTAGATGCGCCCGGCGCGCACCGAGGCGAAGCAGTCCTCCAGGTCGAAGGCGAGCACGATCGCCTGACCCGTGTGCAGCACCGCGTGCGTGCGGGCCGAGCGCCCGCGGACGAAGCCGTGCGCGGCGTCGTGGACCGGGATCCACAGCAGCAGCTCGTCGAGCAGCCTCCGCTGCACCGCCTTCAGCCGCGGCTTCGGGCGCTCGATCACGCGCGGGCGCCCGTCGCGGCGCGGGACGGTCGCGTAGCCGTAGCGGCGCAGGCGCTCGTCGGCGGCGACGCGCTCGAGCCCGCGGACGTCGGCGAGCCAGGCGAGCCGCTCCGGCTCCAGCCCGAGCCAGGCGGCGAGCTCCCCGGCCGTCTCGAGCACGGGCACGGGCCAGGGCGTCCGGCCCATCGCCGGATGCACCGGCGGGACGCGCACGACCCGGACCGTGGAGCGGGTCCGGCGGGCGGCGAGCGCCATCGCCACGAAGCGGGCGAGCTCGCGGGGGCGGTCGGCGGGCGGGCGCGGGTAGCTCGCGAGCACCTCGCGCGCGACGCTGCGCAGCCATCGGGGCCGCGGGGCGACGACGGCCGCGGAGCGGCGCACGAGCGCGTCCTCGGTCCACACGCCCGCGAGGTACGCGGCGGCGAGGGCGGAGGCGATGTCGGCGCGGCGTGCCATCGATGTGGCGGCGGCGCCGGCCCGACCCGTTCTGCGTCGTGCGTGCGCAGGCCTGCCGCGAAGCTCGCAGCGAAGCGCATGCGATGCCGTGCCGAGGTGCTGCCGTGTCCCCGGGGGAGCCCCGGAGAGGACCGGTGCGCCCGAGGGCGCCCGGCGCCGTCTCGGACCGGCGTCGCCGCGCAAGCGACGATACTTCGGACGCGTGAGCGCTGTCGACGTCCCCCACCACTCCGCGCGCCTGCTCGTCTCGTGCGCCGACCGGCCGGGGATCGTCTCCGCCGTCTCGGGGTTCCTGTTCGAGGCGGGCGCGAACATCGTGTCCTCCAATCAGTGGTCCTCGGATCCGACCGGCGGGTCGTTCTTCCTACGACTGGAGTTCGTGCTCGAGGACTTCGAGGCGCGCCATGCCGACTTTGCGGGGCGCTTCGCGAGCGCCGTCGCCGAGCGCTTCGCGATGGACTGGGAGCTGCGCCCCTACGGCCATCCGCGGCGGCTGGCGATCCTCGCCTCGCGCTACGACCACTGCCTCGACGACCTGCTCTCGCGCTGGCGCCACGGCGAGCTCGCCGCCGAGGTCACGCAGGTGATCTCCAACCACCCCGACCTCGAGTCCCACGCGCGCGAGGCCGGCGTGCCGTTCCATCACGTGCCCGTCGAGCCCGAGCGCAAGCCGGAGGCCGAGGCGCGTCTGCTCGAGCTGCTGCGCCCGGACACCGAGCTCGTCGTGCTGGCCCGCTACATGCAGATCCTCTCCGGCGACTTCCTGGCCGCGCTCGGCGCGCCGGTGATCAACATCCACCACTCGTTCCTGCCGGCCTTCGCCGGCGCGAACCCGTACGAGCGCGCCCGCGTGCGCGGTGTGAAGCTGATCGGCGCCACGGCGCACTACGTGACCGAGGAGCTCGACGCCGGCCCGATCATCGAGCAGGACGTCATGCGCGTCGACCACCGCCAGGGCGTCGCCGAGCTCGAGCGCACCGGCCGCGACATCGAGCGGATCGTGCTCGCGCGCGCCGTCGCCGCGCACCTCGACGACCGAGTGATCGTCGACGGCGCCCGGACGATCGTCTTCTAGTCCCGCCCGCCCGGCTTCGGAGCCAGGTCCAGCGCGTGCAGCATCGCGGCCTCGATGCGGCCCTCGTTCGGCAGCGCGGCCGATTCGAGGTTCTTCGCGTAGGGCAGCGGCACCTCGGCCATGCCGACGCGCTCCACCGGCGCGTCGAGGTCGTCGAAGCAGGCGTGCTGGATGCGCGCCGCGAGCTCGGCGCCGACACCGTAGGTAGGCCAGCCCTCCTCGACGGTCAGCGCGCGATGGGTCTTGGCCACCGAGGCGGCGACCGTCTCGACGTCGAGCGGGCGCAGCGAGCGCAGGTCGACGACCTCGATCGAGACGCCGTGGGAGTCGGCGAGGCGCTCGGCGACGTGCAGCGCGCGCACGGTTGCGTAGGAGTGCGCGACCACGGTCAGGTCGGATCCCTCGCGCGCGACTGCGGCGCGGCCGATCGGCACGAGGTGCTCGGGATCGGACGGCACCGGGCCCTTCTCGGTGTAGATGCGCAGGTTCTCGACCACCAGCACCGGGTCGTCGTCGCGGATGGCGCTCTTGAGCAGCCCCTTGGCGTCGGCGGGCGTGGCCGGCGCGACGACCTTCAGGCCGGGCGTCCCGGCGAACCAGGCCTCGAGCGACTGCGAGTGCTGGGCGGTCAGCTGGTTGCCCGCGCCGTTGGGCGTGCGGATGACCAGCGGGCAGCGGACCTCGCCGCCGAACATGGCGCCGATCTTGGCCGCGTGGTTGACCACCTGGTCCATCGCGACGAGCAGGAAGTTGATCGTCATGATCTCGATCACCGGGCGCTCGCCGAGCATCGCGGCGCCGACGCCCGCGCCGACGAAGCCCTCCTCGGCGATCGGCGTGTCGCGCACGCGGTCGGGGCCGAACTCGCCCATCAGGCCCGCGGTGACCTTGTAGGCGCCGTCGAAGACGCCGACCTCCTCGCCCATGACGAACACGCGGTCGTCGCGGGTGAGCTCCTCGCGCAGCGCCATCCGCAGCGCCTCGCGGTAGGTCATGACGGCGGTGTCGGCTGCGGTCGCCGTCATCGACACGCTCCGCATGCGTTCCGCGGGGTGAGCGTCGAGTGTCGAACCTGTCGCATCCTCATCGCCCCAGTCCGGCGTCGAAGGACAGCTCCAGCTCGCCGAAGGCCGAGCCGGGGCGCATCCGCTCGAACTGCTCGGCGCTGCCCGCCGCGTGCATCCCGACCGCCAGCTCGGCGACGGATGGCACGGGCGCGTGCTCGGCGTGCTCGACGGCGGCCAGGACGCGCTCGCGTGCCGCCTCGGCCACCCGGTCGAGCTCCGCCTCGGGCGTACCCGACGCGAGCAGCTGCCGGCGTACCCGCTCGATCGGGTCGCGCGCCTTGCGCTCGGCGATCTCCTCCTTGGTGCGGTACGCCAGCCCGGCGTCGGCCACCGAGTGCCCGCGATAGCGGTAGGTGACGGCCTCGAGCACGGCCGGGCGGCGCTCGTCGCGCGCGGTGGTGAGCAGGCGCTCGGAGGCCTGCAGGACGGCGTCGAGGTCGTCGCCGTCGACGCGCTCCCCGTGCATGCGGAAGGCGCTCGCGCGGCGCCAGATCTCCGGCTCGGCGGACGCGCGGGCGACGCTCGTGCCCATCCCGTAGCCGTTGTTGACGACGAGGTAGACGACCGGGAGCTCCCACAGCGCGGCGAGGTTGAGCGACTCGTGCCAGGCGCCCATGTTCACCGCGCCGTCGCCGAGCTCGCAGAGCACGGCCTGCGGCTTGCCCTGGCGCACCAGCGCGAGCGCGAGGCCGGTGGCGATCGGCAGCTGGCCGGCGACGATGCCCCAGCCGCCGTAGTAGCCGCGGTCGGTGTCGAGCAGGTGCATCGAGCCGCCGCGGCCGTGCGCACAGCCCGTCGAGCGCCCGAACAGCTCGGCCATCACGGCGTCGGCGGGGACGCCGCGCGCGATCGCGAAGCCGTGCGAGCGGTAGCCCGTCACGAGCAGGTCGTCGCGCTGCATGCGGTCGACGACGCCGACCGTCATCGCCTCCTGGCCGGAGGAGAGGTGGCAGTAGCCGCCGATCCGCGCGGCCTTGTACTGGCGCTCGGCCTCGGTCTCGAGCTCGCGGATCAGGTGCATCTGACTCAGGTGGTCGAGCGTGCCGGTGGTCGTCGGGGCCAGGGTGGCGGCCATCAGTCCTCCTCGAAGAAGTCGGGATGCTGCTCGCGGATGCGCGGGAGCTCGCGCAGCACCATCTGCAGGTGGTGGCGCAGCGCCGCCTCGGCGCCGTCCGGGTCGTGCTCGCCGAGCAGGACGACGATCTCGCGGTGCTCGGCGATCATCTCGGCGAGGTAGCTCGGGATGGGGAGGCTGAGCCGCCGGATGCGGTTGAGGTGGCCCTTCGCGCGCTGGGTGATCGCCCACACGGCACGTCCGGACAGGTCGCACAACGACTGGTGGAACTGGTCGTCGAGCACGTAGAAGGCGTCGAAGTCCGCGGTCTCCCGCGCGCGCTCCTGCGCGACGAGGTTCTGCTCGAGCCCCTCGAGGTCCTCGTCGGTGACGCGGCCCGCGGCGGCGCGGACCGCGGCGCACTCGAGTGCCTCGCGGATGAACTGCGCATCGGCCACAGCGCGCGTGGAGATGGGGGAGACGAACGTTCCGAGCTGCGGCACGACCTCGACGAGGCGGTCGTCGCGCAAACGCTGCAGCGCCTCGCGCACGGGCGTGCGGCTCACGCCGAGCGACGCGGCGAGCTCGTTCTCGGAGAGCTGGCGACCCGGCGCGAGGTCGGCCCTCACGATCGCGTCGCGCAGGCTGGCGTACACGCGGACCCGCGCGGTGCCGCCACGGCGCTCCGTCAGCGAGATGGGCTGCGGGGCGGTCATCTGCATACTTGTATACCAGCGGTCGGACGGGCTGTCGAGACCGAGGGTCGGGAACCGACACCGGGGGGTACGTCCAGCCTGCATGCGCGTCCTGGCCCTCGCCGACAAGCGACCCCCGCTCGACCCTGCCGTGATGGCGGTGCAGACCGCCGTCGACGCCGTCATCTGCCTCGGCGACCTCGACCGCGGCTGGATCGAGTCGCTGATGGGATTGCGGATCCCGCGCATCGGCGTCCACGGCAACCACGACCCGGAGGACCTCCTGCGCGAGGTGGAGGTCGAGGACCTGCAGGGGCGCCGGACCGCGCTGGGCGGACTGACCTTCGCCGGCTTCGAGGGCTGCGTGCGCTACCGGCGCGACGGCGGGCCCTACCAGTACACACAGCGCGAGGGCGCGAGGATGGCCCGCAGGCTGCCCGCCGCCGACGTGCTCGTCGCGCACTGCCCACCGCTCGGCATCAACGACGACCCCGACGATCCCGCGCACATCGGCTGGTCGGGCCTGCGCGACTGGGTCGAGCGCCACGAACCGCGGCACCTGCTCCACGGCCACACGCATCCGATCGGCCGCCGGCTCGTCACGCAGTTCGGCCCGACCCAGGTGCACTGGATCTCGGGCGCGCGCGTGCTCTCGCTGTGCTAGCCGGAGACCGCGAGCGCGGGGCGCTCGAGCGCCCGCGGCACGAGCAGGCAGGTGATCGGGCCGAGGGCGAGCCGCTCGGAGGAGCCGGGCCGCAGGTCGCCGCGGCCGGCGCCGGGATCGCGGTCGGGCGCCGGGAGCCCGAAGAGCCGGTGCCCGAACTCCGCCGCCTGGACGCGCAGCGCGCGGCCGGCGTCCGGCCGCGAGACGCGCCATCCCGCCGCGACGAGCTGCGAGCCGTGCCAGAGTTCGAAGCGCCAGCGGTGGAAGGGAAAGCGCCCCGGCGGCAGCCGGTGCAGCGCGTAGGCGAGCTCGAGGCCCTGGACGGTCGGCATCGGGTCACAACGCTAGACGAGAGGAGCGGGACACGATGAAGGTCGCAGTCACCGGAGGCAGCGGGAAGGCGGGGCGGGCGATCGTCCGCGAACTGCTCGAGCACGGATACGAGGTGCTCAACGTCGACCGGGTCCCGTCGCCCGATCCGGTGGCGCCGTTCCTGCCGGCCGATCTCACCGACTTCGGGCAAGCGCTCGAGGCGCTCTCGGGCGGCGACGTGCTGCCCGGCATCGAGGCGGTCGTGCACCTCGCGGCGATCCCGGCGCCGGACAAGGGCACGCCCGACCAGGTCTTCCGCACCAACATCCTCAGCACCTCGACCGTGTTCTCGAGCGCGCTGCGGCTCGGCTTCGCGCGCGTCGTCTGGGCCTCCAGCGAGACGACGCTCGGCCTGCCCTTCGACGAGCCGCCCGAGTTCGCGCCGGTCGACGAGGCGCACACGCTGCGGCCGGAGTCCAGCTACGCGCTCTCGAAGGTCCTCGGCGAGGAGATGGCCCGCCAATACCACCGCTGGAGCGGGATCCCGTTCGTCGGCCTGCGCTATTCGAACGTGATGGAGCGTGCCGACTACGCGCAGTTCGAGAGCTGGCAGGACGACCCGACGGTGCGCAAGTGGAACCTGTGGGGCTACGTCGACGAGAGCCACGTCGGCCAGAGCGCCCGGCTCGGCCTCGAGGCCGACGTGCGCGGCGCCGAGGCCTATGTGATCGCGGCCGGCGACACGGTGATGCGCCGCCCGAGCCGCGAGCTGATGGCGGAGGTGTTCCCGGGGGTCGAGATCCGCGGGGAGGTGCCCGAGTACGGCACGCTGCTCGGCATCGACAAGGCGCGCCGCGAGCTGGGATATGACCCGGCGTTCACGTGGCGCGAGCTGGGCTGACTACGCTGGAGGAGTGAGCGCGCCCCGCGGAACCGGCCTCCCGTGGGAGGGTCATCCCGAGCGCGCCGACGTGGTCTGCATGTCGCTGATCGCGTTCAGCGGTGCCTACGGCCTGCTGCTGCTGCCGCTCGTCCCATCGCTGGTCGGCACCCATCCCGTGCTGCTCGAGCTGTTCCGCGGCTCGATGACCTCGATGGTGACGATGGGGGCGAAGGCGCGCATCGGCGAGGCCTCGCTGCTCGTGGCCGTGGTCGCCGCCATCCCCGGCACGATGATGTTCGACTGGATCTACTGGTGGGCCGGGCGGCGCTGGGGCCACCGCGCGCTGCAGCTGTTCGTCGGCACCCATCCCAAGGCCAAGCGGCGGATGGACTGGGCGGAGCGGGTGTCGCGGCGGTGGGGCTGGCTCGCCGTCGCCACCGCCTACCTGCTGCCGATCCCGAGCGTCCTCGTCTACGCGGCCGTCGGCTGGACCGGCATGCGGCTGCGCACCTTCCTGCTCTGGGATCTCGTCGGCGCGCTGATGTGGATCGCGCTGATCGTCGGCCTCGGCTACGCGATCGGCCAGCGCGCGGTCGACGTCGCGCACGGCGTCTCGCACTACGCGCTGCTGATCACCGTGGGGCTGGTGGTCGCGATCGTCGCGCGCCAGATGTGGATGGCCAGGCGCCGGGGCGCGGAGCCGGCCCCAGAGCCCGAGCCCGACGTCCTCTAGCGACGTTGCGCCCGCCCCGCGGGCATGGGAGAGTCGCCGCACGGCCCTACATCCGAGGAGGGCGCATGCCCAAGTACCTCATCCAAGCCTCCTACACGCGCGACGGCGTCAGCGGCGTACGGACCAAGGGAGGGAGCAGCCGGCGCGACGCGATCGCGCACGCCGTCGAAGGCCTCGGCGGGTCGCTGGAGAGCTTCTACTTCGCCTTCGGCGACCACGACGCGTTCGTCACCGTCGACCTGCCCGACGAGACGGCGGCCGCGGCGATCGCGCTGACCGTCAACTCCGCCGGCGGCGCGACGACGAAGACGATCAACCTGCTGACCGTCGAGCAGATCGACGAGGCCGCGCAGCGCTCCGTGGACTACACGCCGCCCGGCGGCTAGTTTCGACGGGCGGGGGCCATGATCGTCGACTGCGCCCACTATCGCGACGGGCGGCGCCAGCACGAGGGGAGGATGGACCCGCGCGAGGCCGCGGCGATCTGCCGCCGCGACCCCGGGTTCGTCTGGCTGGGCATGGTCGATCCCGCGCCCGAGGAGCTCGCGACGATCCAGCACGTGTTCGGCCTGCACGAGCTGGCCGTCGAGGACGCGCAGAGCTTCCACCTGCGCCCGAAGGTCGAGCGCTACGAGGACGGGATCACGTTCGTCGTGCTGCGCACCGCCCGCTACGTCGACGAGAGCGAGGAGGTCGAGTTCGGCGAGATCTCGATCTTCATCGGGCCGGGCTTCGTGATCACCGTCCGCCAGGGCATCGCCAGCGACCTGCACGCGGCGCGGCTGCGGCTCGAGCAGCGCCCGAAGCTGCTCGAGATCGGCCCCGCCGCGGTGCTGTGGGCGATCCTCGACACCGTCGTCGACGGCTACGCGCCGGTCGTCGAGGGCCTCGAGCGCGACATCGAGGACCTCGAGCGCACGGTCTTCTCCGGCGCCGCCGCGCCGACGCGGCGGATCTACGAGCTGCGCCGCGAGGCGACCGACTTCTACCGCGCGGTGCACCCGCTGCTCGGCCCCGCGGCGGCGATCGTGCAGGGTGGCGTGATGGACGTCGCCGTCGAGCTGCGCGAGTACTTCCGCGACGTCGACGACCACCTGCGGCTCGTCAACGACGAGATCGCCGCGCAGCGGGACCTGCTCAGCACGATCCTGCAGGCCAACATGGCGGTGATCTCGGTCGAGCAGAACGACGTCGTGCGGCGCATCTCGGCCTGGGCGGCGATCATCACCGTCCCGACCTTCATCGCCTCCTTCTACGGGATGAACTTCGTCCACATGCCCGAGCTGCGCTGGCACGCCGCCTATCCGATCGTCGTCGGGCTGATGCTCGCGACCGCGGGCGGGCTGTTCGCCTCGTTCAAGCGGGCGGGCTGGCTCTAGGATGACGCCGCGCCGCGGCCCGACGAGGCCGGCTGCCTGCGCGCGATCGACGAGCTCGCACGGGGCTACGCGACGACCTTCGGACGCTCCTCGACCTCGGCGCCCTCGTGCAGCGCGTGGCCGCCGCCCCGGGCGTTCGACGGCCACCAGATCCGGTCGCCCAGAAGCTCGACGAGCGCCGGGACCATGATCGTGCGCACGATGAACGTGTCGAGGAGGATGCCGACCGCGACGATGAAGCCGATGTCGAAGACGAAGGTCACCGGCAGGGTCATCAGCACCGCGAAGGTGCCGGCGAGGATGACGCCGGCGCTCGTGATCACCGGGCCGGTCGCCGCAAGTGCGCGCAGCACGCCCTCACGCGTGCCGACGTGGCGCGCCTCCTCGCGCACGCGGCTCATCAGGAAGATCGTGTAATCCGTCCCGAGGGCGACGAGGAAGATGAACGCGTACGTGGGCATCGACGTGTCGACGCCGGCGTCGCCCAGCACGTACCGGAAGACGACGATCGAGAGTCCGAGTGTGCCGAAGAACGACAGCACGACGGTGCCCATGAGGACGATCGGGGCGACGACCGCCTCCAGCAGGATGCCGAGGATCAGCCCGATGGCCAGCAGGGCGAGGGGCACGATCAGCCGCAGGTCGCGCGCCGCCGCCTGGTTGAAGTCGTGCTGGACCGCGCTGCCGTCGCCGACGAGCGCGCGCACGGACGGCCCGGCACGGGCGAGGCTGTCGCGCAGCGTCTGCACGCGGGCCAGCGCCGTGTCGGCGAACGGGTCGTCCGGGAAGGTGACCGCGAGGGCGACGAGGCGCCCGTCGCTCGAGCGCTGCGGCGGCCCGATGCCCGCGACGTCCGGGACGGCCCGGAGGCGCGCGCGCACCGCTGCGACGTCGGCCGGCGTCGCCGGCCCGCCGCCGCGGTGCTCGACGATCACCGTGGTCGGCGAGAGCGCGCCCGCGGGGAACGACGCGCTGAGCACCTTGAAGCCGTCGACGCTCTCCGTCTGCTTCTTGAAGGCGTTGTTGACGCTGTAGTCCTCCTTGTAGGCGAGCAGCCCGAAGCCGGCGAACACGAACAGTGCCGCCGTGACGCCGAAGGCCATCGCCGGACGGGTGAGCACCTTGTCGCCGAGGCGCCGCCACACGCTCTGGCGCTCCGTGAACACCTCGCCCGGCCGGCAGGCGACCATCCGCCGCCGCGGCCAGAAGCCGCGCCGCCCGGCGATGGTCAGCAGTGCAGGCAGCAGCGTCACGCCGGCGATCATGGCGACGC
Organism: Solirubrobacteraceae bacterium; assembly: GCA_036269915.1. GTDB lineage: Bacteria > Actinomycetota > Thermoleophilia > Solirubrobacterales > Solirubrobacteraceae > DATBDM01. Next base: position 1,137 of record DATBDM010000156.1, on the reverse strand, counting down.
CGACGCCGATCGCCGCGACGGGCCCGAGCGAGTGGATCGAGCCGATGCGGGCGACGAGCAGCACGAGCATCGCCAGCACGACGGTCAGCCCGCTTGCGACGATCGCCGGTCCGGCGCGGCGCACCGCGCGGGCCATCGCCCGGTGCTTGTCCTGGGTGCTGCGCAGCTCCTCGCGGTAGCGGGAGACGAGCAACAGGCAGTAGTCCGTGCCCACGCCGAACATGAGCACCACCAGGATCGTGGTGCCGTTGTCGTCGACGGTCGCGCCCGACTTCGCGTAGAGGTAGATCAGGCCCTGGGCGATCGCGTAGGCGACGCCGACGACCACGAGCGGGATCAAGGCGATCAGCGGCGAGCGGTAGATCGCCCCCAGCAGCACGAGCACGAGCAGGACGGTGACGAGCAGCAGCTTGGTGTCGATGGAGTTGAAGACCTCCTCGAAGTCGGCGTTGAAGCCGAGCCCACCGGTCACGAAGACCCGCGCGTGCGGCGGCGCCCGGTCGACGATCGCGCGCAGGCTCTTGCCCCAGTCGCCCAGCTTGTCGTTGTCGTCCGGGAAGGCGATCACCGAATAGGCGACCGACCCGTCCTTGGAGACCAGGCCTCCCGGCGCCGCGGGCCCGAACGGGAGCACGGGCCGTCCGACGACCGGCAGCGTCGCCTTCGCGCGCGCCGCGTCGGCGATGATCCGCGCGCGATCGGCCGGCGTGAGGCCGCCCGGCCGCGTGTAGACGACGAGCCCGGAGACCGTCTGTCCGCCGAACTCGCGCTGCATGATGCGCAGCACCTGGGTCGACTCGGCGCTCTTCGGGAGGAAGGACTCCGTGCGGTTGTCCGTGACGTCCTTCAGCTTCCCCCCGAGCGGGGCGAAGATGATCAGGAGGACCACCCAGGCAAGGACGACGAGCCACTTCGTGCGGCGGCCCGCAACGATCGCGGCGACATGCCTCACCCCCCGACGTTACGCCCGCGAGCGCCGGGGGGTCAAGGCCTGCCGTCAGGCGGGCACGAGCGCCGCCGCCGCCTCGGGCGTGGCGACGCGGAACGAGAACGACTGCTCGATGTAGAGGTGCACGGCGTCGGCGTCGTAATGGTCGAAGCCGACGACGAGATCCTGCCCGGACTCGAACAGGAAGT